>DCMF01000044.1:0-27361 GCA_002321305.1 Verrucomicrobia bacterium UBA1629 | reverse complement strand
GTGGGGTCGGTGGGGACAGACCCTGCGTTGACGCGCGCGACGGCCCGCGCAGCGGCAAGGAGCGCGAGCGCGGAATCCGCGCCGCCGGAAACGCCAATGACGAGTTTCTTCGCGTGTGCCGCCGCCATGCGCCGCGCCAATGCGACCGCCTGAATCGTCAGCATCTTCTCGACCCAGCCCACCTCGCCAAACTCCGTCAAGAACGGATGCGGATCGACAAAATCGCTCAAAAATTCATCTTTTGAACACTTTTCAGAATTCTTCTTGGGGCCTGTCCCCACCTTCAAATCCCACTCCGTGTCTCCGTGCCTCCGTGTGAGATCTGCCGCGTCTGCCAAACCATCGCATCGAATCAGCCGCATGGGGACAGACCCCAGGCCCGTGCCGCCCATCTCATTAAGTGACGTCTCCGCCCGCCGTCGATAGGCCAACGCCGCGAAATCGACCGTCGCCGCAACGATTTCAGACTCTTTTTTGAATAATCTTCCTGTTTTCAGCAGTTTCCCGTCCGCCGCGATGAGGGACTGTCCCCCGAAAACGGCATCGGACGACGATTCGCCCACACCCGCCGACGCCAAGGCGTAAACGCACCGCAACGCGGCACTTTGGCCCAAAACACGCAATTCGCGGTGCGCGGCCTTGCCCAGGAACTCGGTACTCGCCGAAAGGTTGAAGACACAATCAAGTCCCGCAGCCGCCAAACGGGCGCTCGGCGGAATCGGCACCCACAGGTCTTCACAGATTTCGACCGAAAATTTGATATTTCCAAACAAAAAGACAAGATTTGTCGCACACGGAACGGGGCCTGACCCCAGCAGATTGGGGTCTGTCCCCACGGGTGGAAGGGCGGTGGCCGAGGTGAACTGGCGGTGTTCGTAATACTCGCCGTAGGTCGGCAGATAGGTCTTGGGGACAGCCCCCCGAATGCGTCCGCCGGAAAGGACGACCGCCGTGTTGAAGATGCCAGCGCCAAGCTTCAGCGGCACGCCCACGATCAGCGCAAGCGGCAGGTCAGCCGTCCGGGCCGCGAGTTCCGTCAACGCCTGTCGCGCCGTGTCCAGGAAGTCGTCGCGAAAGAACAGGTCGCCGCACGTGTAGCCCGTGAGCGACAGTTCGGGAAACGCCAGCACGGACACGCCCTGCGCCACCGCCGTGCGCGCCACCTTCAGATGTTCGACCGCATTCGACGCCGGATTCCCCAAATGGAGATCCGGCGTCGCCACGGCGATTCGGACAAAGCCCTTCACCGTCATTCTCCTGTTCGTCAGAACGCGAACGCCACGTTCACGCCGCCCCAGACGCGCTGATCCTTGTCCCGGCCCATGTAGTCCGCCCGCCGCGCGTCGCGGTCGACGATCCACGAGTAGTTGACCTGCGCGCCGACGGTCAGCCAGTCCGTCACGGCATAGGACAGCGCCAGGCCGGTCGTCTGGTCGAGGAACGCCGTCTTGTTGACGTCATCGACGCACATGCGCAGGTAGGCGTCCGACCCCATGCCCAGCGAGACGGACGGCGTCAGCGTCAGGCTCTCGCAAAGCTCGAAGTCGTGCGCGAGCGCAAGGCTGCCGTAGAAGAGCCCGTCGTCGTCATTGTCCCGGTAGTCCCAGTAGACGGCGGCCGTCGGCGTGACGATCGGGTTGTTGTAGGCGACCGAGAGGTAGAGCTCCTCGTTGCTCTCGCCGTCATCGACGTTCGGGAACGTGTACCAGATGTGGCCCGCCTCGATGTCGACGTCGCCAAGGCTCTTCGCATACGAGACCGTGTAGTCGATCTCCTGGTTGCCCATGTTGCGCACGGGCGAACCCTCGCGGCGGTTCGTCAGCCGGAAGCTCGACCAGACGTTGGCGCTCAGCGCGCCGAAGTCGCCGAGGTCAAGCCCCAGCGTCGCCGCCGGCTGCCAGACGGGCGCGTCGGCGCAGATCTGCCCGCGCCACATGTAGGAGCTGTAGAAGTCGACCGTGACCTCGACCGACAGGGGCGAGCTTTCGGCCTCTTCCAGTTCGTTCGTCTCCGCCGCGAACGCGCCTGCGGCCATGGCCGCCGCCGCTGCTGAGATTCCCATTCGGATGAAGGTGTTCATTGTTTTTCTCCTGATTGCTGGTGGTTGATTCTGTTGGTGGTTACGTTGTTTCGTCTGCTGACCCGAAGCGCCGTCCGGCGAGCCGCACAGGCGGCGTTTCGGATCTCGTCTCGCTTACATGTTCGAGAAGAACTGGAAGGAGGCGTAGGCGTCTTGCCCGTGCTCGGTCACGTCGAGGCCCTTGAGCTCGGTCTTCTCGTCGACCCGCAGCATGCCCAGGCGCTTCAGCACGTAGAACATCACGAGACCGAGGCCGAACGCCCAGAGGCAGGTCATCGCGACGCCGACGAGCTGCACGCCGAGGAACTTGAAGCCGCCGCCGTAGAGGAGGCCGACCATCGAGTTGCCGTAGCCCAGCGCCTCCGGCGCGGCGAAGAGGCCGACCGCGATCGTGCCCCACACGCCGTTCACGCAGTGCACCGAGACGGCGCCGACCGGATCGTCCACGTGGATCTTGTCGAAGAAGAACACGCTCAGGACGACCAGCACGCCGCCGATGGCGCCGATCAGGAGCGCCGCGTTGGGCGTCACGAGGTCGCAGGGCGCGGTGATCGCGACGAGGCCTGCGAGCGAGCCGTTCAGGGCCATCGTGAGGTCGGGCTTGCCCATGACGATCCAGGCGGTGACGAGCGCCGCGCAGGTTCCGGCGCAGGCCGCGAGGTTTGTGGTCATCGCGACGCGGCTGATCGAGCCGATGCCGGCGGTGTAGCTGGCGGGGTTGAAGCCGAACCAGCCGATCCAGAGGAGGAACACGCCGAGGGTGCCGAGGACGAGGCTGTGGCCCGGAATCGGGTTCGCCTTGCCGTCATGACGGTACTTGCCGATGCGCGGACCCAGCATCATCGCGCCCGCCAGGGCCAGCCAGCCGCCGACCGAGTGGACGACCGTCGAACCGGCGAAGTCGTGGAAGCCCAGGGCCTCGATCCAGCCGGCCGACTCGGCGCCGTGCAGGCCGCCCCACATCCAGTGGCCCGTCACCGGGTAGACGAACGCGGAGACGAGCGCCGTGTAGATCAGGTAGCTGCGGAACTGGATGCGCTCCGCCACCGCGCCCGAGACGATCGTCGCGGCCGTCGCGGCGAACATGGTCTGGAAGAAGAAGAACGTCCAATCCCAAGTCCCCTCGCCCGCGAAGACACTCGGCATGCAGAATCCGCCCCAGCCGAGCGCGCCGCCCAGCTTCGAGGCTCCGAACATGAGCGCCGCGCCGATGAAGTAGAACACGATCGAGCCGAACGCGAAGTCCATCAGGTTCTTCATCATGATGTTCGCCGCGTTCTTCGCCCGCGTGAAGCCCGTCTCGACGAGCGCGAAGCCCGCCTGCATGACGAACACGAGGATGCCGCCGAGGAGCGTCCAGACGACGTTCAGGTTGTTCTGGACGTCCGCCGCCGTGGGCGCGGCCTCCTCCGCCAACGCGCCGCCGGCGCCCAGCGCCAGCAAGCCGCACAACAGTAGTTTCTTCATTTTCATTGCCTTTCCGTTTCTTACTTTCTTACTTCTTACTTTTTCCTTCTTCCTTCTTGCTTTGTCCTTCACCCGATCGCCGCCGGACCCTTCTCGCCGGTGCGGATGCGGATGCACTCCTCCATCGGCAGGACGAAGATCTTGCCGTCGCCGATGTCGCCCGTGCGCGCGCCCTCGACGATGCCGTCGATCGTCTTCTGGACGAACTCGTCGTTCACCGCGATGGCGAGGCGGATCTTCTTCAGGAGCGTCACCTCTTCGATGGCGCCGCGATACTGGTGGACGTAGCCCTTCTGCTGACCGCATCCAAGGGCATTGGAGACGGACATCTTGTACACCTCGCGCGTGTACAGGGCCTGCTTGACGGCGTTGAGCCGTTCAGGCTGAATGTAGGCGATGATTAGCTTCATCTGTGCTTTCCTTGTTTGCGTCACCACGACATGCGGCAACGCAAAGGGAAAAGCAAAGGCCGTGCCAACGCCCTCGCGGGCCGTGGCACGGCCTTCTGATTACGCGCACTGTACAGTGCCGCCATCAGGCGAAACACGTCATGTCATATCGGAACCGCCGCCGAACAGATCGTCCTCCAGCGCCGCGCAGAGCGCGTGGTAGACCGGCAGGTGCAGCTCCTGGACCTTGTAGGTCTCCGTCTCCGGCACGGCAATCGCGGCGTCCGCGCATTCGCCGAGGCGTCCGCCGCCCGCGCCCGTCAGCGAAACGACCTTCAGCCCCTTCGCCCGCGCAACGCGCGCGGCGTTCACGCAGTTCGCGCTGTTGCCGCTCGTCGAAAGCGCGATCAGCACGTCGCCCGCGCGCCCAAGCCCCAGAACCTGCTGCGCGAACGCCGTCTCCCACGCGACGTCATTCGCGAACGCCGTGAGGATGCCGCTCATCGAGACAAGCGAGACCGCCGGCAACGCCCCCTCCAGCTTCGCCGCGAGTTCCGGCGGCAGCTTCGCCGCAAGCTCCGCCGGAATCGCACGGCGCTTGCGGAACTTCTTCATCAGCTCGCCGACGATATGCTCGGCGTCCGCCGCGCTGCCGCCGTTGCCGCACGTCAGCACCGTGCCGCCCGCCCGACAGCACGCGAGCAGAATCTCGTGTGCCTTTGAAATCTCGCCTTCGCAGCCCTTCAGCTGCGGATACCGTTCGTAAAGCTCGTCAAGAATGCTGTTCATGATCCTCTCCCTTTCTCATTCGACCATTCGCTCATTCGATTATTCGACCATTCTCTCACTCTCTCATCCCCGCCACCGCCAGCGCCGCGTAGTCGCCGACGTTCTCGGACAGCCCCGCCGGGACGATCCGGCAGACCTGCCGCGCAAACGGCAGCGCCTCGCGCGCAAGGATCGGCTCGACTTCCTTCAGGAAGCGGTCTGCCTGACGCATGAACACGCCGCCCAGCACGATGACCTCCGGGTTGAGGATGTCGATCACATACGCAAGAATCGTCGCGAGGTGCGCCGCCGACTCGCGAAAGACCGAGGCGCAGAACGCATCGCCCGCGTCCATGCGGCGGAAGAGCTCTTTCGCGCTGAAGTCGTCGGGCAGCGTCACGCCCTGCTCCGCCGCGCGGATCTTCGCCAGCTTCGCAAGTCCCGCGCCGGAGCAGAAGCCCTCCGCGCTCCCCGCCTTGTTGTAGCCGACAGGCCCGGTCGGCGCGAGGCGGATGTGCCCAATCTCGCCCGCGTTGTCGTTCGTGCCCGAATAGAGCCGCCCGTCAAGGACCAGCCCCGCGCCCAGCCCCGTCCCGAACGTCATGAACACCATGTTCCGCGTGCCGCGGCCCGCGCCGAACTTCCATTCGGCATAGGCGCAGGCGTTCGCGTCGTTCTGCAGGTGCACAGGCACGTGGTAGCGGTCGGCGAAGAACGACACGACCGGCACGTCGTCCCACCCCGGCAGGTTCGGCGGCGAGAGGATGACGCCGCGCCGCGAGTCGAGCGGCCCGCCGCAGCTGATGCCGATGGACTCGAGGGATGGGGAATGGGAGATGAGGGATGAGGGATGAGAGGTGGGGGATGGGGGGGGGGCGAGGTAGGCGTCAATGCGCGCGGCGAACGCCTCCAGCACCTGCCGCCACGAGAGGCCCGCCGTCGGAAACGCCTCGCGATGAAGGATCTTCACTGTGTCCGCCGTGCCGTCGCCGACGGACAGCGCGCACTTCGTGCCGCCGATGTCAAGGCCGATCAGGACATTCATTTCATCCACTCCTTCACCTCCCGGAAGTCGAACGGAGGTTCGCCGTAGAGGAACCAGTTCTCATGGGATTCGCCGCCCTGTTCATAGCGGATGTCGAGAATGCCCTGCCCCGTCCAGTCCACCGAGCCGATTTCCTTCGCCGCGTTCGCCGGAACCGCATAGCTCGCCTCGAACAGCGTCCGCCCGCTTCCCCGGTCGACGATCTTCACCTTTCCGGAGACGGGCCGGAGCGTGTCGTTGACGGCGACGACGGCGTGATCGTCGCGCACCAGGACGAGCTGGTCGTGCTGCACGTTGCGAATGGCGTAGTACGCCCGCTTCTTGCCGCCGTAGTAGTCGACGACCGCATCGGAGATCTGCGGCCAGCCGTCGCGGACGTTCCACCAGATGAGCCCGTTCTTCCGCGTGAACTTCTGCGAGCGGAAAAGCTCCACGAACGTCTTCATCGCCTCGGCCTGCACGATCTGGGAGGCCAGGATGAAGTCGTCCAGGTCCGTCGGCACGTCGCCGAACTGCAGCTTCACCTGGTTCGTCATGAGCGAGTTGCGGTGGAAGCCGGACCCGTCCAGCCACGGGTCGGACGCCTTGAGCTGCCATTCTTCGTTCCAGTGATAGTCCCGCTTCGGGTCCTTTCCGGTGACCTTCGTCCAGGGGTAGACGCCGCCCGGCGTCATCATCCGCTCCAGCGACGCGCGGTTCGGGCAGCCGTGATAGCCCATCTCGCTCGCGAACCAGCACGGCGCGTTCGTGTAGAACGGCACCTTGTAGTACGCGCGCGCCCCCCAGAGATGCTCCTCGCTCGGCTGCGCCCGCCCGGCCACGACATCGGGCGAATAGTAGGGCGAGCTCGGCAAGTAGGGGCGCGTCACGTCGAACTCCCGCACGACGGTCGGCAGCGTGACGCGGCTCGTCACGTCGTCGGTCGGGTCCCAGTGGATCGCCGGCGAACGGCCCAGCCGCCAGCGCGGGGCGCCGTCGTTCTCGTTGTTGCCGCTCCACAGGGCGAGCGACGGGTGGTTGCGGAAGCGGAGGACGACCCGGATCGCCTCCTCCCGCGTCTGCCGCTGGTAGTCGGGGTCGAAGGGGAACATCGAGCAGCCCGTCATGAAGTCCTGCCACACGAGCACGCCGTTCTCGTCGCACCAGTCGAAGAACGCGTCGGGCTCGTAGACGCCGCCGCCCCAGACGCGGATCATGTTGCAGTTCAGGTCCCTGAAGAGTTCCAGCGTCGGCAGGAGGCGCGCGGCGTCGCGGCCGTGAAGCGCATCGAGCGGCACCCAGTTTGAGCCGCGCACGTAGAGCGGCTCGCCGTTCACCTTGAAGAGGAACTGCCCCGGACGCTCCGGCCCGTAGATGTCGTCGCGGACAAGCTCGACCGTGCGCAGGCCGATGCGCTCCGCGTGCCGCGCGCGGTGCGCGCCGTCCGCGCCGACGACCTCCACGAAGGCCTCGTACAGGGCCGGCTCGCCGAACCCGCGCGGCCACCAGAACGCCGCGTCGGAGACGGACAGCGCGAACTTGTGCTGGAAGTGCCGCGCCCTGGACGTCTGCTGCGCCACGACCTTCCCGGCACGACGGAGCCCCACCGTCACCTGCGCGCGGTCCAGCTCCGCAAACGGCAGGTCGATCCGGCAGGACCCGACCACCGTGGCGCGCCGGGCGGCGCGGTCGATGGACTTCACGATCCAGCTCGTCTGGTCAATGCGGATCGGACCCTGCGTCTCCACGCGGACGTCACGCCAGAGCCCCGAGACGAACAGGCGCGGGAAGATGTCCCAGCCGCCCATGTGCCCGGCCTTGCGGTACGGCTCGCCCTCGGCGCCGCCCTGCATCGTGTAGCCCAGCTCGCCCAATGTCTTCGTCTTGGAATCGAGCAGCACGCTGCGCAGGAGGACCTGCACGACGTTCGTCCCCTGCTTCAGGCGCTCCGTGACGTCGAAGCGGTGGGCGACGAGCATGTTGGCCGTCTCGCCGATCCGTTCGCCGTTCAGGAAGACGTCCGCAAGCGTGTCGATGCCGTCGAAGACGAGGACGGCCCGCCCGCCGGCGGCGACCGCCGGCGCCTCGAAGGCCTTCTCGTACAGCCACTGGTAGCCCTCGTACGGACGGAACGCCCGCGCGTTCAGCCCGACTTCCGGCGGAGGCAGAACGCCCGCCCGGACAAGGTCAAGCTCGCAGTTCCCGGGCACGGTCGCCGTGACGGTCTGGGCCGTCGCCGGCGCGGGCAGCGCCCGCAGCGCGCCCGAATCGGGCTCGGGCCAATACGAAAGCTTCCACTCCCCGTTGAGCGACAGCAGGGCGGCAATCAGCGCAATCATCGAATTTCGTCTCCTTTGTTCTCGTTTCGCTGGCGCGCACGAAAGCGCCCGAAGCCGACCTCGACCCCGCGCTCGTCCACGCCGCACGACATTATACCACAGGACAGACGGATTGAACAGACCTGTAAATACAAGTTTTTTTTCAGGCCCGAGACCGCACGACGAGCGGTGCGGACAGCCGGACCGTGCGCGGCGGCAGGTACGGCGACCGGATGCGCTGGAGCAGCGTCTGGAACGCGACGTGCGCGAGGTCCTCGAGCGGCTGACGGCACGTCGTCAGGCCGAGGCGGGCCGCGATGTCCACGTCGTCAAAGCCCGCGAGCCGGATGCCGTCCGCCCGTCCGAGCGCGGCGAGCGTCTCCTCCAGCCGGGCCGCGGCCGCATCGTTGCCGGACACGATCGCGTCCGGCTTCCGGGCGGCGACGAACCGCGAGACGGCCCGGCGGCTCTCCGGTTCGCAGCGGAGGACATGGGTCCGGCACGACCAGGGCAGGTTCGCCTCCAGCATCGCGCACGCGACGCCGCGCAGGCGGTCCGACACGGTCGGCGCCGCGCCCGGACGCTGCAGGAAGCAGACGTTCTTCGCGCCCGAGCGGACCAGGTGCCGCCCGACGGCCAGCCCCGCCGACACGTTGTCGATGCCGACCAGGTCGTACTCGGAGCGGTCGGGCGGCGGCACGATGTCATAGTCCAGCAGGAGGACCGGGATGCCGAGCGCGTCGAAGTTCGCCAGGACGGCGCGCGAAGCCGCCGTGTAGTCCGCGACGAACTCCAGCGGCTGGAAGAAGACGCCCGCGACGCGCTCCTTCGCGAAGAGGTAGGCGATCCGCCGCGCCTCGCGCATCCGCACGGTCGGCTTGTCGCTCCGGATGGCTTCCGTCAGGACGCGCCAGCCGCCCTGCTCGGCAAGCCGCTTCAGCACGCCGACGATCGGCGAGAAGATCTCGGCGTAGCACACGCCCGGAACGACAATGCCCAGGGCGCCCGTCGCATTGCGCGCAAAGCGCGTCAGCAGCGCCGGCGCGCCCCGGTGCGTGACGATCAGGCCCTCGCGCTTCATGTCGAGCATCACGCGGCTCATCGTCGGACGGCTCACGCCGAAGCGCCGCGCGAGAGCCGTCTCGCTCGGCAGGCCGGCCTCCGAGCCGAACTTGCCGGAGAGGATCTCCCGCCGCAGCCGCTCGAAGATCTCCTGATGCCCCAGGCCCGCGCGCGGACGCCGGACTCCGTCGGGCTTCCCGTTCCCGCCTGCCGTGGGACCGCGCACGTCTCAGCCCTTCTCGTCCTGAAAGGCCTTGGCGCTGCGCTTGGCCGCCGAATCGGTCAGGCGCGCCAGCTCCTTCGCCGGCGTGAGGACGTTCTGCGCACCGCCCTCCAGCCCGAGCTTGCGCAGCGTCTCGTGGTACTTCGCCGTCGCGTCGTCCAGCGCCTTGCCGACCTTCTCGAACGCGACGAACGCCAAGTCAATGCGCTCGACGACCTGCTGGGCGCGCCGGTGGATCTCGGCGTTGTTCTTCTCGACCTGCTGGTGGACGATGCCGAGCCGGAAGAGCGTCAGCAGCGTGAGCAGCGTCTGCGGCGTCGCGAGCACGACCTTCTGCGCGTTCGCGAACCCGATGAGCGACGGGTCGGCGATGACCGCCGCCGAATAGGTCGCCTCGCTCGGCAGGAACATGATGACGACCTCCGCGCCGCCCAGCGCGCGCGGATAGTCCTTCGCCGCCAGCCGCTTCACCTGCTCGCGCACGCTCGCGGCGTGCTTCCTCATCAGCGCGGCGGACTCTTCCGCCCGCCCCTCGTTCGCCGCGTTGACCGCATCGATGAAATCGGTGATGTTGACCTTCGCGTCGATGAAGATCCTGTGTCCCGCGCCGTCGAAGACGGTGACGTCGGGACGGTCGGCGCGCGTCCCCTCCTGCTCCGTGAAGTTCTCGCCCTTCACGAGGCCCGCGTCCTCCAGCGTCTTCGCGAGAATGCCCTCGCCCCAGTTGCCCTGCACCTTGTTGCCGCCCTTCAGGGCCGTCACGAACTCGTCCGCCTGGCGTCCCAGCCCCTCGGCCTTCTTCCCGACCTCCTCGATCTGCGTCTTCAGCGACGCGCCGAGCTTCGCGTTCTCCGTCTGCGCGGCGGCCGCCGCCTGACGGAAGGCGTCGAGGTCGCCCTTCATCCGGTCGAAGAGCGGCCGCACCTGCGCGGCGTTCCGCTCCGCGAGCTCCCGCTCGCGCGCGGCAAGCGAACGCGCCGTCACGTCCGAGACCTGCGCGACGATCGCCTCCAGCTTCGCGCCGAGCGTCCGCTCCTTCTCCTCCGCGAAGCGCCGCTCCGCCGCGAGCCGGGCCTGCAGGAACAGATAGGCGACGGCGGCGACGAGAATCGCCGTGACAAGGCAGCCAATCACAACCGACATCGTTATCCCCCTTTACGCAAGCGCCAGCGTCAGCGCGCCAACCAAGAAACAATACGGCCCGAAGAGCCAGAACCAGCGGCCCTTCAGCGACGCCACGAGCAGCTTGAGCGCGAAGTAGCCGACGACGGCCGCGAGCGCCGCGCCGACGGCGCAGAGTCCCCAGCCGACCTCCGGCACGGCAGTCGCCCCGGACGCGCGGACGGCCTTCAGGATCTCCAGCAGCGCCGCGCCCGCAATCGGCGGCGCGCTCATGAGGAACGAGAACTCGGCGGCCTTTTCGGCGCCCACTTTCGCCGCGCGGGCGGCGGCCAGCGTCAGGCCCGAACGCGAGACGCCCGGCAGGATCGCGACGGCCTGCGCGACGCCCATCAGGAACGCCCGCCAAAGCGAGACGTCCTTTTCGCCCTTCGGCAGAAAGCGCGTCGCCGTCAGGACGACGCCCGTGAAGAGCAGCGCTCCGCCCACCGCCTTCGGCGCGGCGAACGCCGTCTCCAGCTGATCCTTGAAGAGGATGCCGACCACGCCCGCCGGCACGGCCGAAAGGACGATCTTGGCCGCATACGACCACGCCGCCGCACGATTCGACGGCGACGCCGTATCCACGAGGCCCTTCGCCAGCCGCCCGACCGTCGCCCCGTAGAACGCGAAGACGGCGACGAGCGTCCCGACGTGCAGGAAGATGTCGAGCCGCATCCCGACCTCGCCGAGGCCGAGCAGCGAACGGCCGAGGACAAGATGCCCCGAACTGGAAATCGGCAGGAACTCCGCGACGCCCTGCAGCACACTTAAGACGATGACTTCGAACATGACAGCGTATTATACCATAATGCCCCGCCGGACCTCCTTACTGGAGGCACGCACACAGCCCGCAGACCTCGGGGTCGAGCGTCACGCCAAGCCTCAGCCGGACACGCGCCGCCATCAGCCGCGCGAGCGCGAGGACGTCCGAGGCCGTCGCGCCGTCGCCGCGCACAATGACGTTCGCGTGCTCCGTCCAGACGTAGGCGCCGCCGACGCGCAGCCCCTTCGTGCCGACCGCCTCCAGGAGCCGCCCCGCAAAATCGCCCGGCGGATTCTTGAAGACGCTCCCGAACGTCCCCGGCGGGAACTTCCGGCGCCGCGCAAGATAATCGGCCGGCGAGGCAGCGACAGATTGAGGACTCGAAAGGCATGAGGGGCAAGCGGAAAGCGAGGGGCTTGCGTCTCTCACGCCCCTCTCGTCCCTCAGGCCATCCGGATCCTTCAGCCGGAAGTCCTGAATCTCGCCTCTGATTGCGCTCGTGCGGTAGCCAAAGCCGCAGTCTTCGGCCTTGACCCACGCGCCGTCGACCTTGACCGCCGCGAGGACTTCGGAAATCGAATGGCCGAACGCGCCCGCGTTCATCCTGATCCAGCCGCCGACCGTGCCGGGAATCCCCGCCATCCACGGCAACAGCGTCGGATGCGCCGCGACGAGCGAGGCGCCGGGCGCCCCGGCCGGGCCTGTTGTCTTGACGTATTCGACGGACAGGTTCAGGTCCGACTTCCACGTGTTCGTGCCCTGTCCGATCCAGATGCGGCGCTTGGGGGGACAGGGGTTAGGCTCACACGGAGAACTGGAGGCACGGAGGTCTGCTTGGATCTTGGGAACGAGATTGATGATGTCGCCCGCGCCGAGAAGCAGCGTCAAATCGCCCGGCTGCATCGAGTTGCGCGCGTGTTCCCACGCCTCGTCGCAGCTCCGCGCCAGATAAAACCGCCTCTCTCCGTGCCTCCGTGCCTCCGTGTGGGCATTCCCCGTGTACGCCCCCTCCCGACACGCCGCATACAGGTCGGCCACGTCGCCGCCCTCGACCGGCTCCTCGAACGCCGCGTAGGTCGGACACAGCACCACCTCGTCCGCCCCGCCGAACGCCGCCGGGAACTCGTGCAGCAGCGCCTTCGTCCGCGAATAGCGGTGCGGCTGGAAGAGGACGCGCAACGTGCCGCGGCAGACCTGCCGCGCCATCGCGACAGCACACGCCATTTCCGTCGGATGATGCGCGTAGTCGGTGTAGACGCCCGGCGCAATCGGCTGAAACCGACGGTCGGGACGCTCCGCGACAATGGCCGGCAGCGCGTCGGCAATCGCGGCCACGGCGTGTCCGCGCCGCCGCGCGACCTCGGCCGCCATCAGCGCGTTGCGGCGGTTGTGCGACGCGAGACCCAGCGCGTCGAGGCCGAGCGCGGCCGCAAGCGGCTCCAGACCGTCCACGGAATCGAGGACGTCCGCCGCATTCCGCTTCGCCGCCGCGAAGCAGGCGAGATAGGCGTCGCGCGTCTTGAAGTGGTCGGGGTGATCGTATTCGCAGTTCGTGACGACGAGCGTTTTCGCATGATACTGCGCAAGCGTGCCGTCCGACTCGTCGGCCTCCACGACCAGGGGGCCTGTCCCCACGCCCGCGACGGGGAAGTCGCCCGTCTCGCCGCCGATCGCCCACGAGACGGACTCGCCAAGCGACAGGAGCAGCCGGGCGATCCACGTCGCGGTCGTCGTCTTGCCGTGCGAGCCGCAGACGGCGACGGCATCCGGCGCCGCGCTCACGAGCTCGGCCAAGACGTCGCCGCGAAAGCGGATGCGCCCGGCCGCCGCCGCGCGTTCGGGGTTGTCCGCCCGGACGGCTGGCGTCACGACGACCAGATCGGCGTCCGCCACGTGCGCGGGGGCGTGCCCCTCGTCCACGCGGATGCCCTGCGCCTCCAGCCAACGCGTCCGCGCGCTCCGATGCAGGTCGCAGCCCGAGACCGCGTGGCCTCGCGCCTTCAGGAGGACGGCGAGTCCGGCCATGCCGACGCCGCCGATGCCGATGAGATGGATCCGCTTCGTGTTCATTGCGGCATATTATAGCATGAATCCGCCAGACACGGACGAACACCACAAAAAGATTACACGGCGTGGAATGACTGTCGCGCGATATTACGCGCACCGTAATGTCTTGCCATGCATTTACGCCGAAAACGGCAGATCCGGCGAAAATGGCACATGTTTTGCTGATTTTCATAGGGCCAAATGACTTTTGTCAGCCCACGTTAAGGAAAAGGAAAGACATGAACAAATACATTGAGCAAGTTCTGAAAGACGTCAAGGCGAAGAACGCGAACGAGCCGGAGTTCCTCCAGGCCGTCGACGAGGTGCTGACGACCCTCTCGCCCGTCATCGACGCCAACAAGGCCTACCAGCAGGAGGCCATCCTGGAGCGCATGGTCGAGCCGGAGCGCGTGATCATGTTCCGCGTGCCGTGGGTGGACGACAAGGGCGTCGTGCGCGTGAACCGCGGCTACCGCATCCAGATGAACTCGGCGATCGGGCCGTACAAGGGCGGCCTCCGCTTCGACCCGTCGGTGAACCTCTCCGTCCTCAAGTTCCTCGCGTTCGAGCAGGTCTTCAAGAACTCGCTCACGACGCTGCCGATGGGCGGCGGCAAGGGCGGCAGCGACTTCGACCCGAAGCAGAGCCCGCACACGCCCGGCAAGCGCTGCAGCGACCGCGAGGTCATGCGCTTCTGCCAGAGCTTCATGACCGAGCTCTACCGCCACATCGGCCCCGACACGGACGTGCCGGCCGGCGACATGAACGTGGGCGGCCGCGAGATCGGCTACCTCTTCGGCCAGTACAGGCGCCTCGTCAACGAGTGGACGGGCGTCCTCACGGGCAAGGGCCTCTCCTACGGCGGCTCGCTGATCCGCCCGGAGGCGACGGGCTACGGCGACGTCTACTTCGCCGAGAACATGCTCGCCATGCGCGGCGAGACGTTCGAGGGCAAGAAGTGCGTGATCTCCGGCTCTGGCAACGTCGCGACCTACGCGGCCGAGAAGCTCCTGCAGCTCGGCGCGAAGGTGCTGACGCTCTCCGACCGCTCCGGCGCGATCTACTGCAAGGACGGCATCACCCCGAAGATGCTCAAGGACGTCATGGTCCTCAAGACCGTCACGCGCGGCGAGCTCGCCGACTTCGCGAAGAAGACGAAGGCCGTGAAGTTCTTCAAGGGCGCGAACAGCTGGCAGATCGCGGACGAGATCGACTGCGCGTTCCCGTGCGCCCGCCAGAACGAGCTCGACGGCAAGGACGCGGCCTACCTGCTCAAGCACGGCTGCACGCTCGTCGGCGAGGGCGCGAACATGCCGTCCACGCCGGACGCGATCGAGGCGTTCGTCAAGGCGAAGATCATGTTCTCGCCGGGCAAGGCCTCGAACGCCGGCGGCGTCGCGACGTCGGGCCTGGAGATGTCGCAGAACTCCGAGCGCCTGAGCTGGACGTCCGAGGAGGTCGACGCGAAGCTCAAGGGCATCATGAAGGCGATCCACGACAACGCCTGGGCGGCCGCCGAGAAGTACGGCCACAAGGGCAACTACGTCATGGGCGCCAACATCGCCGGCTTCACGAAGGTCGCCGACGCGATGCTCGCGCAGGGCATCGCCTAAGGCAAAGGCCTGGGAAACCCAACAGGAAGGGGAAGCGGCGATAACCGCTTCCCCTTCCTGTTCTCCGTTCAGATCAACAGGGCAACCGAACGCCCATCTATTACGGGGCCTTCTTGAGGGCGTCGGCGAGCGTCTGCCTGACCTCCGGCGAGTCCGGCAGGAGCTTCAGCGCACGGCGCGCGTAGTCCTCCGCCTCCTTGTAGCGGCGGAGCTTGCGGCAGATGATCGAGAGGTTGTTCAGCACCGCCGGCTCGTTGGGCCGCACCTTGAGGCAGCGGCTCAGGTAGCGCTCGGCGTCCGCATAGCGGTTGCCCGTCAGCGAGCTCATGCCCATCGCGAAGTTCGCCTCGGCGTCGTCCTCGTTCGCGCGCAGGACGGCCGCCGCGTAGCGGCGCGCCTCCGCGAAGTTCGCGCGCTTCAGCGCGATCTGAAGCCCTTCGCGCGGCGTCATCTGCAGGAACGTCCGCTGGCGCTCCTGCTCGATGACGGACAGCATCTTCTTCAGGGCCGTGTTCGACTCGTCGAGGTCGTTCGCGAGTTCCGCGTCCTCGCGGATGCGGGCAAAGCGCGAAATCCGCCACGAGACGGCCGAGTACGCGCGCGCGAGCGCGGGCGACGGGTCGGCCGTCTCCGTCTTCGGCGCGAGCGCGAGGATGCGGTCGGCGAGGGCCTTCGCCCGCGCGATGCCGGCCTGGGCCGCCGCCGCGTCCATCCCCTTCTCGCGCGCGACCATGCCGGAGAGCGTCGGCAGCGGCTTGCGCTCGCGCTTCCAGAACTCGAAGCCGAGCTGGATCGCCGCCTCGTCCATGCCGCCGACCTTCTCGCCGGCCCAGATGCGCAGGAGCGACGGGATGCCCGTCTGCGCGTGCGTCCAGTCGTCCGACTCCGGCGCGAACGGACGCGACCGCACCGCGCAGTCCCACGCGCGCGCGCCGGACATCATGTTGAGCGCGTAGAGGGCCTGTCCCCGGTCTTTCGCGCACAGCTCGACCGCCGCGTCGAGATGGCCGTCCGTGAAGAGGTACTTCGCGTCGCCGCATTCCGCGACCGTCTCGCGCACCGCGTCGTCGACGATGCGCTGCATCTCCGTCTCGACCGGCTTCGGCACCGTCCGGCACGCGAGCGCGACGACGACGACCGTCAGGCACGGCACGAGCCATCGCAGGAGGACGCCCGGACGGCGCTCGCCCTCGCCGAGGTACGTGCGCTGGCACTCGAAGGCGAACGCCGCGCCGAAGAGCGCGAACGCGACCATCGCGCAGAACGTGAAGAAGGCGAGCAGGAAGCCGCTCTGCACCAGCACGATGTCCTTCGTGAACGTCCAGAACCGCGCGGCGGGCAGCGCGCCGCACTGCATGACCGCAAGCAGCCCGACGAGGAAGAGCAGGACGCCGAGGTTGAACGGCATCGGGCGGTCGTCGCGCGTGACCATCGGAAAGACCTTCAACGCGACGAGCAGCGGCAGCACGCCGAAGACGAGGCCCAGCACCCAGCCGACGACGCTCGCCGCGTCCGCAAAGACGCGCCAGTAGCCGCCCGCGTAGCGGAAGTAGACGTCGTTCGCGCCCCAGCCGTTGGCCACGGCGCCGCCGAGCGAGACGAACTCCGCCGCGTTCAGGCACGCCGCAAGCGCGAGCGAGCCGAAGAAGAGGAAGAACATGCGCCACTTCGGCAGCTCGTCCGGCTCGGGCAGCTTCTCCGGCTTCAGGAAGAGGCCGTCGACGACGCCGTGCCAGACGAGGACATACGCGCCGATGAAGAGGACGGGCAGCAGGAAGCCGAACGGCGTCTCGGCCGCGAGCAGGCCCATCAGCGCAACACACGGGAAGAGCCGCCAGCGCCCGCCGACCGCAAGCCAGCGCAGCGCGAGGTGGACGATGAGGAGGACGGCCGCGAGACGCAGCAGGGACGGCGAGAGGACGCGCGCGATGCGCGAGAGCGGGTCGCTCAGGCCGAAGAGGACGGCCGCGACGAACGCGAAGAACGGCGCGATACGGTCGCTCCAGACGGCATACGGCCGCCCCGTGCGAACGAGGAACGCAAGCGTCTGGCGCACGATCAGGCAGACGAGCGCGACCGAGATGCCGCCGAGGGCCGCGCCGGCGAAGGTGAGGACGCGGATCGCGCCGCTCACGCCGAACGCCGAGAAGAGGCCGACCGAGACGAACCGCCAGAAGCCGGGGAAGATCGTCTGCGGCGGACGGATCTGCGCGGCGACGGCGGCCTCGCTCCACATTGCGGGGTCGAGTCCGGGGATGCCCCAGACGAGAATCGTCGCGGCGGCGACCGCCCCCGCCAGCGTCGCGAGCGCCAGGTCTTTCAGCCCGATGCCCTGCGTGTCGTTCAGTCCGTCAGCCTGCGGAACGTTTGTCATGCCTTTTGTCTCCTGCCTTCTTCCGTAGTTTCCTGTGTCCCATTCCGCAGCTGCCGCCGCGCGCCTTCAGATGCCGGTCGAGCCGAAGCCGCCCGCGCCGCGATCCGTCTCGTCAACGACGTCCGCCTCCTCGACCTGCGGCTGCGTGACGGGCGCGATGACGAGCTGGGCGATCTTGTCGCCTGTCTTCACGGCGAAGTCGGCCGCGCCGAAGTTCGCGAGAATGACGCCGATCTCGCCGCGATAGCCCGAATCGACTGTGCCGGGCGAATTCAGGACTGTCACGCCGTGCTTCAGCGCGAGCCCCGAACGCGGCCGCACCTGCGCCTCGTAGCCGGGCGGCAGGAGGACGACAAGCCCCGTCGGGACGAGCGCGCGTCCGCCACGGGGAATCACGACGTCCGCGACGCTCTTCAAGTCCATCCCCGCGTCGCTCGGATGGGCATACGCGGGGAGGACGGCGTCGGGATGAATCCGCTTGAACCGAAGCGTCATTCTTCCACTTCCGGATTCTCGACCGAGGAGATCTCGCCCGTCTCGAAGCCGAGGCGTTCGAGGTTCCACGTGCGCCAGCTTTCGGGAATCTGCCGCTGCTGGAGCATCGCGAGCTCGTCGCGGACCTGCGAACGCAGCACCATCGCCTTCGCGGCGTCGCCCGCCGTGCGGTCTTCGCAGACGACGAGAATCGCATGGCCCGGCGAGGTCAGCGTGAAATCGGAGACTTCGCCCTTCTTGAGCTTCATCGCGGCGCGCGCGACGGCCATCGCGTTCTCGATGCCGCTGTCCGTGCCCTGACGGAGGTCGGAGACCGTGAACGTGAGGTTCGTCGAAACGCCCTTGACGGCCGCCACCGCCTTCGCGCCCTTCTTTGCGATCGCCTCGACCTGCGCCCTGAAGGCGTCCGCCTTCGCGTCGCGGAGCGCGCGCGGCCCGATCGCCTTCTTCGCCTCGTCGAACGTCGGCACGTGCTTCGGGCTCGTCTCGGCCTTCTCGATCAGCCAGACGGAATTGGCGGAGCTCACGACCGCGTAGCGCAGGTCTTCGCTCGACGCGTCCAGCTCGGCCACCGCCTCGGAGAAGCCCTTCGCGCCGGGGCAGATCTGGTACGTGCGCTTCATGAAGCCCTCCTGGTAGCCGCCGTCCAGCGCGAACCAGTCGCTCGTCTGCACCTTCAGGCCCTCCTCCTTCGCGATCTCGTCCAGCCGCGAGGCGCCCTTCGCCGCCTTCTGGGCGTAGGCGCGGAAGTTGAGGTTCGTCTCCAGGCACTGGACGGCCGCGATCTGGCGCAGCTCCTTCTCGATGCCCGCCTTCACGTCCTCGAACTTCTTCACCGTCTCGACGCCGTTCGTGTCCGTCGACGTGTACTTGTCGATCGTGACGTCGTAGCGGTCGCGCATCTCGTCCTCGGTGACGGCCATGCGCGCGAGCAGGTCCTTGTTCGTCGCGTCGAACTTCACGAGGCGGATCTTCGTGCGTTCGGGAAGCTCCAGGCTCTTCTGGTTCTTCTCGTACCAGGCCTTCAGGGCCTTCTCGTCGACCTTGACGGCCTCGGCGTCCTTCTTCGACTGCGTGAACGTCGCGACCTTGACGGTGAACGTGTCCGTCATGTCCGCCACGGCCTGGTCCAGCTCCATCGGCGACGTCCACGCCGCCGAGCCGAGCACGGCCTGTCCGAGGCGCATGAGCGTGACGCGGCGCTTCAGGAACGCCTCGAAGCGCTCGGGCGTCAGCCCGTTGTCGCGGAGCGCGCGCTGGTAGAGCGCGAAACTGAAGCCGCCGTTCTGCTGGAACGAGGGATCGCGGCGGATGATCGCCTGCACCTCGGCGTCCGTCGCCTCGACGCCCGCCTTGCCGGCGACGAGCAGCGCGGCGTAGTTCTCCCACGCCTGGCGGTTGACGTCGCCCTGCTTCATCTGGTGGTCGCGCGCGCGGCCGAAGCCGCGCACCTCTTCCGCGAGGGCCGAAAAGAGCTTGGCGTCGACGGACTTGCCCGCGAGCGTGCCCGCGTCGCCCGACGATTCCGTGCGCGACTCGCTGCCGAGGTCGGCGATGAGGAAGTCAAAGGCGAAGAAGGCGGAAATCGCGATGGCGAAGGCGCCCCAGAGCCAGCGGTTGCGGATCAGCTTGTTGAATTGATGAATGACCATTTTCTTGTTGCTCGATTCTACGAATGCTCGACTGTTCGATCGGTTCGGTTTTGCTTGTGGTGTTTGGATGTGTGAAAGAGCCTGTTTTGGCCGTCGCCCGCGCTCACTCCTCGTCCGAGGAGCCGTCGGACGCCCCCTCTTCGGACGCCTTCTCCGCCGGCTCGTCGTCCTCGGCGGCGGCTTCCGTCGTCTCGGTCGCCTCGGCGGCCTTCTTCGCGAGGGCGTCCGCCTCGGTCTCCGACTTCGAGACGAGCGTGCCCGCGTTCACCTCGGCGCGGCCTTCGCAGAAGCTCACGCCCGGCCCCATCGGGTTGCCCGCCGCGTCAAACGCGAGGACGAACACGCTCATCCGTTCGCCGACCGACGGGACGGCGCGGTGGATGTTGATCTTCATCTTCGGCGAGAGCTTGATCTCGGCCTTCTCCGTGACGGCCTTCTGCTCGGCCGAGCCGTCCTCCGCGATCTGCGACTCGAGGCGCACGCCCTGGTCGAGACGGACGACGTAGTCTCCGCTCGTGTTCTCCAGCACGGTCACGAGGTGGTCGTGTTCGCCCGTGAGGACGAGCTCGTTCGCCGCGCGCATCTGGGGGATCTCGAAGTGCCGCCCCGAAAGGCCGAGCGTCCCCGTCACGCACCGCACGACCGCGCGGTCGCCGAACGCCGTCTTCGCGTAGACGTAGCGCGACTCGCCGGCCGGGTTCTTCACCGTGAAGCCGGGCGCCGTCACGAAGAACGCCCCCTCCGGCAGGTTGTCCGCGAGGTCGAGATCCAGCGTGCCCTCGCCGAGGACGACCGTGCGCGTCTTGACGCCGAGCGCCTGCGCGCGCGTCCCGAACGAGGCGTCGCCCGCGATCGTCGCGAACGAGTCCTTGCCGAACGCGACCGTCAGCTTGCCCGCGCCGCGCGTGCGGAACGCCGAGCCGAGCGGATAGAACTTGCCGTCCTCGACGGCCTCCCAGTCCAGCCCCGGACGCTGCACTTCCGCCGGGCCCTCGCAGGCGCGGCAGAACGGCAGCGTCGTGAAGACGGACGCGGCGACGGCCTTCTTGGGCGCGGCCTCGGCCGCCGGCGCGGCTGCATCCGCCCCTTCATCTTCCTGCGCGAACGCGGCGCACGCGCCCAGCGCGACGAGCGAAACGAAAACGGACTTGACAGGCTTCATGGTTGACCTCCTTTAGACGAGATGCGCGCCGTCGGACGGCGGAATCAGCGAACAGGTCGGCTCGTCGCCGAACTTGGCCTTGTACTCGCGCGTGATCGCCGCCGCGATGCGGTCGGCCGCCGCCGGATCGACGAGCAGGCAGCAGCTGCCGCCGAACCCGCCGCCGGAGAGGCGCGCGCCGTAGACTTCGGGAATCGCCTTCGCCGCGTCCACGATCGCGTCCAGCTCCTCGCAGGAGTTCTCGAACCAGTTGCGGCTCGACTCGTGCGAATCGTACATGAGCGCGCCAAAGCCCTTCAGGTCGCCCTTCTCCAGCAGCGCCGCGCCCTGGAGGACGCGCTCGTCCTCGCCGATCGGATGCACCGCGCGCTTCGCCGTCGTCTCGGAGAGGCCGCTGCGGTAGAGGACCCACTCGGCCGTCGTGACGTCGCGCAGGTGCGTGACGTTCCCCTTCCGCAGGACGCCCGCGAAGTACTTCGCCGCGTCCTCGCACGCCTGGCGGCGCGAGGCGTAAGCCCCGTCCACGAGCGCGTGCTTCGCGTTCGACTTCACCATCATGAACGCGACCTTGTCGCCGAGCGGCACGGTCTCGAACGTGTTCGAGCGGAAGTCGCTCTTGACGAGCGCGCCCGCCTTGCCGTACATCGAGGACGCCTGGTCGAGCAGCCCGCAGGGGCAGCCCGCGAACGTGTGTTCGGCCTTCTGCCCGATCTTCGCGAGCGCGGTCCTGTCGAGGTTCGTGCCGTAGAGCTTCTGGAGCGCGAGCGCCGTCGCCATCTCCAGCGCGGCGGACGAGGAGAGCCCCGCGCCGAGCGGGATGTTGCCGAGGAACATCGCCTTCCAGCCGTGCTTCGCCGTCTCCGGCCGGCTGTCGAAGAGCCAGCTGAACGTGCCCGTCACGTAGTTCTGCCACGTCATCTCGCGCGCGGGCTTCACGTCGCGGATGGAGAAGTTCGCCGTCTCCATCAGGTCGCCGGCCGTAAGCGAGCAGCTCTCGTCGGCCGTCGCGCTCACCGCGAAGAACGTGCCCTTGTCGATCGCCGCCGAGAGCACGTAGCCCTCGTTGTAGTCGGTGTGGTTGCCGAGCACCTCAATGCGGCCCGGCGCGTAGGCGACGACCTGCGGCCGCTCGCCGTAGAGCTTCTCGAACTTGGCGACGAGCTCGTCGTGGATTTCCTGGTTCAGCATAGCGGAATTCTCCCTTTGGTTAAGATTTGAGTTTCAGGCCTGCTTCGCCCTCGGCTTCGAGAGGAAGTTCGCGTAGACGAAGATGTAGGCGAAGAGCGCGATCGTGAACCAGTAGCTGTCGAGGTAGCCGACCTTGCCCGCGAGCATGCCCTGGAGCGGCAGGCAGACGCCGCCGACGACGCAGGCCATGAAGATGCCCGACCCCATCGGCACGTACTTGCCGAGGCCCTCCGCCGCGAGATTGAAGAGGCCGCCCCACATGACGGACGTCGCGAGGCCGCAGACGAAGACGAGGCACATCGAGAGCGGAATCGTCTTGCCGAAGACCGTGACGAGCTTCACCGGCAGGAACATCATCGCCAGCAGCGTGACGATGCCGAGGAGGGAGAGGAACGTGATCATCGCCCGCGAGCTGACCTTGCCGCCGATCGCGCCGCCGACGATGCGGCCGATCATCATCGCGAACCAGTAGGACGCGACGACGCTGCCGGCGATGACCGGGCCGACGCCCTCCATCTCGCTCATGTAGAGGTTCGCGAAGTTCGGGATGCCGGACTCGATCGTGATGTAGAAGAAGATCGCGAGCGCGCCCAGCGTGAAGTGGCGGAACCTGAGCGTCGCGACGATGTCCTTCACCACGCTCGTCCGCCCGGCGAGGCGGTCGGCCTTCTCCTCGGCCGTCTCCATGTGCGGCTCGGGGATCTTCGAGGCGAGGACGATCACGAACGCGACCGCGAAGAGCGCCATCGCGATGAGCATCGCCGGCGCGACCTTCGCGACCGTCGCCTCGTCCATCGCGCCGCCGATCAGCCAGCCGAGGATCATCGGCGCGAGCGTCGCGCCGATCGAGTTGATCGAGCAGCCCATCTGGACGAGCTGGTTGCCCTTGTTGCCGCCGCCGCCGAGCGTGTTGAGGAGCGGGTTCACGACGAGGTTCAGCAGGCACATCGAGAAGCCCGCGACGAACGCGCCGGCGATGTAGACGTAGAACGGGTTCGCCGACGCGGGCACGTAGCCGGAGGCGAGCTGGATGCCGAGGCCCGCGAAGCCGACGGCCGCCGCGAGGAGCGCCGTGAACTTGTAGCCCCTGCGCTTGAGGATGAGGCCGCCCGGGATGCCCATGAAGAGATAGGCGAAGAAGTTGGCCGCGCTCCCGAGCTGCGAGGCCGTGGCCGACGCGTTGAACTGGTTCTTGGCGACGACCGCCATCGACCCGGCGAAGTTGGTGACGAACGCGATCATGAAGAAGAGCGCGAACATCGTGACGATGGCGGCGACGTTGCCGCCCTGCGGTTTCTGCTGTTCCATAGGACTCCTTATGTTGTTAGTATGGTGTGAAAGTATACCGAAAATCGCCTGACCCGTCAATCGGCCAGGGCTTCGACACAGGGCTTCGGCATGAAAGGCAGCCCGCCCTCCGCGCGGCCGTCGCCGCAGCCTGTCCGCCGTTCGCGCTCCTCCGGCCCTTTGCCGCATCAAGGCAGGGTCCGCACACGGCGCCCCGGCCCGGACACGGACGCCTTACCGCAGGCCCAGGGCCGCCCGGACGGCCCGTCCGAAGGCGTGCGCCATCGACTGCATGCCCAGGTCGTTCGGATGGCACCCGTCCACCGTCCCTTCGCCGTCGCCCGCGAACATCTCGCCCTTCGGCAGGTAGACGAGGTTCTTCCACCCCTCGGCGACCAGCCTCTCGTAGAGCGCGCGGATGAACCTGTCCTTCTCGCTCGGCCCGTAAAGGTGGACGTCGCACTGCTCGGCCATGACGATCGGCACGTTCGGACGCTTCGCGCGGAGGCTGCGGACGAACGGCTCGTAATTCGCCTCGACCGACCGCCCCGGCTGGTCTTTCTCGCGCAGGCCCATGTTCCAGAGGCAGTCCAGGACGTAGCAGCTCGCGTCGATGCGCGCCAGGTGCTCGCTCATCTCGAGTTCCATCACGCCCGACCCCGAGAAGCCGAGGCCGACGACGGGCACGTCCAGGTCACGTCCAACGCGGTTCACGAAGGCGAGCCCCGGCCGCGACGCGCAGCCGCCCTGCGTGATCGACGTGCCGTAGAAGACGACCGGCTTCCCGATGCCGCTCGTGTGCGCGACCGCCCTCACCGTCGCCTTCGGCTCGATGCCCAGCGCAAAGCGCTCCACGCCGTTGTAGAGCGGCAGGTTGACGAGGCACGGCGTCCCCGGCGTCCAGTTGAGCGCCAGCGAGCCGCCCTTCCGCGCGTCCGTGATGCGCCCGGTCGCCGCGTAGAGCCAGCGGCCCTTCGCCGCGCTCCAGCGGTAGACGTCGATGCCCGAGACGCCCGTCGCCGGCATGTGATCCATGGAGAGGCTTGCGCTGGTCGGCTTCCACCGGAAGTGGAGCTTCCGCGAATCCGTGGCGAACCGGAAGAGCATGCCCGACGTGTGGCGCTTCAGCGCGCGCACGCCGCCGTTGACGTTCGTGGTCACGTTCGCCGGCAGCCGGTCGTAATAACGCTCCGTGTCGTCGAACGCGCGCCCTTCGAGCGGCAGCCTCCGCCCGTCGATCCACTTGACGCCGTTCGTGACCACGGCGTCCTTCAGCGCCATGCGCGCATCCCACTTCGCGGCGTCCGACGGACTCGCCGACGACAGAAACGCGAACAGGCTCACCCCGCCCGCAAGGAGGCACTTCTTCATTTCCATTCCGGAACCCTTTCCAGACACACGGCCTTGACTTCGCTTGGTTGACGTTTTCCCGTCTGCACATTTCCTCGGGAAAGCCGTAGAATAGCACATCGCGCCCGTCGCCCGCAACAGGACGAACGCCATCCGAATCGTCCGAATCAGGGCGCGCGGCGGGACAGGGCGGCGAAAAGCGTCTCGCAGATGTGGTCGCGGACGCGCGCGGCCCAGGCGGCGTCCGACACGCCCTTCGGACGGAACGATGCGCGCCACGAGCGGTCGGCGAGCGCGTAGACGCTGACCTGCGCCCAGACGGACGACAGCCAGAGATCCTGTTCCGCCTCGTCCGCCGTCGCCTTCGCGACAAGCCGCCGCAGCGACTCGTAGACGGGCTTGCCGAACGCGCGCCGGAAGTCCTTCTGGAAGACTGTCGGACGCGTCACCTCATGCCGGAACAGGGCCGCGCAGCGCTTCTGCGCCTTCTGCGTCGGCAGCGTCATGAAGAGAAAGTCGTCCACCCACGTCCGAATCGCCGCCCGCCAGCTCGCGGCGTCCGTCACGCCGTCCGCCAGCGCGGCGAGCGGTGCGCCGAGGTCGCCAAAGAGCCGCTGCGCCGTCAGGCGGTAGAGCGCCTCCTTTGAGCCGAAGTAGCGGTTCGCCAGCGCCGCGTTGACGCCCGCCCGGGCGCAGATCGTCCGCACCGATGCCAGCTCGTAGCCCTTGTCCGCGAACTCGTCCGCCGCTGCTTCGAGAATCGCCTCGCGCGTCGCCGCGCCATCCGCGCGCGCACGCCGCTTACGCGCACTCTTCATTGTACCACTCCTCCAGCCGGCGGTTGAAGCCGAGGCGCGGCAGCTCCGCCGCCCACGCCCGCACGCGGTCCGTCACGTCCTCGAACCGCATCCGCACCGGGCGGCGCGGACGGAACGGCGCGACGAACAGCCACAGCAGGACCGAGCGGACGAGCGTCGGGCCGAACGACGGCGAGGCCGTGCGCCCCTTCCGGCTCCAGATCGAGCCCCAGAGACCCGTCGTGCGCACGGCGATGACGCGCGCTTTCGGCGGCAGCGCGCGGCAGACGTTGTAGGCGAGCTGGCGCGTGCCGATCTCCTCGCGCGGCTCCGTCCAGATGTGGCCCGACGGATAGAAGATGACGTCGTCGCCCTTCGCGAGCGCGTCCGTCACGACGTCCTGAAGCCCGCGCGCGATCTTCGCGCCCGCCGCGCTGCGGTGCCTGCGCAGGTCCGGCACCTTCACGCAGCCGAGCGTCTTCAGCACCTTCGCGGAAATGCCGCCGCGATCCAGGAACAGCTCGTCCGCGAGCGGCTTCACGGGCAGCCGCCACAGCTCCGCGCCGACGAGCATCGGATCGACCATCGCCGGATGGTTCGGCAGGAAGAGCAGCGGCGCGTCCGCCGGCAGCGACGCCAGCCCCTCGGCGGACACCGCATAGCGGCGCGCGAACACCCACTTGCCGACGCGGCAGAGAACCGTGCGGTAGCTGAAGGCGAAGGCGAACGGCACGACCGCCAGCACGCCCGCGAGCAGCAGGAGGAACGCGCGCGGCCCGAACAGCGCGCTCACGGCGACGTAGCAGAGCGAGGACAGCATCATGAAGAGGAAGGACACCTGGTTGAAGTAGGCGAGCATCGTGTTGAGGCGCGGCCCCTTCACGACCTTCTGGATCTCCGCGTCGAACGGCAGCTTGAAGAAGCCGAGGTCGAACGCGAGGACGGCAAGCGTCGCCGCAAAGGGGACAGGCCCCATCGGCACGAAGAAGAGAACCGCCAGCAGCGCGGCGGCGACGAGGCCGAAGAGCGGCGTCGCCGCGAGCAGGAAGCGCCGCCGGTCGACGAATCCCGCAGCGACCTGCCCGGTCACGATGCCGACCGCCGCCGCGCAGAGCATCGCGCCCGTCCGCGTCGAGTCAAGCCCCATCACCTGCTTCCCGTAGACGAGAAGCCCCATCTGGAGCATGGCCGCCGCCCACCAGAAGACCGACAGCGTGACGATCACGGCGTTGAGTCCCGGATAGCGCCGCGCCAGGCGGTGCGCGCGCGAGAGGTAGCGGACGGGGCTGATCGCGTGAATCGCCCGGTTCGGCTCCTCGTCCGCACGGATCGTGTAGCTCAGCGCGAGCCCGACGGCGGCGAATCCGAGGAGGCAGGCGGCCTGAACCCACGCGGGCGCGCAGTCCGCCGCGAACGACGCGGCGATCGTGCCGGCGAGGACGGCGGCGAACGTCACGCCCTCCATGCCGCCCATGCCGACGGAAATGCGCGCCGCCCCGCCGACGTCGCGGACAAGCGCGTACTTCGCGGGCGAGTAGAGCGAGCTCTGAAGCCCCATCAGAAGCACCGCCGCGACGACGAGCGCGGCGGACTCCAGCGCGAACCCGGCGACGGCGAGCGCGACGATCGGCAGCTCGGCCCATTTCGCGAGGCGGAAGATCCGCACCTTCGGGAACAGCACGGTCAGGCGGTCGGCGAGCGGCGAGCAGACGACGTAGGGGACGACGAGCGCGGCGGCGACCGTCCCCATGAAGACGGACTGCAGCCGCTCGTCCGCGAGCCAGCCGATGACGGTGAAGCTCGCCAGCGTCTTCAGGAAGTTGTCGTTGACGACCCCGAAGAAGTTTGTCGCAAACAGCGGAACGAATGATCTCTTCATCGCGCGATTCTCCTATTTATCGTAATCACGCGATTACTTTATCATATTTTGCCCCTGCCTGTCAATGGGGGCTCGCCCTCCCTTCACGAATTTTCCGCAGAGAGTTCTCATTTATGGTATAATGTGCGGCATCGGCGCGGAAAGCGCGAAAATCTAAAGAAATCAAAGTCCTAGAAGACATCAGGCCAAGACTGGCGCCCTTGCGCAAGACGCGCAGGCGGACGGCACGAAGAAAATCGAGCGACACGAGACGCGAAAAGAAG
>DCMF01000118.1 GCA_002321305.1 Verrucomicrobia bacterium UBA1629 | reverse complement strand
CCGCTGGGCCTCGCGTCCGAACGCGCGTCGATCTGCCTCTTCCTGCGCCGCGACCTGCCGGAGCTGGACAGGACATACGCCGTCCACCTGCCGCGCGCGCTCATGCGCACGCCCAATCCCGAATTCGGGAAGGGGACGTCCACGTCGTTCACGTGGGCCGGCTGGTACGCGAAGCTCGGCACGCGGCTGGGCGAGCGGGCGCCGGCCGGGGCGGTCGCGGCGGGGACCTACCCGGAAGTCCGGTTCACGCCGCGCGAGAAGGTCTTCGCCGACCTGGGGCTTGGCCGGGCCGCAGACGGCGACGGCTTCCCGCGCGCGGCCGGCGGCGCCGTCCGCGTGAACCGCGAGACGGGGGCCTTCACGATCGTGACGCCCCGCACGAGCGGCGGCTTCGCGGAAAGCGGCACGGTCGCGGCGGGCGCGTTCACGGCCGAGCTGCGCGACGCGCCGGCGACCGTGTGGGCGAGTTCGCTGGACGGCGCGCCCTTGGCGGAAAGCTCCCGCATTCTCGTCACGCACCTGACGGACGTGCAGAATTCGGAGACGGCCTATGCCGACGCCGAGCTGCGCGTGCTGCTCGACTGGGGGCGCCTGCCGCACCTGATGCGGAACGGGCGCGCGGCGTGCCGCCTGCGCGTGGCCGACGGGACGTGGACGGTCTATCCGCTCGTGCGGGTTAAACTCGGCTTCCCACCTCCAAGAGATAATTCATCAGAAATCCACGCAAATGCGTGGCTTTTCGCGTTTATCGGCTCTGTGCGGGCTTTCGGACAGGGTGGTGGGTGGGTGTCCCATGATACTTCCAGATGCCTCCTGATCTCACGGATAGGGGGACAATGGGGGTACAGTTCCGGTGGCACGATTGTGCGCCACGTCTCGGCGCGTCGGCGCGGGAGGGCGTTTCGGCGGGCCTCCGAAAAAAAATTTCGACGCCCTCCGCGAGGCGCGCGGTCGGGGCGGACGAGAAAGCCCCGCAGGGAGGTTCAGTCCCTGCGGGGCCTTGGTGCGAAGGAGAACACGACTTCTTCATCCGTCACCGAAATTGAATTATAGCACATCAGCCGCCCATGCCGTCAACCCTGCCACGACGTCTTTTCAAGATGCCCGATCATGATGCGGCGGTTCTCCACGAGACGGGGGGTGTTCGGCGCGAGATCCAGCGCCATGTCGAGCGCGGCGAGGGCATCCCTGCACCGTCCGAGGTTCCACAGCCCGATGGAGAGGAGGTCGTGCGGGCGGAAGCCCCACGCCTCCGGCGCGGTGACGTGGCTCATCGTCCGCTCCTTCACCGCGAGGCACCTCTCGCACGCCCGCACGAGCGCGGGCCAGTCCTTCTGACGGTACATGAGTTCCGCGAGGTCGAGCGCGGCCTCCCTCTGCGTCGCGCACTCGTCCACGGCTCGGCGGAGCCAGATCTCCTGCTGCGCCGCGTCGCCCTTTGCGGCGTAGGCGCGGGCGATGAAGCGCATGGACTGCGCCCGCTCGGCGGCGTAGGTCGCCGACGGAAGCGCGAAGTACGGCTTCAGCGTCCCGATGCACCTGTCCCACATTCCCCGGAACAGGTACTCCCGTCCGAGGTAGTGGACGCGGCGCGCGTCCGCCGGGTCTTCCTCGACGCCGATTTCGAGGAGATGCAGGTACTGGGCGCGGCTCTTCGACGGGTCGGCGTGATGCTCCAGCCGGAGGCCGTCCACCCGCACGAGGCTCTTCTGCCCGTCGGGATAGGCGAGGACTTCGTGGACGGGATGCCGCCATTCCGCGCCCGACTGCGGCGTGTGGATCTTCTCGTACCAGAACCTCGTGCCGTCGCTCCCGTCCTCGCGGAAGCTCCACACGTACTCGTACTGCGCGGTCGTCGGCGCGGGAAGCCCCTCGGCCTCCGCCTCTTCGCACGCCGCGAGCCACGCCGCCTCCAGCCGCGCGCGCCAGCCCTTGGCGAAGGTCTCGTCGAGGTCGGTGCAGACGAGGAGGTCGGCGTCGGGCGCGGCCTCCCGCACGAACGCGAGCGAGTCGTTGCGGGCGACGTCGAAGCGGAAGCCGTCGCCGTAGTCCCTCGTCCTGACCTGTGCGCCGCGCTCCCGCAGGAGGTGCGCGGTCGTGTCGGACGATCCCGTGTCGAGGACGGCGATGGCGTCCGCCTCCCCCATCGAGTCCATCCACCGCGCGGCGAACTTCTCCTCGTTCTTCGCGATGGCGTAGACGGCGACCTTCAGCCTCCGGGGCGCGCCCGCAGAGGGATCGGAGGGCCGCGCCTCCGTCGCCGCAGTCGTCCCCGTCGCCTCGGACTTTGCCCCAAGCGCCGCCGACATTCCGCCCGTCGCCTCAATGTGCTTCTCCGACGTCTCGCCGACGGCCTTCCTCTTCCGTGCCATGACGTGTGTTCTCCTTTTCCGCCTCTGCCCCGCGCCGTCAACCGATTTGGTATAATCTGACGCATGAAACTCTACATCTGCTATCCAGCCGACGGCGCGCCTTACGGCAATTCCTGCAAGATCTTCGGAACGAAGAAGGGCGAGAAGCCGACAGAAGGGTGGGAAACCTACGCGACAGTCGATTTCGAGCCGCCGTCAAAGTTTATTCCGGCGCTCATCGGATGGCTCAACAACTGCGGTCTCGGCTATTCGGACGAGACGCTGGCCGAGACGTTTGAGGAGGAATCGGCGAAGCTGATTGTAGATACCTTCCGCCATATCCTTGACGATCCCGATTTCATCCGCGTGGCGTACACGGTGCGGGAGCGCATCGTGACGTGTACGGCGCGGGAGCTGGTCTTCAAGCCGGGCGAGTTCGCCGAATGGCGTCGCCGCGTCGTGCTTGTCAAATCTCCCTGACGGAGATGACCGTAGGGTGAGTGTAGACGGTGGCCACTTCGCCTTTCATCAGCGCGAGCCAGACGTTCTGCAACGCCGATCCGACGCCAATCTTCTTCGCCCATGCCTCGAAGTCGACCGCCGACATCTTCGCCTGAACCTTCTCCAGCCCCTTTGCGGTGACCGCGTTGAAGGTGACGAGGACGGACGCCGCCGCGTTCTTCGAGACGGCATCTTTCGCGGCGCGCTTCGGCTTCGCGTTGAGCGCGCGCTGGACGGTGGGGTTGGTCGAGTTGATGCTTGCCATGTCAAACTCCTCTCGGGCGGATGCGTGTTCTCCTTCGTGTCGATCAGCGGGACTTCTTACGTGAACTGGCGCATCAACTGGTCGATCTCATACGCCAGATCCAGAAGCTTGTCGCCACGCCGCTTGTTGGCCAGCCCCATGCTGTGAGACAGCCGGCCGAGATCGTCAAACGCCGAACTGGCCTTGTCCCATGCCTGTTTCGCGGCCCTGTACTCGCCGGTCTCGGGCAGCTTGGCGTTGGCTGCGACCGTGCCGCCCTTGATTCCGAGCGCGTTGCGCACGACGGGGTTCGTTGAGTTGATCATGTCTTCTTTCCTTTCTTTTCCTGTTTAGCCCCCGCGCCGTTTCGGGGCGCGGGGGCTGGGTGTGAGTGTGTTTCGTTCGGACGGCCTCAGCCGCCTGTCGGGCCGGTCTCGCCCGTCTCGCCCGTCTCGCCCGTGGCGGCGGACGTCGCCGCCGAGACGATGCGCACGATCTTCGTCGGCTGGAGCAGCTTCGACCCGAACAGGGCCTCCGCCGTCAGCGTGGACGTGTCCGTCTTCCAGTCGCCGCCGCGACGGAACTGGATCACGAGGCCGGACTTCTCGTCCGAGACCGTCCCGACCTCCGTGTAGAGGTTCGAGTTCAGCACCGGGATCGTGCGGGCCGCGACGCCGAGCGCGTTCACGGGGACGAGCGCGGCGCGGAGGCCGCTCCCGCAGATGCCCGTGAGGCTGTCGATCTTCACGACGGCGCGGAAGCCGTACAGGCCCTCGATGCGCCCCTCGGCAATCGCGGAGCGGTCGCCGTAGGTGTTCGCGTCGAGCGACGCGAGCAGCTGCCCGAACTCCTTGCCGTTCATGAGCAGCACCGTGTCGGACGGGTCGATGTCCGCCGCGTCGCAGGCGTAGGTCATCTGCTCGGCCACGTAGTCCTTCGTGAACTTCTGCGCCTCGGCGGCGACGACCTCGTTGAACGCGCCGAACGAGAGGCCCGTGCCGAGCTTCGTGCCGTCCTCGTCCGTCGCGAGGTCGGTGCCGGACGTCTTCACGTTCGCCGGGTTGATGTTCTTCACCGCCGTGTGCAGGAGCGCGCGGCTCACGGCGCGTCCCGCCGCGTCGCCCGCGTTGATCCAGCGGTTCGCGCCGATGTTCATGTAGTCCTGCGGCGTGAAGGTGAAGGACTGCTTCGCGTGGTACGCGAACTTCACCGGGATGAACGACACCTGCCCTGCGGCGTCGCCGTAGTTGTTCGTGTCCTTGTCGAACTCGCGCGCCGTGCCGTCGTTGAAGAACTGCACGAGCATCGTCGAGCCGGGCTGCGCCGCGTCGGGCGAGAAGTCCGTTGTGAAGTCCCGCAGCTTCGCGATGCCCGCGCGAGCCGCCATGATGGACTGGTTCGCGAGGAATCGGACGGCGGGGTCAAGTACGGAATTTGCCATTTCCAGTTTCCTTTCTCTGTTTCAGTTTGTTTGAATGCGTCACGCCCGCTTCGCGCCCATCGCGCGGAGCTTCGCGTTCTCCTTTTCGGGGTCGCCGCCGCAGTCCGCGAGCATCGTCGCCATGTTGACGGCGACGGGGGCCTTCGCGGCGCGGAAGTTGATGGCGGCGGGCTTCCGCTTCGCCATCTCCGCCTTCTGCGCGTTCGCCACCGCCCGCTCGTAGACGCGCCGCATGTTGGCGACGGCCTCCTTCGCGGCCTCCGGGTCCTCGGCGTACTGCCCTCTGACCGCCTCGGCGTCCTCCTCCGGGATGACGTCCGCGTTCGCCTTGACGAACTCGTCCGCCTCGGCGTTGCGCCGGGCCGTCTTCAGCTCGTCGAGTTCCGCCTGCGCGTTCTGCAGGGCCTCGGACTGCTCCAGCACCGCGTTGACGGCGGCGAGGACGTCCTCGTTCGCGCACGCCGGGTCGAGGCCGAGCGCGTTCTGCACGTCCTCCATGCCGCCGCACTTCGCGAGGATGGCGTCGAGCGCCTGCTCGACCTCCTCGTCCGTCGCCTCGGCAGGGAGACCAAGCTTCTCCTTGATGTCCATTGTCGATGTTCCTTCCTCTTTTGGTTTTGCGCCGCCGTCGGCGGCGTTCGTTGCGTCCTCTCCCGCCTTCCGCCCGTCCGTGTCCGCGTCCTTGCGCTCGCCCGCGTCCGGCGTCACGCCGTCCGTCGCCGCGTTGGCGACGGCGGTTCCCGCCTTCGGGCTTCTGGCCGCTTTCATGTTGAGCATCGGGGAGACAGGCAAATTGGGTCGGTTCGTCATGCCGACGGACACGAGCCTTTCGGGGTGTCCGTCGTCCGTGAGCGTCCACGCGGGCGAGATGAAGCGGTACGCCCTGCCGCTCACGGCGTCCGCGCCCTCCTTCGTGAAGACGAAGACGCCGACGAGCCCCCGGTCGGGGTCGTCGAAGAGGCGGTCGATCCACGCCATCGCCTTCGTCGTGTCGCCCGTCTCGGAGGCGTGGTCGGCGTCCACGAGAACCTGGTAGTTCTCGCCGCGCTCCCTCGCCGCCGCCTTCTCGGCGTTGAAGTTGTCGATGAGGGCCTTGACGGCGGAGTCGTCCACGATCTGCATGACCTCCTTGCCGTCCACGATTTGAGGGTATGCGCCGCGCGGGGCGAGCTGCACCTCGATCTCGTCCCCCGCGCTCACCGCGTCTGGTAGTCTCGTCGTCATTCCTGTCGAATCCTCTCTTTCGTCGTCGGCTCTAACCCGCGCCGTCAACCTTGGCGTTGGGCGCAAGGGGGCGTCAGCGCGCCGTTGAGGCGGAGACCCGCTTGCCGTTCGCGTCAGGGATATGGTATAATTCACCGATAGATGAACCCGGAACAGGAACGGGAACAGTTCACATGGCAAAGGCGATCTACAGGCTTATCATTCGCGGCGTGAAGGGCATCGGCATGGCCGACGACCTTCATGCCGTTTATTGCACGAATCCGCCAGTTGCCCTGCCGCGCATCCTGACGGAACAGGAGGCCATGCGTGCCGACGCGATGGCCCTTGCCGGCGACTGGCAGAGAACGGCCTCCTACATCGGCGACGCCTACGCACGGCAGAGGGAGCGCGTCCATGGCTAAGACTGCACTTGCGACGGTCAAGACCGAACAGCATTTCCAAGGCCCGATTCCCCCGCCCGACCTCATCGCGCAGTACGAGCGCGTCGCGCCCGGATTCGCCGAGCGAATCCTCACCATGGCCGAACGCGAGGCGACCGCCAGACAGGAAAACGAGCGCAGGAACACCGAGATTGCGGATCGTGACATCCGCGAAGCGCGCGTCGAGACAAGGCGCGGGCAGTGGATGTCGTTCGCGATCACGATTGCCGCGTTCCTGACAGCCGCCTACTGCGCGGCGATCAGCCAGCCGTGGGTCGCGGGCGTGGTCGCTGGCACGACGCTCGTCAGCGTCGTCTCGACGTTCCTCCGACGGACGTCCAAGTAGCCGAATAGGCGTCATTTCCTGCGGCGGGGGCGTTCTGCACGGTTGCGCTTCGCGAACTCGTCCATCTCCTCCCTGAACTTCCGATGGGTGTAGCCGTCGGGGATTCCGCCCGCCGGAACGCAGACGTGGCTCTTCAGCCATTCGGCGACGGGTGAGAGGGGCTTGTCCGTGTCCATGTCAGGATTCTCCGTTTCGCGGTTGATTTCTACGGTCGGAATATCATATAATATCGGCACTCGCGGCAACTCCAGTCCGTAGCCAGAGCGAGGGCTGGCAGTAGGCGTGGCCGGGCCTTCTACCACGTACACCTGCGTTTACGGGGCGGTTCTCGAAAGAGGCCGCCTTCCTTTCGTCCTTGTAGTGCGTAAGGATAGTGCTGGATTTCCGTCTCTTCGCAAGGGCGGTTAGCCTGTCGCCACGAACTATGACGATCTTGTTTTCCTCGCGCGCGTCATAAGGCTTGCCGAGGACAAGCGTCATCGCGAGCGTCGGAATGTCCTTGCGGTGCTTTTGGAGGAGTTTCGACAGTCCATATCCGCCGTCAAGGCTCTGGCCAGTCCCTTTCTTCCCGATTTCGAGGTCGATCCGCCCGATTCCCCTGATGTAGGCAAGCCCCCTGATGGGGCGGGGCGTCGTCCGCCGGAGGTTCCGCTCGATGAGTTCGTCCGCCCGCTTCAGCATCTCGCCTTTCGGGAGGAGGTCGCCGCACTTCCGGCAGAACCCGTCGTAGGGGTCGCCCGTCGCGCCGCAGCGACGGCACTTGAAGAGCGGCCCGCCCGACGTGTTGGCGGCGACCCACCGCACCGCGTTCGCCACGACGGGGTTGTCCGTCATCACGGCTGGGCGTCCTTCCGCATCTGGCCGTCGAACGCGCGCCGCATCTCCTCGGCGATGACCTCCGCCATCTGCGGATCGTCGGGGACGAGCGAGTCCAGGTCCCTCATCAGATCCGCCGCCGCGCCCGCGCGCTCGTCCGCAGGGAGCGCGAGGATCTGCGCAAGCCTGTCCGCAACTGGCCTGAAGTCCGCCTGAAGCGAGCGGACGAGGCTCTTCGCCGCCTCGCTTGCCGCGCCGTCCTTCGCCCCTTGCGCATCCGCGCCTTTCCCCGCGTCTGACGGCGTTGCGGCGGCGGAGGCATGGATTCCCCCGTCCCGCGCGGCGGACGGCGCAGGGGCGGCTTCTCGCGGCGATGCGGCGGCGTTCTCCGCCGTCGGCCCGTCCGTCTCCGCCGCCGCTGTCCCGTCGGGGATCGTCACGCCCTCCGCCGCGCGAGGCGTCTGCAACGCGCCGTCGAAACTCATGCCGCCGCCCTCGTCCTTCCGCTTCAGGCGGTAGCCGATGGCCTCCGAAAGCTCGTCCGCGTCCATCTCGAATCCCGCGCTCGCCGCCGCCGAGGCCAGCTCCAGCATCTCCTTCGGCGTGGGCTTCGGCGTGTCGTCGAGCTGGAACTCCGCGAGTATCGGCTTGCCGGGGAACGCCGCGCGGAGGATCGGCTCGCAGACCTGCTTGTTGAAGGCGTTCGAGATGATGCGCTTGTCGGCGCGGATGATGCGCCGCCACTCGTCCTGCTGGACGTCCGACGCGCCGCCGCCGATGCCGGTGGCCTCCGAGAGCGTCGCGAGCGTCCCGCCCGTCGCCATCATCACGATGAGCTTCTGCTGGTGCTCGATGAACTCCGTGAAGGGGTTCGTCCCCCGGCTCTCCGACGCCCACGAGATCTCCGAGCCGTTCGGCACGACGCCGCTCCGCCCCTCGAAGACGGACTCCGCCGCCTTGACGTAGGCCTCCTGCTCCTCCTTCGAGGTGAACGGCGGCATCGTGATGATGACGGGCGGAAGCCCGTAGGTTTCGAGGAAGCGTCCCCAGTCGCGCTCGCCGACGGACAGGCGGAGGTAGATCTGCATGGCGGGCCAGTCGATCTCGCGCTTGCGCGTGACGACGCAGACCGCCTCGCGCGGAATGCGCTCCAGCGAGCCGAACGCCGCCCTGTCGCCCGCCGAGGCGAGCGTGTGGGCCGTCGGGATGTAGAACGATGCCGCCGAAGGGTTCCAGAGCCACGACTGCCCCATGCGGTCGTAGCACAGGTTCCACCCGTCGAGGAGGTCGAAGTGCGTGATGCCGCCGGAGATCCCGTGGACGGGCGCGACGGCGGAGAAGCCCCGGAACGCCGAGAGCGCGAGGTGTTCGAGCGCGTCCGGCATGTTGTCGATCTTCGCGATGGCCGTCTCGACGCACTCGATCTGCTCCTTCGCGAGCGCCCCGTCCGCCTTTCGGTCGCGCCGCTGGTCGGAGCGCACGACGCGCCAGTCCAGCTCCGCGACGGCGGACGTGCGCCTCGTCACGCACACGCCGAGCGTCGGGTCCCGGTCCTCGATCTCGCTGTAGAGGTACTGGATCTGCGCGTAGTTCCCCGACCGCGCCCAGTCGTAGACGAGCTGCGCCTTGCGCTCGTCGATGTTCCAGAGCGGGTTGACGGTCTCGCTCATGAGGCCGAGGGCGTTCTTGTGGAGCCGCCGCCGGGCGATGGCGGCGATGCGCTCCAGGACGTATGCCTGTGCGCCGTTTCCCCTGCCGCCGCCCGCCGTCGCGGCTGTCGTGATCGCTTCGCTCATTCTCCTCTGCCTTTCCTCTGCTGACCGCCGCTGTCAATGCCGCCCGCCGCTCAGTACCGCCGCGCAATCGCGACGGGCGCGCCGACGAACCGCCTCGCGGCGGACGCCCTGACGTTCGCCTCCTGCGCGTAGCGCACGGCGTCGATGGCGTGGTTGTCCCTGTCGGGCAGCCTCTCCTTCGCCCTGCCGTCGGCGTAGGTGTCGTACTCGTAGTGGACGAACTCGTCCCACGCGAGCGGGGCGCGGACGGAGTCGATGCAGATGCGCGAGCGCGAGCGCAGCCACGACACGCCCGTCTCCGGCCAGTCCTCCGCCTTGTAGCACCCGCGCAGCCTCGCGCCGAGCGAGTTGATGTTCTGGATCCATCCGGCGGGGGCGGTGTCCGCGACGATCTCCGTCCCGTCCAGCCCCCTGCGCTTCAGCGCGTCGTGGATGGTCGTGTAGTAGGGGTGCTTCAGGACGCACTCGTCGAAGACGTAGAGCCAGTCGCGGTCGCGGTCGTACCACGTCCCTTCGAGGACGGTCGGGTCGTTGACGATGCCGAAGTCCATGCCGTAGGAGGCGCGGCGGCGCATCTCGGCGACCTGATCGTCCGTGAGCGTGACGTCGCGGACGTTCGTGAAGATCTCGCCTCCCGTCCCCGTCGCCTCGCCGAGGTAGACGTGGCGGTAGACTTCGGGGCGCAGGCGGCGGCATTCCCCGATGCGCTCCAGGATCTGCCCCGGCACAAGCCCCGCATCCGCGAGGTCGCGGTAGTCGGTGCGGTAGACCTTCCGCCCGGTCGCGCGGCGCGCGGCCTCCGCGTTGATCCAGTTTGCGCTCGACCTCGGCGGGTTGAACGTGACGAAGGTCTGGAACACGTCGCCGTTGCGCTGGAACGAGTTCTGCACGTTCTCGATGTCGTCCCAGCAGTCGAACTCGTCCGCCTCCTCGAACCACAGCCACCGCACCGAGCCGAACGGCGGCTTCTTCGACTTGTGCTTGCGCGGGTCGTCGAGTCCGTAGAAGAAGACCGTCTGCCCCGTGTCCCTGCGGACGAGGCGGAAGGGCGAGCGCCTGACCGCCCACAGACCGCCGATGCCGAGCGCGTCCACGGCGAGCTGGATTTCCGTGCCGATGGAGTCGCGGATGTCGACCTGGTGGCGGCGGAAGCACGCCGCGTGGCAGCTCTCAAATCCCTTCGCGGCGGTGAGGGCGGAGATCGCGCGCGCGACGAAGGTGGACTTGCCCGAATAGCGTCCGCCGGGAAGCCACAGCTCCTTCGCCGCGCCCGTTGCCGCGTCGCGGAACGCCTCGTAGTAGGCGGGAGGGAAGAGATCGCGGATGGACGTCACGCATCGGCCCGCGCCCCGCCCTTGGCGCGCCTCGCGCCGTCGACAGGGCGGACGGGCGAGCCGCCGTTCCCGACGGCGGACTTCTCCTTGGGGCGGATGTTGGTGACGGTGTTCTGCGCGCGCCTCTTCATTTCGCGTTCTCCTTTACTTCCGCAAGATACCGCCGCCGTCAACGGGATTCGCGCCTATCGCCCCAGCTCCACGCAACGTCCGTCGCGGTAGCAGGGGCACGTCGGGCTGATCGGCGCGCAGTAGTCGCCGTGGCGGTTCGGGCACTCCGCCCG
>DCMF01000067.1:2091-15758 GCA_002321305.1 Verrucomicrobia bacterium UBA1629 | reverse complement strand
CAAAAAATCCCGGTCACTTGCCGCAGATTTCCTTGAAATAAGGCAAGACCGACGGCAGCCAGATCTCGCGATAGCCCGCCGCGTTCGGGTGCAGACGGTCGGGCATGACCCATTCCGTGTCGCCTTTCGCGTCGAGGAACTTTGCGTTGAAATCGACCCAGATCACCTTCTCGCCGTCGGCGTAGGACTTGACGATCGCGTTCACTTCCTCGTTCTTCACGCGCTTCTTGTCGTCCGCAGCCGCGCCGCGCGGGAAAATCGGCAGGAGAAGCGTCTTCGCCTGCGGCTGCTTCTCGGCGATGAGAGCCAGGGTCTCCCTGATGCCGGCCGCGACGTCCGGCGCGCGGTCATTGCTGTTGTTCGTGCCGATCATCAGCATGACGCACTTCGCCTTGTAGCCGTCCAGCTCGCCGTTGCGTCCGCGCCAGAGCAGGTGTTCGGTGCGGTCGCCCGAATAGCCGATGTTCAGCACCGAATACGTCTTGCGCAGCTCGGCGAGCGATTCCTTGCCGGGATGTTCCCAGTTGTGCGTGATCGAGTCGCCAAAGAGGACGAGATCGAACGTCCCGTCGGAATCGACGATCTGGTTGCGGTTGCGGAGCAGACGGTCGAGCCACCAGTCCTCTTTCCCGTACCCTTCCGAGCGGATGCGCGTGGCCGGATAGGTCGTGGCCGGCCCGTCGATGCGCACGTACTCCTTGCGCAGGAACGGCGCGTAGCGGTTCGCGGGCGCGGGCAGCGCGCCGTCCGACAGCGCGTAATCGACGTAGGGCTTCACCGCCGCCGCCCAGATCTCGTAGCCCGCCGCGTTCGGGTGCAGGCGGTCGGGGAAGACCTCCGGCGAAAGCAGCCCTTCGGGCGTCAGGAACTGGTCGTTGAAGTCGCACCAGAAGACCTGCTGTCCGTCCGCGAACTTCCTGATCTCCTTGTTGACGACTTCGTTGCGGCGGCGGCAGGCGTCGTTCACGTCGCGTCCGCGCGGGAAAATCGCCGTCAGGACGACCGTCGCCTTCGGCTGCTTCGCGCGAATCGTCCGCAGGATCTCGCGGATGCCGAGAATCGTGTCGGACGGCGGCTCTTTCGCGAACGGGAAGTGTCCGGAGTTGTTCGTTCCGATCATGAGGAGAATGCACTTCGCCTCGTAGCCGTCCAGCTCGCCGCCCTCGTTGAGCCGCCAGAGGACGTGTTCGGTGCGGTCGGCGGAAATGCCGAGGTCGAGCATCTGGCGGTCGCCCGCGCCAAAGTATTTCGCGAGCTGTTCCCTGCCGTTCGTCTCCCAGAAGTGCGTGATCGAGTCGCCGATGAAAACGACCTTCGCGCCGCCGTTCGTGACGACGTTCATCTTCCCGGCGTGGCGCTTCACCTGCCAGGCGTCCGCGTTGCCGCCGTACATGTCGTGCGTCACGGCGCGAATCGCGCCCAAGCACTCCGCCACGGCCAACGCCGCGACAAGAACAGACAGTCTCTTCATGCTGTGCGCCCTCTCTTTCAGAACCCTGCGTTCGCGATCACCATGATCGGAAGCTTCGATTCGCACACGAGGTTCAGGAGCCCGACCTGAAGCCCGTTCAGCCGCTGCGTCGCGTTGACGACGCCGAGCTGGAGGCCCGTCAGGTCGTCCGCCAGGTTGAAGACGCCGAACTGAAAGCCCGTGAAGTTCAGCGAGGCGTTCAGCGCGCCGGCCGCCCAGCCCGTGAAGTCGGACTGGTTGGCGTTCGCGACCGCGAACTGGACGCCAACCGAGTCGGCGTTGTCCCAATTGAGCGCGGCGATCTGAAATCCGGTAAACGCAGCCATGTCAATCGACGCGAGCGAGACCTGAAGACCTGTCGCCGTGCCGGACGCCCAGCCGACCGCCGCAACCTGACAGCCGACGAAGTTCTCCTGGTACTCGACCAGCCCAACATCCAGCCCGTAGACGTCCACATGATTGCCGTAAAGCCCGCCGAACCGGAAGCCGTAGACGTCGCTCGTCGCGAACGGGATCTGCACGGGCGCGCAAAGCCCCAGCCCAATGGGCGACCACGCCCACGAACGCTCCACGGCGGCATTCGCCTCGTTTGAACAGCAGCAGACAGCGGCGAACGCCGCGACGATCAGGGACTTCTTCATACGTTTTCTCCTTTTTGTTATGTCCCCAACGACTACGACGTCAGATTGCGCAATCAAATGGCGACAGCGCTATTATACCATATTCCCGGCACGAGAGGCACGATGCCTATTCGCCCACCCCATAGACCGAGCGGCAGATCGCGACGGCCATCTCGTAGGCAAGGACGGGCGGCACGGCGTTGCCGCACTGGGTGAACTGCCGCGCGACGGGTCCCGTGAACTCGTATGTGTCCGGGAACGTCTGTAGCCGCGCGCACTCGCGTACCGACAATGTGCGCGGAATGAACGGATGAAGATGAGAGCGTCCGCCGCCGCCCGTGCCGCCGGCAATGATCGTCTTGGACGGCTTCATGGGATCGAGCCGATCCACGCGCCCGAGCTTGTCACGCTTGCCGAAGCCGAGAATCATGTAGCGGCGAATCGACTCCGCGCTGTGTTCGCGCGTCCGGTGGTTTGGTAGCCCCTTCAGGCTCCTCTTGAAGACACATCCCGCCGGCAGCTGCTCCTTGACCTTTTCGGGATACTCGAAATGCCCGAGGCGACTGCCAACGATGATTGTGCGCATCCGCTTCTGCGGAACGCCGTAATCCGCCGCATTCACGACCCGCGGCGGCGTGACGTCATAGCCGGCCGTGCGCAGAAGCTCACAGGCGTGCGAAGCCTGAACGCCGCCGTCAATCGTCAGCAGCCCGTCCACATTCTCGATGAGGAACACTTCCGGTCGGAAATGGCAGATGACGTCGATGTAGCAGAAGAGCAGGTTGCCGAGCTTCGCATGGTTGAAACCTGTCCGCTTGAAGTTCTCGCCCGACTTGCTGAAGCGCTGGTTGGCCGCGATGCTGAAGGACTGACACGGCGGACCGCCATGGAAGACGCCTGGAAAGTTCTTTGCAATGCCAAGTGCCTCCAGCTGACGGATGACCGTCTGCGGGTCGGACATGTCGCCCGCCGCGTCCGGCGGCCCGACAATCGCCCTGTGACCGTTCTTGCGTAGCGTCTCGCAGAACATCGGCACGATCTCGACGTCCGCCACGGTCTTGAAGCCGGCGCACTCGAAGCCGATGTCCATTCCGCCGGCGCCGGAGAAGAAGCTCACGCATGGGATGCCGCCCGCCACTTTCGGACGCTCGTCAACGGGCACAAAGTCGGGAAGCCGAGAGAGCAGACGCGGCGACGCGCCGTCCGAATAGATGAGCGAATCGTAGTCGGTTTTCCGTTCGCGAAGCCTGTCAGCCAGCGCCACGCCGTCACGCGCGCAGTCGGACAGCAATTTCTCTTGGGTCTCGAGATCGAATCTCATCTTTCGAGACGCCCCTGGTCCCACCGCCAGCGCAAGGTCTTCCGAAACTCCACGGGAACTGATTTCACGTTCAACAGCCACTCGCCGCGACAGAACTCATTCCCTTCCCTCGCCCGGCGCCGCGTCGCCGTCTGGGGCGGTCGGCGCGACGGGGTCGGCCGCCGTCTCCGGCGCGGTCGGATCCTCCTCCGACCCTTCGCAGACCGAGACCGAGACGAGCGTCGCGCCTTCCGAGAGGCGGACGAGCTTCACGCCCTGCGCGACGCGGCTCTGCACGCTGAACTGCGCGACGGGACTCCGCACCATCTGCTGGTCGCTCGTGATCGAGATGACGTTCTCGTCGTCCGACACGGCGTGCGCCGCGACAACCGCGCCGTTGCGCTCCGCGCCCTTGATGCCGATCATGCCCTGCCCGCCGCGGCCGTGGCGCGCGAAGTCCTTGAACTCGCAGCGCTTGCCGTAGCCGTTCGCCGTCGCGATGAAGAGGGTCTTCGCGTCGTCCACGACGTCGAAGCTCACGACGCGGTCGCCCTCGCGCAGGCGGATGCCCCGGACGCCCGTCGCCGTGCGGCCCATCCGCCGCACGTCCGTCGCCGCGAAGCGCATCGCGCGCCCGTCCTTCGTCAGCATCAGCACGTCGTCGGACGGCTTCACGAGGCGCACCGCCACGAGCTCGTCGCCCTCGTCGATGTTGATCGCGCGCAACCCGGCCTTGTTGACGTTCTGGAAGTCGCCGAGGAGCGTCTTCTTGACCGTGCCGTCCTTCGTCGCGAAGAAGACGTCGACGTCGCCCTCGAACGAGCGGATCGGCAGGAGCTGCAGCACCTGCTCGCCCGGCTGGAGGTTGAGGAGGTTGATGAGCGGCCGCCCGAAGCTTGTGCGCGGCGCCTCCGGGATCTCGTAGGCGCCCTTCACGAAGAGGCGGCCGGTGTTCGTGAAGAACATCAGCTCGTCATGCGTCTCGGCGACGAAGACGAGGCGGATGAAGTCCTCCTCCTTCACCTGCGCGCCCTTGACGCCGTGGCCGCCGCGCCGCTGCTCCTTGTATTCCGTCAGCGGCACGCGCTTGACGTAGCCGCGGTTCGAGAGCGTGATGACGCATGGCTCGTCGGGGATGAGGTCCTTGATCGAGACCTCGTTCGCGTCCGCCACGATCTCCGTGCGGCGCTTCGCGTCCTCCTTCGAGCCGAAACGCAGCTTGAGGTCGGCGACGTCCGCCCGGATGATCGCGTAGACCTTCTCCGGGTCGGCGAGAATCGCCTCCAGCTCCGCAATCGTCGCGAGCAGCTTCGCGAGTTCCTCCGCCAGCTTGTCGCGCTCGAGGCCGACGAGCTGGTAGAGGCGCATCTCGAGGATCGCGTTGACCTGCAGGTCGGTGAAGCCGAACTTCGCCTGGAGCGCGCCTTTCGCCTCGTCGCGCGTCTTCGAGGCGCGGATGATGCGCACGACCTCGTCGAGATTGTCGATCGCCAGGAGGAGGCCGTCCACGATGTGCTTGCGGGCCTGGGCCTTCTTGAGGTCGAAGCGCGTCCGCCGCGTGATGACCTCGAAGCGGTGGTCGACGTAGCACGCGAAGTACTCCTTCAGGTTTAGGATCTTCGGCCGCCCGCCGACGATCGCGAGCAGGATCGCGCCGAACGTCGTCTGGAGCTGCGTGTGCTTGTAGAGGTGGTTCAGGACGATCTCGCCGACCGCGTCGCGCTTCAGGTCGACGACGATGCAGATCTCGTCCTCCGTCGTCTTCTTGCCCTTCGGCGCGCCTTTGGAGTCGGTCGTGTGGCCGCCGGAGATGTCGCGGATGTCCGAGACGCCCTCGATGACCTTCTCCTTCACGAGCGAGGCCATGTGCGTGATCATCTCGCGCTTGTTGACGCCGTAGGGGATCTCGCTGATGACGATCTTCTCGCGGCCGGTCTTCGCGTCGACGACGACCTCGGCCTTGCCGCGCACCGTGAGCTGGCCGCGCCCGAGCTTGTACATCGCGCGGATGCCGTTCACGCCGCAGATCTCGGCCCCCGTCGGGAAGTCGGGGCCCTTCACGAACTGCATGAGGTCGTCGACCGAGCAGTCGTCGCGGTGCTGCACGTAGTAGTCGATGCCGTCGCAGAGTTCGACGAGGTTGTGCGGCGGGATGTTCGTCGCCATGCCGACGGCGATGCCCGACGAGCCGTTCAGCAGCAGGTTCGGGAGCTTCGCGGGCAGGACGGTCGGCTCCTCCTGCGTCTCGTCGAAGTTCGGCATCATGTCGACCGTGTCCTTCTCCAGGTCGCCCAGCAGCTCGTCCGTCACCTTCTGCATGCGCACCTCGGTGTAGCGCATCGCGGCCGGCGGATCGCCGTCGATCGAGCCGAAGTTGCCGTGGCCGTCCACGAGCGGAAGGCGCAGCGAGAAGTCCTGCGCGAGGCGCACGATCGCGTCGTAGACGGACGAGTCGCCGTGCGGATGGTACTTGCCGATGACCTCGCCGACGACGCGGGCGGACTTCACGTGCTTCGTGTTCCAGGCGTTGCCGAGCTCGTGCATCGCGAAGAGGCAGCGGCGGTGGACGGGCTTCAGCCCGTCCCGCACGTCGGGAAGCGCACGCCCGATGATGACGCTCATGGAGTAGTCGATGTAGTCCCTCGACATCTCCTCTTCGATGTTCACGTCTTCGAGGATGCCCCCGACCGGCGCCGCGCTCTTCGTCTCTTCTTCGCTCATAGAGTGGATATTATAGCATTTTCTTCACTTCGCCGGTTCGATTCGCAGGTAGCCGGAGACGGGGATCTCGACGTCCTGTACGCCGTCCTTCAGCGCGACCGCGCCGCGCTGCGCGCCGAACGTGTCGAAGAGAATGCCCGTCGCCGGGCCGCCCGCAAGGCGCAGGGCGACGCGCGGCTTCCCCGTCGCGTTGACGACGTAGACCGGACGGTCGAGCGTGCCGCCGTCCGCCACCGTCGCGTCATTGTAGACCGCGACGATGCGCTCCGCCGCCGACTCCGCCTCGATCACGGGGTAGAACGCCTCGAAGTGGCGCGGACGGAACGCGCCCTTCAGCAGCGTCTCGCGGTGGTCGCGCGTGAAGCCGAGCCAGTGCGCCACCATTTTCTTGTGGTCGTCCGGCAGCTCGCGCAGCATGACCGAGTACTGGATCACGCCGAAGAGAGACGAGAGGACGAACCGCGCCGCGCTCTCGGCCGTGTCCGCCGCGTTCCACTCCAGCATGTCCGCGTGGACGGCCGTCTCGCCGGACGTGAGGCGCAGGTTCGCGATGCGGCAGCGGTTCGCGAGCAGGTCGCCGGGGCAGTCCGCCGCCCGCAGCATGTTGCCGTACTGGCGGATGCCGGGTCCGACGTAGCTCTGGCGGAACTCGACGAGCGCGTCCGGCTTGACGGACACGAGCCGCGCGTGGACGTCCTTCATGAGGCGGTCGATCGCCTCGGAGAGCGAGCGGATGTCGCGCCCCGCGTAGTTCTCCTTGATCGCGGGGTCAGGCCCCCTGAACCCGATGGCGTCGATGAAGTCGAGCTTGAGGCCGTCAAGGCCCCAGTCGCGCATCGCCTTCTCGTAGAGGTCGCACAGGAACGCGCGCACCTCCGGGAAGCGCGGGTCGAGGCACGAGTAGTCCGACCAGCGCCCGCTCTCGTTCCAGAGGTACTTGCCCCTGAAGCGCGCGTAGTTCACGCTCCTGTAGCCGATCATCGGCACGCCGTACCAGATCATGTACTTCAGCCCCATGCCCTGCACCTTCTTCACGTGCGCGGCGAAGTCGGGGAAGCGGTTCGTGGAGACCTGCCAGTCGCCGCAGTAGGCGTAGCCCCGGTTGCTGTCGTCCGTCTGCCACCCGTCATCGACGATCACGACCTTCATGCCGAGCGCGGCGGCCTCGGCGCACTCGGCCTCGATCGCCTTGTCGGAGACGTCCTGATGGAAGGAGTACCACGCCGAGTAGAGCGGCTCGAACGCCGCCGCCGGGACGGGCGCGGGATGGAGCGCGGCGGTCTGCGTGATCCACGCCGACGCGGCGGCGATCGCGTCGCCGAAGAACACGTCGCGGCGGTCGAAGCGAAGCGTCGTCTCGTAGGCGCGGATCGGCGCCTCAGGCTCCCGGAAGAAGTCGATCTTCCACTCGATGCGGCACCCTTCCTCGCGCAGCCCCGCGTGGAAGGCGACGGTCCGCTTCGCCTCCGAACACGCGACGGCGAGGCGGTTCCGGTCGCTGTCGTTCAGGAACGCGACGAGCGGCATCCCGCTGCAGAGGCGCGAGGCGACCTCGCAGCCCCAGTTCGGCGGCAGCCCGACCTTCTCCAGGTGCTGGGCCGTCCAGCGGTGGTGCATGTCGACCTGCGGCACGTCGAAGAGGACGGAGAACCTCGGCGGGGGCAGGTCTTCCACCGCCGTGAGCCGGATCTTCAGCTCCGGCACGCCGTCCGCCCCGGCGGCGCGCGTGACGGCGAACGCCCAGCCGCCCGCCTCGGCGCACCGCACCTCGACTGGGCCCACGCCCAGTCCGTCAATCGTGTTCGCGTACTCCGCCGCACCCGCCGCGCCCGCCGCGAGCAGCGCCAGCCCCATCGTCCACCGTCTTGTCATTGTCATTTCGTTCTCCTTGTCTGTCGTCTTGACCTTGTTGCCGTTTCGGCAGATTATACCAAAATCCGAACAACTTCGTCGGACGGGGCGAGGCATCAAGAAAAGAACAGCGGGTCGCGCGCGCGCGGCGAGCCGCAGAAGACGCGCGCCGCTTCCCGACAGCCGCCAAGGCACGTCGACGCCCCCGCGCACCCCGCACAGGCTTCGGGCAGGTAATCGTGCCGCACCGCGTGCATCCACTCGTCGCAGGCCGGCAACCGCCGCCAGTCATCCCAGCGAACCAGCTCGACGGGACTGTGGTTGCAGACTCGGATCCGTCCATTCGGCCCGACCGTGAAGAAGTCCGTCGCCGCCGAGCATCCTGTCGTCACGCGAAGCCATTCATATCGCTTCGGATCAATCAGGCAAAGCGGCATCTCCGTCCCGAAATGCCCCGTGCGCCTCGTCCGCCGCAAGACCGCCTCCGCGATGTCCGCCGCCGCCACGACCTCCTCGGATGTCAGCAGCAGTTCGGGATGCCGAAGCCCACGCCCGCCCGGCAGGAACCGATTCAACAGCACCGAATCCGCCCCGGCCAGAAGCGCCGCCGAGATTGTCTCGTACAGCTCGGGCAGATTCAGTTTCGTCACGGCGATTCCAACCGTCGTTCGGCAGCCCATCTCGCGAGCCGAGCGGAAATGCGAGAGAATTCGCGTAACGGACGTGTCGCTGCCCGTATTCGCGGAGAACGTGCGCAACCCCGGCAGGCTGATCGAAAGCCGAATGCTGCGGTCTGCGCAAAAGCGGATGACTTCATCCGTCACAAGACGTCCATTCGAGAGAAGTCCGACCGCCGCCCCTCGTGCGGCGGCAAAGTCCAAGAGATCAAGGCACGCCTCCTTCATCAGCGCCTCACCGCCCGTGAACGAGAACTGTTCGACGCCCGCCTGGACATAGGTCTCAATGAGGCGTTTCCATTCTGAGACCTCCATCTCACGCCCCGATGCCATCATTCCGCCGAACCACGGACATGAGCAGAAGCGGCAGGCCTGATTGCAGCGGTACGTCAGTTCGAGAACGGCGACCGATGGAAGGATCGTCGTCATTCCCCCGGCCCGCCCAAAAGTTCGCGCAGCCGCCCCACCAGCTTCTTCAGGGGAATCTCGGCGTCTCGTTCGGTCGTCAGGATGCGTTCGCCCGAAAGGAAGGCTTTCAAGAGCCTGACGTCCAGACGGTCAACGATCGTGCGCTTTCCATTGACGATCCAAGACAGACGATCGAGACGGTCTTCATAGGCGAAATCGCCTTCGCCATAGTCAAGATCACGCACCGCATCCAAGCGCAGCCACACGCCCGAAGCTCTTTTCGACGTTCCCCGCGAAACCTCTCCTGGCGGAAGGACCCAAGCCGAACCGCCCGCCGCACGCAAAATGCAGACCTCATCACCCGCCGCGCATTCGCCCGCAGCCGTGACAAGCCGCCCCCTTCGCGGCATTTTCGGTCCAGGCGCGCATACGCGGCACAAGGCGGACTCTTCGAGCGCGATGTCGAGCCCCAGGCTCCTCAACTGGGTCGCCCCGTCACGAAAGAACGCCAAGTCATTCGGCACACTTGCACTGACGTAGCGTGTGACCGTTCCGCATTTCGGGCAGACGTACCGATAATCGACAGGCTCCGGCATAGCCATCTTGTAGCACATCGCCATCGGGCCGCGACGAACCTTCGGCTCGGGCGAAGCCGCCAGTCTGTCAAGCATCGCGTCAAGCGTCGCCCTGTCAAAGTCCTTGCCATGCGCAACCAAGGCCGCCAATGCCGCTACGCTGGCGAACGTCATCATGTCCTGCATCTTAACCGCTTTCTCTTTCGCGTTCTGCTCTTTATTGTGAGCCGCACAGTCCACAGCCACCCGCGCAAATCGTCGTGGAAAAGGTCAGAAGCCGTCCGGATGCGCGGCGGCCCAGGCCTTCTGCGCGGCGCGGCGGCCTTCCATGAACGCCTTCTCGTCCGCGCGCTTCCGCAGGATCTCCGCGTGCCGCACCTTCCATTCCTCGTCCGTATACGGATCGACCTGCACGATGACCTCGTTCAGGCGGATGCCGCACATGAGGAACAGCCACTGGACGCGTCCGACGACTTCGGCCAGGCTCTCGAAGTTCGGCTTGAGCGTCCCCGCCGCCAAGGCGTCCGCAATCGGCTCGCCCGCCGCCGGACAGCCCAGCCAGTCGAGTTCGCCCGCCGTCTGCAGTGCGGCGAAGACGTTGGGCTGTGCGGCAATGAGCCGCGCCGAGACGATGGCGAACAGGCTTTCCCACGACGTGACCCGTTCGCGTACGCCATCCAGGCTGATCTGCACAGGACGAAGCGCGACCAGTTTCTCCGCCGGCGCAACGAGCGTCATCGTCCGCAAGCGTTCCGAGCGGTTGCGCGCCTGAAATGCGCGGGCTTCAGGCCCGAACGCCCGGAAGTAGGCGTTCGGGTTCGCGAGCCATTCCGCGACCTGTGCCGCGTAGTCGGCATCGGTGCCGTCATAAGGCCGCACGGGGCAAGTTTTCTGTTCTGTCTCTCTGACCATGTCTTGTCGGTTTCCTGTTGTCGTGTCCCGCCAGCCATTCGGCTGAGAATGGAAACGGCACAGGACAAAAGCCTGTGCCGTTCGCGTGTCGCGTTTCTTCCCAGTGCCCTTACGCGCCGAGCTGCATGCGGCAGAAGCGCTTCACCGTGACCGGCGCGCCGATCTCCTTGCCGACGTTGTCGAGGTACTTCTCGACCGTGATCTCGCCGTCCGCGACGTAATCCTGCTTCAGGAGGCAGATCTGGCTGCAGAACTTCGCGGCCATGCCCTTCTTGATGCCGACGAGCGCCTGCTCCGGCGGCAGCTTGCCCTTCTGCTCCTTGAGCGCGTTGAGCTTGATCTCAAGCTCCGCGTCAATCTCGGACTGTGGAACTTCCTCCGGCCTGATGAACTTCGGCGCGTTCGCCGCGATGTGGAGGCACACCATGTGCGCCGCCTCGTCCAGCTTCTCGCCCGGCTTCTCGCAGCCAAGCTCCACAAGGACGCCGATCTTGCCGCCCATGTGGATGTAGCCCGAAACGCAGCCCGCGCCTTCGAGCGCGAAACGCTCGCTGCGGCGGATCTTCACGTTCTCGCCCGTCTTGGTGAGCAGCATCTTGTAGTCGTCGGACAGCGTCGCCTCGATGTCCTTGCCTTCGAGCGCGACCTTCGCCGCCTCGTCGACGAACTTGACGAACGCCTCCGTCTTCGCGACGAAGTCGGTCTCGCAGTTCACTTCCGCAAGCGCCATCGACTTCTTGTCCGCCGCGACGGCGAGGGCGACGATGCCCTGCTTCGACTCCTTGTCGACGCGCTTGGCGGCGACGGCGAGACCCTTCTCGCGCAGGTACTTGACCGCCTCGTCCATGTTGCCGTCGGTGGCCTTGAGCGCTTCCTTGCACGCGCCCATGCCGGCCGCCGTGGCTTCGCGAAGCTGCTTGATCATGTCAATCGTGATGTTCATAGTCTGGAAAGTTGAGAGGTTGAGGGATGAGAGATGAGGGATGAGGGATGAGGGATGAGGGCAAGAACCTTTGTCCGATGTCCGCTGTCCTTTGTCCGAATCCGTCCCGGCGTCGATCAGGCGGCGCAGCGAAAGCCCTGCGCCGCCCAACCGAACCGATTAGGCCTGTGCGGGCGCTTCGGCGGCGGGGGCTTCGGCAGGAGCCGCAGCCGGCGCGGCGGCCTGGGCCTCGACGGCGGCCTGGGCCTCGGCGACCTTGGCCTGGCGCTTCGCGGCGAGGTCGGCCTTCGCCTTGATCTCGGCGGCCTCCTTCGCGGCGCGCGCGGCGGCCTTCACGTTCGCGGCGACGACGCCCTTCTTCGCGGCCGGACGCTTCGCGCCGGAGCCCGGACGCGACGCCGTGATCTTCGCCTTGCGCTCGGCGCGCGCGGCCTTCTCGGACGCCTCGCGCTCGCGGCGCTCGGCCTCGCGCTTCGCGCTCGCCTCGGCGGCCTTCGCGCCGTACTCGGTGTTCGCCTCCTTGATCACCTTCACGATGCCGTTCAGGATCAGCTCGACGCCGCGCACGGAGTCGTCGTTGCCGGGGATGACGTAGTCGATCGGCTCCGGGTCGGCGTTCGTGTCGACGATCGCGACGACCGGGATGTGCAGACGGACGGCCTCCTTGACGGCGTTCGCCTCCTTCACGCAATCGACGATGAAGACGGCGCCGGGCTGCTCGGCCATCTCGGCCACGCCCGTCAGGTTCGTCTCAAGCTTCGTGAGCTCGCGGCGGAGCATCGAGTTCTCCTGCTTGTGCTCGGACAGCTCGCCGCCGTTCGCCTTCGCCGTGGCCTGCAGCTGACGCATGCGCTTGACGCTCGAGCGGAGGGTCTTCGCGTTCGTGAGCGTGCCGCCGAGCCAGCGCTCGGTCACGTAGAACTGGTCGGCGCTCGCGGCGGCCTCCTTGACCATCTCGGCGACCTGCTTCTTCGTCGCGACGAAGAGGATCTTCTTGCCGGCGAGGATGACGTCCTTCACGAACTGGGCGGCCTCGTCAAGAAGCTCGACGGACTGCTGGAGGTCAATGATGTGAATCCCGTTGCGCTTGTCGAAGATGTAGCCCTTCATCCTCGGATTCCACCGCTTCGTCTGGTGACCGAAGTGGAGGCCCGCGTCAAACATGTCTTTGAGGGTGACGCCCGTGAGGGCAGAGGTCGGCATTTCCATTTTTTGTTTCCTTTCGAACTTGATTGTTGCTGTTCAATCCGCTTTGACCGTGGGATGGAGACCTCGGTTCATTCGCTTCAACCCGCCCACCGTGGACGAATTGGCGCGTAGTATACCAAAAACGCCCGCCGCCGCGCAAGCGGGCCGGTGCCCCCATCATCACATGCGCATGGGCGTCTCCTTCAGCGTTTCCGACAGCGAGGAAAGGGCCTTCGCCAGATTGTCCTTGTACTGTCCCGTCATCGAGCCCTTTCCGTGAACGTCGCTCAGGCACTTCACCATCCGGCACGGGACGCCATTCGTCTCGCAGACGTGCGCGACCGCCGCACCCTCCATGTCGCGCACGGTCGCTCCGAGGTCGGCGAGCGTCGCGTCGTCGGCCCTGCTGTCGTTAAAGCGGTCGCCCGTCGCCAGCGTCGCGCGCGGCAAGTCCGGCGCGAAATCCGCTGCACAGGCAAAGTACGGCGTCGTGCGCTCGTTGTGGACGCCAATCCGCGTCCCGTTGATCTGCGCGAGGTCGAAATCGTATTCGACGGCCCGGTCGATGACATAGCACACGCCGACTTCCATGGCCGGATCGAATCCGCCCGCGACGCCGACGTTCCAGATTTCGGTCGCCCCCGCGTCAATCGCCTTCTGCGTCGCAGACGCCGCATTCACCTTGCCGACGCCGCAGACGTACAGCCGGTCGCCCGGCCCCAGGTGCGGCCGCACGGCCGTCGCCTCGGATTCCATGGCGACGACGAACGCGCGAACGGGCATTTTCTCTGACATCATTCTCGTTTACTCCTTTACCTGACTTGCCGGCAGATTATACCATACTCTCGGCGAAGAGACTCACGCAGAGGGGCGAAATCCGCACGGCTGTCGATCCGTTTCCAAAAGAATCGCCTCCCGAACCCCGGCGCCGCAGCGTTCCGCAACGAACCCCGGCGCCGCTGCGCGAGCCGTTGCGACATGGCCAAATCAGGGCTTCGAGT
>DCMF01000067.1:0-1981 GCA_002321305.1 Verrucomicrobia bacterium UBA1629 | reverse complement strand
GTTCGTGCCCGTCGGCGCGTCATGCCCCGGAGGAGTGACTGGGGCGGAACGGCGACGCGGCAAGCCGTCGGGCTTGAGACACGGCGGCGTCTCGCCACGGTCAATCGGCGGAACGCCGATGACGCGCCGACGTTTCGTGGTCTGCGGCGAAGCCGCCGAGACAATCCGCAAAACCGTCCACTGTCCCCCGGTGATCGGTTCTCCTTTTCATGCTGAAGCCCTGCTCCCGTACGCAACCTTTCTGACAGATTGTTACATCCCCAAAACGATCTATTCAAATACCTTAAGCCGCCGGGCGACAAGAGACCGAACTTTCGATTGGAACTCCTGACTGAGAAAGGATCGTGCGAGCGTCCCGTCCAGCATTTCGGTGAGGCGTCCAGTCAACCGGCGGACAGCTCGCTTGAACTGCGTATCCGTGAGATGCAAACTAGCGGCGAATGCGGCGAAATCATCCGGCACGAGCCGACGCTTCTTGCCGTTAAGCGTAAGCGCCAACTCTTCCGAGTCCTTCGGCAAGTGAACTTGCGCAGGAACAAGATCGTATGCGGGCGAGAGATTCCATGCTCCGTCCGGCTCACGCAGAAGCGAGAAGTTCTTGAGGTGCATGTCGTTGTTGCCCGTCAAGTAGCAGAACAAGACCTCCTCGAAGAAACGCAGGGCATCCACACCGCCGAATCTCGCGTAGCGGCGAATCAGTTTGCCGATCTGCTCATAGGAGCCAAAATACTTCTTCTCGGTCGGCCGCTCGGTCAACTGGCAAAAGTCCTCCATCGCCTTGATGCCGTTCTCGCGATCCATGCGGCGCGTCAGATAGGCGTATGCCCCCGAGGCGAGATGGACAAGCCCAAACGCGGCCGTCGCAAGACCACACTGCCGCGCGAGCATCATGGTGAAATGTTCGCTTTCGGGGAGTTCTGGATAAGTTGCCGTCTGGAGCTTGAGAATGTAGTCCCCCTCCAAACCGACCAGCGTCAGCCTGTCAGGGCCAGAAGATGCGTGTTCCAGATGGAGGGAGAGCTTGGCCTGTACGCCCGGCACGCTGACATGGGACGTGACAAGCAACTTGGCAAGGCGGTTGAGATCATCCGTCGAATAGGCAAAGGTCGGAGCCCGTTCAGAACGAAAGAGCGACTGCGCACACTGTGCGTGATAATGTTCCGTCGGACAGCATGTTCCGCAGACAAGGCAACGCATCGTCAATGCACCTCCAGAATCCGCGCCGCGCCAATGCAGTCACGGCAACACGCAAGGAGAAGTCCCATCCGATCTCGTGGACTGAGCTTCCAAGTCTCCTGCGCAATGTCCAGCAACCACCCTTCGGGAATGAGGCCGTCGAAAAAAGGCGGAAGTTCACGGGTGTACAACGGCTTGTCGGTCAACGGCAACGTCAGGCTGACCGCAATCGACTGCGGTTGCGACAAATACGCCGCCGTATAGGCAAACGTGTATTCGCCGTTGTCATCTTCGGTCAGATAGCCCGCCGTCTGCCCGAACATCTGGACTTCCGCCTTACGCATAGACACTCCGATCAATGGGGACAGGCCCCAGTTCGGCGCTGAAGAGATCGAGCACCTGATTGACCTTATCCATGCGCAAGGTCGCCTTTCCCTGCTCCAAGTCGCGCACAAAGCGCAAGCCGACACCCGCCCTGTCCGCAAGATCCACTTGCGTCCATTTCAGCGCACCACGCTTTTCTTTGACAAACTGACTGACATTCACGGCATACCTTATCGGGTATAATCAGACTAATGAAAGCGTATTATATACCATATCGGGTATAAACGTCAACCTGCCGCGTTTTCATGCGGATACTACGGCACTTTCTCCGCACCAAGTACACGGTAGGCTGTGCAAACTCCTTAAACCCGGGACTTCAAAGAATTTTGTGGAAGCGGGCGATCCGTGGCGGCGTGTGATGCGGCATAATGTTGCTCACGGAAAGGAAGTTTAAGGATGGACGTTAATCAGCGCTACGCGA
>DCMF01000007.1 GCA_002321305.1 Verrucomicrobia bacterium UBA1629 | reverse complement strand
ACCCCCCCCCCCCCCCTTGCGCAAAAGACAAAAATTGTGTATCATTACAACCATAAACTTCACAGAGAGGTATCATCTGACCATGAATAAAGTTCTGCACGTCCTCGTTTACGTGTTCCTGGCGCTCGCTGCGGCTGCGCTTTACTTTGAGCTTCAGCTCAATTCCAAGCGCGCGCTCCTGACGGATCGCAACCGCCTGCAGGAAGACTACATCGTCAAGATCGCCCGAACGATCGAGAAGGGCGACCCGGCGAAGGACATGTCGCTGGAGATCAAGAAGGACGCCTCGCCCGTCGAGGCCCGTCTCGTCGATTCGCCCGACATGAGCAACGTGCTCGAAGACTACAACGGCGCGCTGGAGCAGACGCGCACGGGCGACGACGTGACCTACAAGTGGGGCGAGAACGAGCGCCGCCAGCTGCGCATGGTCTACGCGACCGACGTCAACGGCGAGCCGCTGATGGACGGCAACCAGCCGCTCATGCGCGGGCCGGGGACGGAGGACGAGCTGCTGAACCGGCTCTTCGAGTCCGCCAAGGCCCAGCAGGCCCGTCTCAACACGACGCGCGCGGCGCTCGCCGACCTCCGCGCGAAGCTGGAGGCGGCGGTGACGGAAATCAACCGCCTGAAGCCCGACGCCCGTCAGGACAAGGTGACGATTGCCGACCTGAAGACGAAGATCGCGGAGTTCGAGAAGGATCGCGACAAGGCGCAGGGTGACGTGACGAAGATCAAGGCCCAGATTGACGAGCTCAACGGCGAGATCGCGTCGAAGAACGACGAGATCCAGAAGAAGGACGAGGAGATCGAGGCCAAGAACGACGAGATCGCGAAGGCGAAGCAGCTCAACGAGAACCTGCGCAAGATGCTCCAGGACTCGATTCAGACGCGGGGCGGGTCGTCTGCGGCTGAGGCCGGCACCGCCGTCACGTCTCTCCCGTCGGGCGACAAGGGCAAGGTCGTCGAGGCCGATAACGAGAAGATGTTCGCCATCGTCGAGTTCTCCGCCGAGGCCCTGAAGGAGCTCAAGGGCAACGACCTCGCGAAGCCGCTTCCGGCGATTGACCTCGGCGTCAAGCGCGGCGGCACGTTCGTCGGGCGCCTCCGCCTCCGACAGGAGGTCAAGGGCAAGCCCTACGTCATCTGCGACATTCTCGGCGCCTGGTCGCAGGACAAGCTGAACGAGGGCGACATCGTCTTTGCCGACTGATGAAGACGTCCCTGAAATTCGCGTTGGCCGGGTTGGCGATTTCGCTTCTCGCGGGGTGCATCGCCGACTCGGCGGAGGATTCGGACCTTCCGTGGGCCTCCAACCGCAACTGGGAAGGCATCGCGCCCATCGCGCCTTCCGTCATGGATCGGTATGAGTAAGGGGCTTGGGAGGTTTGGAAAGTTTGGGAGGTTTGGGAGGTGATTGAGAACCAAGTCCTCAGGCTCAAGGAAGGCGGCGTTCGACTGGACGCCGCCCTTCTTCATGCCTTTCCGACGGCTACGCGCGCATTCGTCCGCGAGGCGATCGAACGTGGCGACGTCACGGTCAACGGCCGCCGCGCGGCGAAGGGCCTGAAGCTGCGCGGCGGCGAGACGATTGGCGTGCGGGATCTGATGGAGGCCGCCGACAACCTCGTCAGGGCCGAGGGGGACTGTCCCCAGGCGATTTTCGAGGACGCCTCGCTGCTCGCGTTCGACAAGCCGGCCGGAATGCCCGTCCAGCCGCTCTCGTGCCGCGAGACGGGCACGCTCATGAACGCCGTCGCGACGCGCCATCCCGAATGCCGTGCGCTCGGCCCTGCGCTGACGCGGCTCGGCGAGAGTCCGCTCATGGCCGGGGCCTTGCACCGCATCGATGCGGATACGTCTGGGCTCGTGCTCGTCGCGCGCACGGCCGAGGCGTTCGCGAACCTGCGCGCCCAGTTCGCCGCGCAAACCGTCCGCAAGACGTACCTGGCGCTCGTCGAGGGCGCGGTCGCCGTCGGGGGCACGCTGGAGAACGACCTCGCGCACGATCCGACGCTGCCCTTCTGCCGGATGATCGACTTTCGCCACAACCGTCTCACGCGCGCCCAATGTGCGCGGCTGAAGTCGCTCCACGCCGTCACGCAGTTCAAGCCGCTTGCGCACACGTCGGTCGAGAACGAGGCGCGCACGCTTCTGGAGGTGACGATCGCCACCGGCGTCACGCACCAGATTCGCGCGCAGCTCGCGTTCGCGGGACTTCACATCGTGAACGACCGGCTCTACGGCGCGTTCGCCGTCGAGGGCCAGGCAGGCCATTGCCTCCATGCCCTCGCCGCCGCGTTCGCCCATCCCGTCTCGGGCGAGCCGCTGGAGATTCGCACGCCCGTGCCCGACTGGGCGCGGTTTGAAATGACGGAGCAAGGTTGATATACTACACGACTTATGGGCAATTACCAGAACACGCGACATCATCACAAGGGCCCGCGCGAACTCGTGACGGGCGGCGAATGGATCTACGGGCGCAATCCCGTCGAGGAGGTGCTGGCCGCCGGGCGGCGCACCTGCTCGGAAATCATCCTGCCGCCGACGACGCCGGACGAGGACGACCAGCTGCGGCGCATCCGCGACGAGGCGCACAGCCGCCGCCTCGTCGTCCGCACGATGGAGCGCGATGCGCTTGACCGGCTCACGCGCTTCGGGCATCACCAGGGCTGCGCGATCAAGACGACGGGCTATCCCTACGTCGGCTTCGAGGAGATCGTGGCGGCGGCGGCGGAAGACGAGAACGCGCTCGTCGTCGTCCTCGACCACCTGGAGGACCCGCAGAACGTCGGCTCGATCCTGCGCACGGCGTGCGCCGTCGGCGCGACGGGCGTCGTCATCCCGGAGGACCGCGCGTGCGGCATCACGCCGGCGGCGGTGCGCGCGTCGGCGGGCGGCGCCGAGCACCTGAAGGCCGCGCACGTCGTCAACCTGCCGCGCGCGATGGCGGACCTCAAGGAGGCGGGCCTCTGGTTCACGGGGCTCGACTGGGGCAAGGACGCGCGGCCCTACACGAAGATCGACTTCAAGGGGCGCGTCGGGCTCGTCATCGGCGCGGAAGGCGCGGGCATTTCGCGGCTCGTGCGCGAAAACTGCGACTTCATCGGCGAACTGCCGATGCCGGGCGGCTTCGAGTCGCTGAACGCCGGCGTCGCCGCCGCCGTGGCGATGTACGAGATCCTGAGGCAGCGCGGATGAAAAGGCTGACGCTCAATCGCGAGTTCGCCGTGCGGCATCTCGGCGTCGCGCTCCTGATGCTCGGCCTGTCCGGCTGGTTCGGCTACGACGGGCTCGTGCGCTATCCGGCGACGCCGGCGGCGGAACTCTACCGTTCCATCGAGGGCGGCGATGCGCCCGCCGGCTTCGACCTCGACGCCTTCAGGCGCCAGAAGACGCAGACGCAGCATGGCTTCGCGCTCCTCGCGCTGCTCGCCGCGCTCGTCATCGCCGGCCATGTCGGCCTGCTCGCGCGGTTTCGCTTCGAATACGACGACGAGGGCTTCGTCTTTCGCGGCACGCGGCGGAAGTTCGCCGACGTGAAGGCCGTCGACTGGTCGCAGTGGGAGAAGAAGGGCATTGTGCGGGTGGACGGCATCACGCTCGACGCCTGGCATCATGCGGGCGTGCGCGAGGTGGCCGAACGCCTGAAGAAAGAGGAGGCGACGGCATGAGGAAGCTCTGCGTCTTCGTCGCGAGCGGCTTCGGCCTCGGACTCGTCGCGCCGTTCGCGCCGGGCACGTTCGGGTCGCTGCCCGGCGTCGCGCTCGCCTATGCGGTTGCGGCCCTGCCGCTCGCGCTGCAGATTCCGGCGTGCCTCGGCTTCACGCTCCTCGCGATCCCGTTCTGCGACGTCGCGGAACGGGCGCTCGGCATCAAGGACGACGGACGCATCACGGCGGACGAGTGGATGCTCTATCCGATCGCGCTCGTCGGCATTCCGCTCGCGGCGCTGCCGTGGTGGTCGATGCTCGTCTTCTTCGGCGTCATCCGTGCCGTGGACATCCTGAAGCCGTGGCCGTGCCGCCGTCTTCAGGCGATTCCCGGCGGACGCGGCATCGTCATCGACGACTTCATCGCGAACCTCTATTCGCTGGCGATCAACTGGGGTCTCTATTTCGTTCTCTTCTGAACGGTGAGCCGCCACCGTCTAGATTTGCTATACTATGCGGAAAATGAAACAGCCAAACGAAAAGAAAATCGCCGCGCTCGTCAGGGAACTCCTGGTCGAGCTGGGGGAAGACCCCGAACGCGAGGGGCTGAAGAAGACCCCGGTGCGCGTCGCGAAGTCGCTCGCGTTCCTGACGCGCGGCTACCGCCAGAGCCTGAAGGCCGTCGTGAACGGCGCGAAGTTCGCGAGCGGCACGAACCACATGGTGATCCTGAAGGACATCGAGCTCTACTCGCTCTGCGAGCATCACCTGCTGCCGTTCTACGGCAAGTGCTCCATCGGCTACATCTCGAAGGGCAGGGTGCTCGGCGTCTCGAAGCTCGCGCGCATCGTCGACATGTTCGCGCGGCGCCTCCAGATCCAGGAGCGCCTGACCGAGGAGATCGCGCACGCCGTCATGAAGGAGATCGACGCGGAGGGCGTCGGCGTCGTCATCCGCGCGAAGCACCTCTGCATGATGATGCGCGGCGTCGAGAAGCAGAACAGCGAAATGACGACCTCGGCCGTGCTGGGCTCGTTCCGGGCGGACGAGAAGGTGCGGCAGGAATTCCTCTCGCTGATCCGATAGCCGCCCCGCCTCACCTCTTGCCCCTCACTTCTCACTTCTCGCCCCTCACCTCTCATTCCTCATCTCCCATGCACTTCATCGTCACGGCAGGGCCGACGCGCGAATACCTGGATCCGGTGCGGTTCCTCTCGAACCCGTCGACCGGCAAGATGGGGTTCGCCGTCGCGGCCGAGGCGGCGCGGCGCGGGCACGACGTCACGCTGATCGCCGGGCCCGTCGCCCTGAAGACGCCGAAGGGCGTCCGGCGGGTGGACGTCGTTTCGGCCCGCGAGATGCTGGAGAGGAGTTTGGAAGGTTTGGGAGGTTTGGGGTGTTTGGAAAGTTTGGGAGGTTTGGAGGGTTTGGGAGGTTCGGAGCGGGTGGCGTTCGTCTCCACGGCGGCGGTCGCGGACTGGCGGCCGGCGCGGTGCGTGGCGCAGAAACTGAAGAAGCGGCAGATGTCGGGCGTCTTGAGGCTCGTGCGCAACCCCGACATCCTCAAGACAATCTCCAAACTTTCCAAACCTTCCGAACCTCCCAAACCGCCCCGTCTCTCCCTCGTCGGCTTTGCCGCCGAGACAAATGACGTCCTCGCCGAGGCGGCGCGCAAGTGCCGCGAGAAGGGGCTTGCGTTCATCGTCGCGAACGACGTGACGGAGAAGGGGTCGGGCTTCGGCACGGAGACGGATCGCGTCACGTTCGTCTTCCCGGACGGTACGCAGAAGAAGTTTCCCCTCATGACCAAGCGGCGCGTCGCCGCCGCGCTTGTGCGAGAGCTTGAGGCGGACGGACTGTCGTCCACTGACCGAGATCGCGCGTCCGACGAAACCATTTCAGCCCCCCTTGCGGTCGGGAGAACAATATGGTACACTACGCACCATCGAGACATCAAGAGGCGATGCGCCACACGGCGTGTCGCGCCAACCGAGCCTGAGCAAACGAGGGCCACGGTGGAGCGGAAGGATTCCGGATGTGCCTCACGGGTGTGGGGAAAGCATTGAGAAGAATGAGTGGCCGATGTTCTCGAACAGGAACGTCGGCCGTCTTGTTTTGGAACTTTCGGCCTCGGCGTGTCCCGTCGCCGAAAGGAACTGAACATGAAATCACTGATCACGGAGCCGCTGGGGCTCTACGGCTGGAAGAAGATGGAGCCGGTTCTCCTCGCCGCGCTCCTGTCGGAGGAACCCCTGCTGCTCGTCGGGGCGCACGGCTGCGCGAAGAGCTTCGTGCTGGAGCGCCTCGCGGAGGCCCTGGGCCTGGCGTTCCGCGCCTACAACGCGAGCCTCATCAACTACGACGACCTCGTGGGCGTGCCGCTCCCGGACGCGACGCGCACGAAGCTCGAATACCTCTCGTCGCCCGAAAGCATCTGGGATGCCGAGGTCGTCTTCATCGACGAGATCAGCCGCACGCGCCCGGAACTCCAGAACAAGCTCTTCCCCATCGTCTACGAGCGCCGCGTGCAGGGCCGTCCCCTCACGCGCCTCGTCTACCGCTGGGCCGCCATGAATCCGCCGCCGACGGACGACGAGCTGTCGGACGGCGATGCGCTCTACCTCGGCTCTGAACCGCTCGACGCCGCGCTCGCCGACCGCTTCCCCTATGTCCTCTCCGTGCCGGACTGGGACGACCTCACGGCGGCAGACCAGCGGCACGTCCTCGCCGACCAGTTTGCGGGACGACACGAGTTCCCGGTCGCGATCCGCGAACTCATCGCCGAGGCCCGCGCGCGCTACGAAGCGCTCGTGCCGGAGCTGACGCCGCGCCTCACGCCCTACGTCCTCACGCTCGTCCCGAAGCTCCATGCCGCGCATTACGACGTCTCGACGCGCCGGGCGACGATGCTCCTGCGGTGCGCGATGGCCGTCCACGCCGCGCGCGAAGTCCTCGCGGCGCGGACGGGCGAAGACGCGCCCGATCTCTACGGCTCGGCGCATCTCGCGCTGCTCGCCTCGCTTCCCGACCGCGCCCGGCGTACGCCGAACGCGGCCGAGCTGACGGCAATCTGCAAGACGGCATGGGAGCTTGCGCAGCGCGACGCGGACGACCCGCTCGTGCGGCTGATGAAGATCGACGACCCCGTCCGCCGTCTCCGCGTGATGGTCGCCGAGCGGCTTGTCGTGCCGTCAGACCGCACCGCCGTCATCGTCGGTGAGGGCATCGCGAAGGCGAAGCCGCACCTCCGGCGCGGACTGGCGCTGGCGACGTACCTTGCGCTCCGTGAACGCGCAGACATCCCGGCGACGACGGTCGAGCTGCTGGCGCACGAGATTCGGCCCGCCATCGACGGATGCGAAAACACGCACACGGTCGCAGCGGGCACGGCCGGGATCGCACGCGCCGTGGGCGCCCGTGTCGCGGACGCCAACCGGCGTTTCGGCGCCGAATCGGAATTCGCGCAGTATCATGCCAACCTGCTCAATTCCTATCTTCCCGACGATTTTGCGGGCACACGCGAAGTCAACGAGGCGTCGGCGGACTTCGAGAACCTCTGGAAGGAGTTTGGGCTGTGATGGACGCCTACTGCAATATGAGCGCTCCGCCGCGCACGACGGTGAAGAGGGTCGTGCGGCCTATCGGCAAGCAGATCGTCTTTGGTTTGGGGTGCACTGGCGTGGGCGTGGCGTACAACGGGAAAAAGACAGACCAGCAGCGCGAAGCGGATATTCGGAACTGGTTCGTGGATTTCGTTCGCCGGCACCAGGCCGAGCTGGATGCCGTGCCGCGTCCGACGGGATTCATGGTGGGGAGCCTCTGCGAGGACCTCTACGCACCGCTGGACGACCTCCTGCGACATTATCCGGGCGTCTACCAGATCTGCACAGACCCGATTCTGACCGTTGCGGTTTTGGGGCGGGTGTCGGGATTGATCTACATACCGCGCCGGGAGTTGAGACTGACAAGGGATACTGTCTTCGGCACGATCGGCTTCCCCGCCAAATACTTTCCTCAATTCGGGAGCGCGTCATGACGGACGAGGAAAAGATCGCTGTCCGTATTCTCGACGTCCTGCCGCCCGGCTCGTTCGAGCTTTCGACGTTCCTGAGATTGTTCCGCATCAAGTTCTCAAACGAGGTCGAGACGGCGGCCGTGACGTGCGCGGACGCGCCGACGCTGCTCCTTAACAAGGACTTCATCGAGGCGCACTGCCAGACGGACGAGCATCTCTTCATGCTCGTGATGCACGAGCTCTACCACGTGATCCTCGGGCACACCACGCTTTTCCCGCGCGCGACGAAGGTGCGCAACCTCGTCTTCGACGCGGTCATCAATGCGCTCCTCTGCTCGCTCTTCCCCGATCCGGCGTTCACGTCGTTCTTCACGGACTACTATCCCGCCGACCAGATGCCCTTCGCGCTCCTGCGTCCGCCGGGCGCGGGCACGCCCCCGGCGGCACAGTCGGCCTTGCGGCTGCTCTACGGCACGTCAGGGGATGGCACGTACCACGACGTCTACGAGGCGCTGCTCGCAAGCGACTGCATGAAGGAGGTGACGCTCCTGCTGCCCGGAGAAGACGGCAAGCCGCTTCTCCTCGGCTCGCATGACGGGGCGAACGAGGAGGTCTCGCAGGAGATGAAAGACCTGATCCACAAGATCATCTCCAAGTGGCCGAGCCCTGATCGTCCGCTTCAGGGACAAGACCTCGGCGCGGCGGAGCGCGTGCGCGACTTCGACGCCGAGGCCGACCCCGCCGTCCGTCTGCGTCGCGGCATCCGCCGCCTCATGCGGCGGGCGGCGCTGCCCGGTCAGAAGGAGATTCGCCGCCGTGCCCTGCGCGAGACGGTGTGCGAGACGTCCACGTTCCTCCCGGACTGGCACGACCGCGCGCACGAGGCCCGCGTGATCGCGTTCGGCGACGCGCTGGTCTACGGCACGACCACAAGGCTGCGGCGGCCTTCCAGCCGCGACAGCCGGCAGGCGTTCGTGTACTTCGACGTGTCGGGATCCGTCGCCGACCGGGTGCCGTCCGTGGCGCAGGCGCTTCTGCCCTCTTGCCGAAGCGGGCTCTGCACAGTCCACGTGTTCTCGACGGTTGTGCATCCGGCTTCAGTCCGCGACCTGGCCGATCGGAAGTTCAGCTCCACGGGCGGGACGGACATTGACTGCGTGCTCAGGCACGTCCTCGAACTGCCGCCCCGGAAGCGGCCGCGCGCCGCTATCGTCATCACGGACGGATTCACGGGCACGCCGGACGCGACGCTGGCCGCCCGGTTCCGCGCGGCGGGGATGCGGCTCTTCGTCGGGCTCGTCGAGGCTGATTTCGACGGCGATCAGGAAGCCGACCTCTCATCCATCGCCGACTCGTTCGTAAGGCTTTTTTAGCGTTGCGCCAATGAATCTTGATAACTCACTCCGATGATTATGGCTCTCGCTACCGCTCCGCAGGCTACATCAGGCTTCGCAGAAGCCAGCCTCGAAACAATCACTTTCAGGGTCGTGAAGGGTGAATTGGACTGCTTTCGGCAGAGGCATTCTGCGGAGCGGTAGCGAGAGCCAAACGAATCGGAGTTTCTTTCATATTGTAAATGACAATCTGATTGCCGCATCTATATGAGGAAGTAAAATGAAATCGCACATTGCCGAATACGTCTCGCCCGGACATCCCGACCGACTCGCGGATGCCATCGTCGAATCCATTGTCACCCTCGCCGTGAAGCGCGACCCGGACGCGCTCGTGGGCGTCGAATGCGCCGTCCACACCGACCACGTGTTCATCGACGGCCGCATCGCCGCCGGGAAACCCGTCTGCGCCGTCTCGCACGAGGAGATCGAATCCATCGCCCGCCACGTCTATCAGTACGCCGGCTATGGCGCCATCTGGATCCCCGCGCCGGAGACGCTGAAGGTCATCCAGAACGTCTGCCTGGAGCCGCTGTCGGACGACGAGCGCGCCATCCGCAACCTGTCCGACGACCAGAACGTCGTGAGCGGCTACGCCTGCAGCAGTCCCGAGACGGACTACCTGCCGCCCGCGCACTTCATCGCGAACTTCCTCGGCCGCCGGCTCTGGGCGTGGCGGCAGACGGAGGCGGACACGTTCGGGCCGGACTTCAAGGTGATGGTCGATCTATCTCACACGGAGCCACGGAGTGACGGAACTGTCCGTGTGCGCGGCAATTACAAATGGAATCGCCTCACGTTCAGCCTCCAGCACAGGGCGGGCGTGTTTGCGGAAGAGCAGCACGAGCGGGTCTTGCCGGTCGTGCGCGCGGCGCTGGCGGAACTGGAGGCGCGCGGGCTGGCCGGACTCGCCGACCTGCCGCCGGAAAGGTTCGTCCTCAACGGCATGGGCGACTTCATCGTCGGCGGGCCGGAGGGCGACAACGGCCTCTCCGGCAAGAAGCTCGCCATCGACTTCTACGGGCCGGAGATCCCGATTGGCGGCGGCGCGATCTGCGGCAAGGATCCGCACAAGGTGGACGTCGCCGGGGCGTTCCGCGCGCGCGAGCTGGCGGTGCGGCTTCTCCGGGCGGGCGGCGGCACGGCGGTGACGGTGCGCCTCGGCTGGACGCCGGGCGACGCCGCCCCCGCCTACCGCGAAGCCGAGAGCGTCGATTCGCTCGGCTTGACGCACCCGATTCCGGCCTCCGCCCTGCCGGCGGAAGACTGGTTTTCCATCGATTCCATCGTCTCCGACCTGCGCCTGACGGAGATGGAACGGCCTCGGCGGATGCGAGAAGGGTATTTCTTCCGCGTTTCGGATTCCCGTTCCTGTCGCACCCCTGCCACGTGCGATTGACAGACGCGGGCTGAACGTGCTAAAATATCCGCCGACATGATGAATTTTCTAGTCTTCGCGACCCTTTTCGCCGCGTCGCTCCTGGATTCCGTTGCGGAAGAGGGGCGGTCTGAGGCGATGACCTTCACGGCGGACCGCATCGCGGCCGACAACGTGACCAAGGCCGCCGTGGCGAGCGGCCACGTCGTGGCCGTCTCCGCGCCGTACTCCCTGCGGAGCGACTACCTCGCCAAGACGGCGGGCGGCAAGTTCCTGTTCGCAGACCCGACGTGCGTGACGACCTGCACGAACGACGTCGGCCACACGCACTGGAACGTGACGGGCGAGCTGGAGTACCAGGAGCGCGAGTACGTCATCCTTCGCAATGCCTGGCTGCGGTTCTACGAGATTCCCGTCCTCTGGCTTCCCTACCTGTACTATCCGCTGGAGACGGACTGCGGGTTCAGCTGGATGCCGGGCTACACGGGCCGTTGGGGCGCGTACCTCCTGACGAAGGCGACGTACAGCATCGCCGGCGACCCGCACCATGCGGACAACACCTGGTGGCTGAGCGGCGACACGCGCTTCGACCTGCGCTACGAGAACGGCGTGGCGCTTGGCGAAGACCTCTTCTGGAATCTCGGTGACTTCGGTTCGGGGTCGTTCAACGCCTATTACGCCTGGGACCAGGACGCGGACCGGTACGGCGGGGGGAGCGACTGGAATTCGGGCAACTGGGGCAGCGGCGTCGAGGAGGAGCGCTACCTGTTCTCGCTTCGTCACCGGTGGGAGGCGACGGAGCGAGACGTGGTCCGCCTGCGCGGCACATACCTGTCCGACTCGTATTTCCTGTACGACTTCCAGCGCAAGACGATGTTCAACCTGAAGGGGCAGTGGCTGGCGTACGACAACAGCGGCGTATTCTGGGAGCATCTGGAGGACGCGTTCTCGTTTGGCGCCGAAGTCTCGGGTCGCCTGAACAAGTTCTACGCCATGACGGGACGGCTGCCCGAGTTCTACCTGGACGTCAATCCCCTGCCCCTGTTCGGGCTGCCGGTCAATTACGAGTCGGAGAGCCGTCTGGGATACCTGTCGCGCGACTATGCGGAATACGGCGCGGGCGCGGCCTCCGCCTTCGGGGCGAATCCGGGTCTCTGGGCGCGCTACGACGCCTTCAGGTTCGACACGTACCACCGCCTGACGGCGCCGTTCCGGGCGTGCGACGACCTTCTGGCCGTCGTGCCGCGCGTGGGCTATCGCGGCACCTACTGGAGCGAAAGCGGCGAGACGGACGTGCTGGGCCGCAGCCGCGCGGTCGATGCGGGCGAGACGTTCCGCTCGATCGGGGAAGTCGGCGTGACGTTTGCCGCGCGCGGCGCGGCGTGGATCGGCGACGGCTGGCGGCACATGACCGAGCCTTACCTTGACGTCCTGGCGCAGGAGGCCTGGTATGACGGCCTGAACGGCGCCAGCCGTCCGTATGTCTTCGACGGCCTCGACGCCTCGTCCACGTGGGAAGACCAGTTCGCGGGCCGTTCGCGCAGCCTGCCGTACTCCTACTATGGCGTCACGCCCGGCTGGCGCAACGCCTGGAGCACGCGGGACGAGCGCGGCGAGCTGCGGCCGGTCGTCGATCTCGACGTCTACGTGGCCGCCCAGTTCAACTCGGCCTCCTACACGGCGGGGAACGGCAACCACCGGCTGTCCGAGGCCGGGCGGCCGAACTACGGGGAGGACGGCTGCGCGTTCCTGCCGGGCGCGCGGCTCGCCTGGCGTCCGGACGACGACATCATGCTGGGCGTCCGGGGCGAGTACGATTCGGACGACAACCGCATCGCCTACGCGAATCTCTTCTGGCGGCAGCGCGTTTCGGAAGCCCTCACGTACTACGTGGGCTACAACCTGCGCGACCACCGCTACTGGGACTTCTCGTCCAGCCCGTATGACGCGGAGGCGATGCGGAGCGACGAGCTGAACATGGCCCGGATGCAGATGATCGACCTGACCGTCACGCATCAGGTCTTCGACTGGCTGGCCTGGGGCCCGCACGTCCGCTGGGACGTCCGCGCGGGCGAGCTCGACACGGCCGGCTGCTGGATCGACTACCTGACGGACTGCCTCGGCTTCCGGCTGCTCGTCGAATACGACAACGAATACACGACGATCGACGGCTATCGGCACGAGGACGACTGGTCGATCGGCTTCTACGTCTACCTGCGGGCCTTCGGGGCTGACAGCGGCAACATCTTCGCCAACTGACGGACGACGATGCGCAAGGCGCGGCAGAGCGGATTCGAGCGGCTGGAGGGCTACCTCGTCAAGCTGATCCAGGAGAAGGGGGCCGACCGCGACCAGCCCGGCGGGATCCGCGCGCTCCTGGGGCTTCTCAAGGCCCTGAGCCTCGTCTTCGGGGTCGTCGTCGCCGTGCGCGGCTTCCTCTACCGCACGGGCGTCCTGCGCCGCTTCCCGCTCGGCATCCAGGTCATCTCGATCGGCAACGTCACGGCGGGCGGCACGGGCAAGACGCCCGTGACGGAGATCTTCGCGCGGACGCTTGCGGCCGAGGGGCGCAAGGTCGCGATCCTCTCGCGCGGCTACCGCCGCAAGGAGGCGCCTCTCTGGGTGCGGCTCTTCACGCAGGTCGTCACGAAGCCGCTCGTCGTGTCGGACGGCCGGCGCGTCCTCCTCGACTCGGCGACGGGCGGCGACGAGCCGTACATGCTCGCGTCGAACCTGCCGGGCGTCGCCGTCGTCGTCGACCGCGACCGCGTGAAGGCGGGGCGCTACGCGATCCAGCGGCTCGGCTGCGACACGATCATTCTCGACGACGGCTTCCAGTACCAGAAGCTCAAGCACTCGACCGAGGTCGTGCTCGTCGACTCGACGAACCCGTTCGGCAACGGCAACCTGCTGCCGCGCGGCATCCTGCGCGAACCGGCGCGGCACCTGAAGCGCGCGGACATCATCTTCCTCACGAAGTGCCGGGGCGACGTCTCGGCCGTCCGCGAGGAGATCCGCCGCTACAACGCGACGGCGCGGATCGTCGAGTGCAACCACGCGCCGAAGTCGCTGAAGGACGTCTGGAGCCGCGAGGAGTATCCGCTCGGCTGGCTGAAGGGCAAGACGACGTGCACGCTCTCGGGCATCGCCTCGCCGAAGGGGTTCGAGAACTCGCTGCGGCACCTCGGCGCGAAGGTCGTCTGGTGCGAGCGCTACGCCGACCACCACCGCTACGACGCCTCGGAAGTCCTCTACGCGCTCAACCGCACGGCCGACATGGGGGCGGACGCGCTCGTCACGACGGAGAAGGACGCCGTGCGCTTCCCGCGCCTCGAGACGACACCGGTCAAGTGCCTCTACCTGCGCATCGCGATCGAGATCCTGTCCGGCGCGGAGAGCTTCCAGTCGATCATCGACCGCATCTGCTTCCGGAAGGGGTAGGGTAGGCGCACTGCCATCCCGTGGGGGCGTAGTCGTCTGACGGAAACCCTTGTTGCAGGCAACTTGCTCTTTGCGCCCACGCTGCGCCAACGGCGGAGCCGCGCCTTGCGGCCAAAGAACGACGTGGCGAGGCAAACGAAAAGGCAATGGAGCAGACTCCCGACTTCCGGCACTCATCGTCTCGCCTTGCGATTTGACGGCGTTTGGCGGAACGTGGTATAATTCGCGCTGATTTCGTCGGGCGGGAGGTGCTTCGCCCGGCGCGCGGTTCAAAGCCGTGATGGCTCTTTGAAACGGCTGACGGGCACCGACGTCAGTTATCGGCCGAACGAATGTTCAAATTTAGGTCTGACCTGATTTTAGACATTACGACGGCGAAACCTTTGCCTCCGGCCGCACACTGGGCCGACAAGGAGAAGGACTCGCGGAAACCCATCCGAGGCCCGCGAGGCGTACGCAGTCCTGCGTATTTGGCTTTGCTTGAAAATCGACCAATCTTCTACTGGAGCCGAATATGTGGGGTGCGTCGCGTGTCAGTCACACGCGGCGTGTCCTCTATTCCGTGTTTCAGTAAAGGCGCTTGGTCGTGCCTCAAGCAGAACATCGAAATGAAGGCACGCCGTTCCTTTTTCTGCGCCCGGCGGCTGTGCCTTCCGTAAAACTTGAGGCGCGGAAACTAAAGGAACAGAAAGTCATGAAACAACTAAAGATTGGACATGCGGCAAAGCGATCCTGCGTGTTCTTGGGCTCGCTGCTCGTCGCCGCCAACGCTTGGGCAGCGACGTGGTACGTGAACGGATCATCAGGAGCGGATGGAAATTCCGGCCTTGCGGCCGTCTCCGCCAAGGCGACGATTCAGGCGGCGATTGACGCGGCGTCCGCCGGCGACACGATTCTCGTCGCGCCGGGGACATATGACGCCATCGACACGCAGGGCAAGGACATCACGATCCGCTCGACCGACGGCGCGGAGAAGACGAAGATCGTCGGCGGCAAGAAGATGATTGACGAATTGGGCACCGCGACGGCCGCGCTGCTCATGTCGGACGCGAACAACAACAGCATCTTCGACTCCTCAGAGGGCGATAGCGGCAAATATGACGTCTGCAAGATGTGGTCGGCATGGACACCCGAAGACATTCCCGGAAGCGTCCTGGAGGGCTTCACGGTCGAAGTGACAGGACTCGGCTTCTCAGTCGATGATGGAGAAGTCTATGGCGTTGTCGGCGGGCGAGTGAAGAACTGCCGTTTCATCTGTCCGACAGATCGGAACATGGGGGCCTATGCGCATCTGAGCCTTGCCGTCGCCGAGAACTGCCTTTTCGTGTCCGGTCAGCACTCGGAAGAGGCAATCGCCGACTCCAGTCTTCGCAACTGCACCGTCTACACGAAGACCTACATCTGCGGCAGCAAAATGGAGAATACCATTGTCTATGGCATCGGCGGCGGCGTGTATCTGGACGAGGGTGCGACTCGTCCGACGCTCGCCAATTGCGTCTTTTACGGAGTCACTGGCGTTGCCGGGCGTACCGGCGTGACGGTCGCAGACCCGCTGTTCGCGGACGCCGCGAACGGCGACTTCAGCCTCACGAAGGGCTCGCCCTGCATCGACAAGGGCGGCACGGCGTTCGGTGCGACCGACCTCGCCGGGAATCCCCGCGTCGTCAACGGCACGGTCGACATCGGATGCTACGAGTATCTGGGAGAGACGGAACCCGTCAATTATTCCATCACCTACGAGAACCTGAAGGGCGCGACCAATTCCAATCCAACGACCTATGAGGCGGGCAAGGAATTCACGTTCGCAGACCCGGGCGAGGCCGTCGGCTACGTTTTCGCGGGCTGGTCTCCCGCGTCGATTACAGCGGAGATGACGGGAAATCTGACTGTGACGGCGAACTGGAATGCGAACAGCTACCAGATTGTGTACAGCGCCAACGGCGGCACGGGCGAAACAGCGCCGACAGATTGCGAATATGACGTGGAAGGCGAGATTGCCGCGAATGGGTTTACGCGCGCGGGCTACACCTTCGAGGGCTGGGCGACCGAGGCTGACGGCGAAGTCGTCTACGCGCCGGGCACGAAAGTGACGAACCTCACATCAGAAAAGAACGGCGTCATCAATCTCTATGCCGTTTGGAAGTTGATCGAGGTTCTGGAGCATGTGGTGTATGTTGACGGGACGGCGGGATCTGACATGAATCGCGGCACAAGCGCAGACAGTCCCAAGAAGACGATCCAGGCGGCGATTGACGCGGCGTCCGCCGGCGACACGATCCTTGTCGCGCCGGGGACATACGCCGCCATCGACACGCAGGGCAAGGACATCACGATCCGCTCGACCGACGGTGCGGAGAAGACGAAGATCGTTGCGAAGACAGGCCGGAGGCTGGGGCCCGACAACAACATAGCGGCGGCGCTGCTGATCTCGAACGAGACCAACAGCCAGGTCGGCGACTCGGAAGACGAAGGCAGGTCGTATCGCTACGATGTCGTGGACGAGTGGAAGACCTGGACGCCCGCCGACCTTCCGTGCAGCACGCTGGAGGGATTCACCGTTGAGCTGAACGGCAAGGTGGACGACGTCGGCATTGTCGGCGGTCGCATCAAGAACTGCCGCCTGACCTGTGACGAGAGCGCCAATCGCTTCGTCCCGGTGCAGGTGGCCGTCTTGGAGAACTGCCTGATCACGGCCGGCGATCTCGGCGTGTGGATCGACGAGGACGGTGAAGAGGATGGCGACGTGGAGGCCCTCTCGGACTGCATCCTCAACAACTGCACCGTCTACACGGGCTCCATGCTCTGCAGCAGCCAGATGGCGAACACCATCGTCTATGGCATCGGCAGCGGCGTGTATCTGGACGAGGGCGAGAACCGCCCGACACTTGCCAACTGCGTCTTTTACGGAGTCACTGGCGTTGCCGGGCGCACCGGCGTGACGGTCGCAGACCCGCTGTTCGCGGACGCCGCGAACGGCGACTTCCGCCTCACGAAAGGCTCGCCCTGCATCGACAAGGGCGGCACGGCATTTGGCGTGACCGACCTCGCCGGCAATCCCCGCGTTGTCAACGGCACGGTCGACATCGGCTGCTACGAGTATCAGGACACGTCGTCCGAGACTGTCACCTGGCCTTCGTGGGTCATCGGCTCGTGGAGCGGAACGGGCACAGGTTATGACGAGGATGACGGCACGTTCCCCATCAGCATCAAGTTGCAGATGGCGGAATCCGGCTCGACCTGCACGATCACGGATGACGAAGAATCCGGCACCTATTCGCTCGATGGACTTAAAATCGCCTCGCAGACGTCAAGTCGGTGCGTCGCAACCGGGCTGTTCGGGAATGACGAAGACGGCTTCTTCAACGGAACGTTCACCTTCAACAAGACAGGGCCGTCCCAATTCAAGGCGGAGCTTGCCGACGACCCGTCGGACGGAACGATTTCGGGAACCATGACGAAGGACGGCGGAGCCGATCCGACGCCCGTCTCGCCAACCGTCCGTGCGGCGGCGGCGGACGTGAGCACCGCCTACGACGGCGAGGGGCACGGCATCTCCGTTTCCGTCACGACGCCGGCGAGCGGCGCGACGGTCGAATACGCGCCCTCCAAGGACGGCCCGTGGCAGGCGGACGCAATCCTCTTCACGAACGTCTGCGCGGCGACGAAGGTCTGGTATCGCGCGCTCGCGGACGGCTATGTGGGCGTGACGAACGCGGCGACCATCACGGTGAATCCGCGTCAAATCTCGAACGCGACGCTCACGCTTCTCGGAATCCCCGAAGCGGGCTACAAGTACGACGGCACGGCAAAGACGCCGGCGGTTTCCGTCACGGA
>DCMF01000005.1 GCA_002321305.1 Verrucomicrobia bacterium UBA1629 | reverse complement strand
GCGACGACCCGCGCGGCGAGGAGGCGGACGCCTTCTCGATCTGGTTCTGAACGCCGGCGGACGTCGGCGACAGGAAAGCTTTGCGTAACGAAAACTAAACCTCAAAAGGAGAAATCCATGAGCAAGCAAAAGACAAATCGGTACACAGACAAAACGAGAGGCAGGGTTCGGCTGGCGAGCGCCTGTGCGATTGGCATGTGCCTGGCGGCTGGCGCGGCGACAGACGGCTACTACTGGCCGACGTGGGGGATTGCGCTCAATCCGTGGGAGACGATCCGCTGCTGGGAAGGCGACCGCGTGCCGAAAGAGGGCGGCATCGCCTACTTTACGGGCACTGAGGCCGGCAACATCACCTTTGCGACACCCGTCGAACTGAACGGCCTTGACTTCGGACGCGTCCAGCTGAACGGCCAGAGACCGACGGTGAAGGCGGAAGGCAACGGATCGCTGAAACTGACGGGCGACCGCACGTTCCTGAATGCGGACGGCAACGCGGGTGCGTCCGCCGGCGCGCGCGGGCCGATCCTGGATCTGGCGATTTCGGGGACGGGCCAGAACGTCTTCACCAAGCACGGCGGCGCCACCGTGCAGGCCAACCGCCCGTTCGAGAACTTCGCGACGGTGGCGGTCGGCGGCGGCGAACTCGTGACGCCCGGATCGTCCGGCGCATTGTTCGCCGAGGGGGACAAGGCGACGCTCGCCGTGCGCGGCGGCACGGCGAAGTGGGCGCCGGACGCAACGGGCGCCGTTGAGGCAAGCCTGCCGAAGCTCGCCTACGGGGCGCAGGGCGGCAGTCTCGCGTGGGCCGCGCACTCGGGCGGCTCGGCCACGCTGACGGCGCCGACGCTGACGCGCGAAGGCGCGGGCGCGACGCTGGAGATCGCGCCGTCGGGCGGCACGTCCGCGCTCGGCGAGGCGGAGAAGCTGAAGGTGACGACGGCGCCCGACGCGGCGACGAGCGGCATGCTCGACGCCGGGCTGGTCGTCCGCGACCGGACGAAGGCCTCCGCGCCGCTCTCGTTCCTCGCCTACGACGAGACGAAGGGGCTTGTCCCCTGCACGACGAAGGCGTGGGACGCGGCGGGCGAGACGGACGTGGCCGTCCTCTCCGAGACGAACACGCTCGCGTCCTCGAAGAAAGTCCATTCGCTCGTCCTCGACAATTCGGCGACGCTGAAAGTCGAGAGCGGCGTGACGCTGACGGTCGGCGACGGTTCGCGTCCGGCCGGCATCGTCTTCAACCGGCAGGTCTCGCTGGGCAAGGACAAGCCGCTGACGGTCGAAGGCGCGGGCGCGATCGACTTCGGCACGTCGCCGGGCGTCCTGTGGGCCACCACGCCGAAGCAGGAAGGCTGGGGAATCAATCGCGCAATCGAACTCAAGACCAAGGTCACGGGCACGGGCGGCGTGACGCTGGCGTCGCGTCCGCATGAGGAGAAAGGCCGTTCCGGCATGTTCTTCCTCTCTCCCGGCTTCTGCCAGTGGACGGGGCCGACCGTGGTGAGCGGTGCGCTCGTCTGGCTTCAGAACGGCGCGACATTTCCCGCCGGCGACCTGTTCGTCATGGGCGGCAGCGGCGGTGGCGGCGCGTCCGTGCGCGTGGAGCGGAAATATACGTTCGAGCAGAACGTCTCCCTGTCGGGCTTCGGACTGCAGGCGCCGGGCGCGAGCGGCGGCGACGAGGGCGGCGCGCTTGACTTCAGGAGCGGCAGCGACGGGTCGGAATTCGCGAAGGCCGTCACGCTCGCGGACAACGCCGGACTGACGTGCGCGTCCGGCGTCGGCATCCATTTCCGCAACGGGGTGAAGGGGCCGGGCGACCTGCACGTGAACGGCGGCGCATACCATTTCTATGCCGCCAGTGACTATGGACGGCTGGAGGTGGACGGGACGACCCGTTTGGCGCTCCACGGTAAAACCGCGACGTTGGGGACGGGGCGTGTCCATGTGCCGGCGGATGCGCACGTGACGCTGGCAATGGACGGCGGCGCGGCGCCGACAATCGTCCATGCGTTCCGCAAGGAGAAGGGCGCGCAACTGGATCTGGAGCTGAAGCAGGCGAATCCGACGTTCAATACGGACGTCGCGTTCGATGCGCTGACGCTCCGCAACTTCTCGACGCTGAAGGTCGGCGGCCGCGTGGCGTTCGGCTCGGTGAACGCGGCGGGCGCGTCGGACGAGAAGATCGGCAAGGACAGCGTGGTGGCCAGCGCGGAAGGCGCGGAACTCGTCGTCGGCAACGCGGCGGACGGCACGTTCGCCCTGCCGCTTGCGGACGGCGCCGGCACGCTCGCGTTCACGAAGACGGGCGCGGGCACGCTGGAGCTGCCGCGCGCCGCGCGGACGAACACGGGCGCGACGACGGTCGCCCAGGGGACGCTGAAGCTCGTGGACGATCCGCGCTTCTCCAAGTCCCTCGCCTACTGGTTCGACGCCTCGCGCGAGGAGGACTTCGAGAAGGATTCGTCCGGCGTCATCACGAAGTGGAAGGCGCGCGGCGGCTCGGCGGTTTCCGCCTTCACCAAGAAGGCGGGTTCGCCGACGTGGGGGACGGCGGAGAAGGTGAACGGCCACAACGTGGTCAGCACGCGGAGCGTCGGCGGCACGGCCGACCAGCTCGTC
>DCMF01000019.1 GCA_002321305.1 Verrucomicrobia bacterium UBA1629 | reverse complement strand
CCTTGACGTTGCTGTCGGACGCCGAGGCGAACGTGACGGTGTTCGTCGCCGCGCCGCTCCCGACGGTGGCGCTGCTCTCGTCCGTGCCCACGAGGGTGAGCGCCGCGCCGCCGCCCGCCGCGACGCGCCACTCGATGCCCGCGCCCGTCGAGAAGAGGGCCTTGTCGGCGTTGCCGCTCTCGTATGCGCCCCTGATGGCGAACTTCCCGGCGCGGCCCGTCTCGTTCGTCGAGACCGTCGCGCCGTCCGCCTCCGTCTGCGGCGGGAGGACGCCGCCGAGCGGGAGGTAGTGGAGCGTACCGCCCTTGCCGCCGTAGCGGCACAGGATCTCGTGCTTCCCGCGCTGCTCCTCGTGTGAGGGGTCTGTCATCATGTCGGACATCTTCTCCTTGCAGCTGCCGTCGTCGTGCCAGCCCTTCACGCACCAGCCGGAGAAGAGGACTTCGCCCGTCGCCGTCCGCCATTCGAGCGAGTTGCCGTCGGACATCTTCGCCGAGTCCTCCCACTGGAGTTCGCCGCCGTAGTCGAGGTACGGGATGCCGTACCCCTTCGGCTTGGGTGCGCCGTCCGTCGGCACGTTCTTCAGCGCGAGGCGTCCCACGGAATTTGAGACGATCGTCTTCCCGTCCGGCTCGATTCCGCCGACCACGACGGTGCCGCCGCCAATGTCGCCGTGTTCGAGCGTGGAGATGCGCGCCTCGTGGTTGTCGGTCACGCTCCGCTTGGCGTATTCCGACAGGTGCGGCGTGAGGCTGTCCCTGAAGTTGCTGGTCGTGACCGCCGAGGACTTGAAGGCGGTGTAGTCCGCCTTGGTCGTCTCGTAGTCCTTCTTGGATTCGATCAGCGCGTCTATGTCTTGGTCGAGCGTGACAAGGTTGTCCTTGATTTCATCCAGCGCACCCTGAATGACGCCGTTGTTGTGTTCGATTGAAGCCGCATTCAGCGCTATCAGACTTGACAGCCGATCTGCCACTTTCCCTGACTTGTTTTCGAGTTCGATAAAATTGGTGCGTAGCACTTCCGTTGACGTGCCGATCTTCGCAATGGCCTTCGTCAGCGAGGTCACCCAGTCCAGCGCACCCGCATCCGAGGTGGCGGCTACCCACAGGGCAAGAAAAGAGAGGAGAACCCGTTTCATCTGTTGATTCCTTATTCGGCGGAGAGAATGAGTTTGCACGCGGCGTCCGAAAGGTCGACGCCGACGAGCGTGATCGCACGTGTACTGTTCGTGGTGCAGGACAGCGTGTAGCGGCTTCCGACAAACTCGTTCAGCGCGTTCGTCATGCACGCCGTCTGGTTGAACCGCTCGCCGCTTCCCGTCGTCGCAACGTAGGTGTAGTTCGTGGTGTCGCCGGAGACGGTCGCCGTCTCCCAGCAGGCGATGTCGTAGAGCGCGTTGGTATAACAGGCGGGCGTGCGCACAATCCCGTCGTGCGCGAGGAACGCATTGATCGTGCCGTCGCCCAGCGGCCCGGAAACGCGGAGCCCGCGATTCGGGTTGTCCGCGAACACGTCACCGAGAATTTCGGAGAGGACGTCGGACGTCTGCTGGCTCTTGCGCGAGGCTTCGGGAACGGTGGCGAGCTTGACGGCGGCCATCAGGTTTGAGGCCGAAGCCTCGATGGCCTGTTTCAGTTCGGCGATCTTCGCCGTCATGTTCGAGTTGACTTCCGAGACGCGCCGCTCCAGCAGGGCCTTGGAGGCCATCGGCTGGTAGCCCCCCTGCGCAGGGGAGGCCAGAGCGACGCCGCAAGCGAAAAGCGCAAGAAGGGGTTTTCTCATGGCCGTGCCGTCACATTGCGAGTTTGTAGGTCAGGGATTTCCCGCTCCTGTCACGAAGCGTGATCGAGACGTATGGCTCGTCCGGCGTGCCGACGACGTTCGTGATGACATACGCGCCGGACGCTTCCCTTTCCGCGAGGGCCTTGCGGTACTCCAGCACGGACAGCGCGAGCATGACGACGGCCGCGAACAGCGCGGCGCAGATGAACGAGAGCGTTTTCATGGTTCTTCTCCTGTCTGATTGACCGCGACGACGATGATTCCCGTCTCGGGGTCTTGCGTGGCCAACAGCTTGTGGTACTTCTGCGTGAGCGGGTTGTACGCATACGCATTGGCAGGGAGGATGCTCCCGGTCGCCTCGGCCACGGGCGACTCCACGACTACCAAGGTGCCCTTGCCGAGGACGGTGTTGTTCCCGTACTCGTCAATGGCGCGGACAGTATAGCAAAACGAGCCGGGCCGTGCAAAGTGGAGCGGCTGGACGTAGACGCGCCAGCATCGCCTCCCCGGCTCGTACTTGGCCTCGACGGGCTCGTCCCCGACGACGAACCGGACGGACGAGACGCCGTCCGGCGCGTGGACGAAGAACACAGCCGAGCTGTTCTGCCACACCTGAAGTTTTTCGAGCGCGCTCGTGGCCCTGCGCCCGTTCGTGAATATCTCTCCGTTGTTCTGCTCCATGACAGTTCTCCTGACAGAGGCCGGATTGTCATCCGTTTGGTATAATGCGCCCATGACAGGAAAAGACAGGCAACCCTGCGTGTGGGGAATCCACGCAAAGCACGAGCCGTACCTCCTCATCGAGAGGAAGTGCATCGCTCTTGGATGGGAGGAGATCGGCGACCTCTCGAAAATGCCGCGCGAGCGGACGGCGTTCAAGGCCGCGTATGCAAAACTGCGCAAGGACTATGGCGAGACGAGGCAGGCCATCGCAAACGCTGCCGGGCAGATTCTGCGCTTCGCGTGGGAGGCGAGGATCGGCGACTACGTGGTCTACCCGATGCCGGGCACGCGCGACGTCCACATCGGCAGGATCGTCGGCAATTACAGGTACGAGCCCTCGGCCAGCATCTACAGGCAACAGCGCCGCGTTAGGTGGATCGTGAAGATGAGCCGATCCGACGTCCGGCCAGACGCGCGGAACTCGTTGAGCTGCCTGTCCACGTTCTGGAAAATGGACGGCGAAAAGGCCGGCTTCTTCAGGGGCGTGGCCGAGGGCGAAATCGACAAGGAGCCGAAAAGGAGTGGCGCTGAACTGGTCAGGCACAGCATCTACGAGAAGCTGGACGGGGTTGAGTTCGAGAACCTTGTCGCAGACCTCCTTCGCCTCTACGGCTTCACGGTCGAGCTGACGGGCCGGACAGGGGACGGCGGCGTTGACATCATCGCGCGGCGAACGTGTGACCTCTTCACGCAGACCGCGAAGATTCAGGCCAAGTGCCGCAACACGGCAATGGGTGCCGACGTGCTGCGGCAGCTGCGCGGCGCGCTGAACGACGGCGAGATGGGCGTGGTCTTCTCCTATTCGGGGCTGACGGACGCGGCCAGGAAATTCGCAAGGGAGCATTTCATCACCGAGGTCGACGGCGACCGCATCGCCGCGCTCGTCTGGCAGCACAGGGCGAAGCTCGCCAAGCGGTGGCCGCAGCTGTTTGCAAGCAATAGCGTCAGTCCCTACATGGCCAGCTGATACGTCACGGGCTGTCCGCCGCCGATGGGCTCGAACGTGATCGAGACGTAGGCGTCTGCCGGCGAGCCGGAGATGCCCGCGATCCTGTACGCGCCCAGCTTCTGCTCCACCTCGTCCCTCTTGGCGTAGGTCGCCTCCGCGTCGGCGGTCTTGAGGTAGCTGCTCAGGTCGGTCTCGTCCTTGAACTGCTGGATCTTCTCGTCCACGTTCGAGAACGCCTCCAGCTTGCCGTTCAGCTCCTCTGCGGCGGCGAGCGCGTCCTCGATCTGCGTTCCGAGCTGCGAGCTGTATTCCTCAATGGCCGCGTTGGCCGCCTCTTCCGCCGCCGCTTTCGCGGCTTCCTCCGCTGCGGACGTCACCTCGTCCTTGATGTTCTCGATGTCCGCCTTCAGCTGGTTCCTGACGTCTTCCGCAATCGCCGCCGCGTCCGGTATGTTCAGCCCCGCGATGTCGCCCGCCGTCAGCCCCTGCTTCGTGTAGGCGAGCGTACCCGCAGAGCCGGACGAGCCGGGGATCCAGTACAGGATCCAGCCAGCGGGCCGTCCGTCGTATTCCGTCGGCTCGCCCATGCCGCCGCCTCCGCCGAGCTCGCCGCTGTCGTAGAGCGACTGGAGCGTCTGGCAGAGGTCGCTGCCGGTCTGCCCCTTGCCGACGACGACCTGGACTTTCCTGGCCGGGCAGTCCACGAACGGGTGCCTGTGGTCGGCGCGCGCGGCCATGCCGGACTTGCCGATGCGAAGAACCCTGAACTCGTCCGTCTCCGTCCCGGCGTAGGCGTCCGCCCCGTCCGGCGCGGCGGGCGCGAACTTCGCGACGTCCGCGACCGTGTCGTTGTCCGAATACCTGTCCTTTAGGTTGACCCTGTTCGGGGCGAGGCGGAGCGTCTGCCCGGTCTTGGCGTATCCGCGCGCCGTCAGCTCGACTTCGAGCGCGCCCATGTCGAGATCGACCCTTGGCCCGTTCTCCGGGCCGGGGTTGTCGGGGATCGTCCAGTTGATGCAGTGCCCGCCCCGCGCGTAGTTCCAGAGGTCGGCGACCTTGTTGAGCCAGCTGGCCCGGATGAGGCGGAGCGCAAGCCCGCCGGAGAACCTGTTGAAGAGATGCGCGCCCATGCCTACGCCTGCTCCGTCACCGTGGTCGTCTGCGTGACCGTCCAGCCGCCCGCCTCGTTGGCGCGGCGCGCGCTCACGCGCGTCACCGTGCCGATGCAGCACGGCACCTCGCACCACGCGATGCCGTTCCGCCAGACGCCGACCGTCCGGTCGTCGCTGACCGTCTCGCCGCCGAGCGTGCCGACTCCGAGCGCCGAGGCGGACTCCTCGGTGCATCCGCGCCACTCCTCGACCGTCACGGTCTCCCTGACGCGGCAGCGGACGTTGACCGTGCCCGTCTGGTGGAACTCCGTGACCCGGATCTCGTTGCCGTCCTCGTCCACCTCGCGCTCGCCGTTCTCGTCCAGCTTCCACGTGTTCAGGTAGTAGCCGACCGGGATGTACTCGTCGCGCAGCACGACGATGTTGCACTCCCGCGAGACGAGCACGTACCCGCCGCTTCCCTTCGCAATCCACGCCATTGCCTCATCCCTCCATTGTCAGAACCTTCGCGATGTTGCCGTCGATGCGCTGGAGCGTGCGGTCGATGCTCTCGACGGCCTCGCCCGCCCGCCGCTCCTCGTCCTGTGCGAGCGCGACGCGCATCGTGGCCTCCTCGTTGAGCGAGAGCATCTTCTTCCGCCGCCACTCGCCGATGCGCTCCTCCAGCCTGTCCTCGTGCCCCCACCGCTGGAGATGCCGCGCCTCTGCGAACAGGTCGGCCGCGCGCCCGTGCGTGAGCGAGCGGTAGTCCTCCGCGTACCGCGCCCGCGCTTTCGCATCGGCCTCCCATTCCCTGATCTGACCGCGCAGGGCGCGCTTGTCGCGGTACCAGCCCCACGCCGTCGCGACCTGCTCGCGCGCCGCCATCAGCCGCCCCCCTGCGTCGCCGAGGTCGCCGACGGCCTCCGCGCGCTGCCCGGCGAGGGCGCGGGCCTCCTCCTTGCGCGCCGCCTCCTCACGCACCTGCGCCAGCCTGTCCTGCTTGCGCCGCTCGACCTCGACGGCAATGTCCGCCTTGCGCTCCTCGGTGTCGAGCGTGTCCCAGAGCGCGTCCTCCCGGCTCTCGGCGTCCGCGATGGCCTCCTTCAGCCTGTCGCGCGCGGCGGTGGCGGTCTCCAGCTGCGCCTTGAGATCCTGCACGTGCCTCTTGGCGCGGGCATAGTCCTTGTCCTCGCCGAGCGCCAGCCGGAATGCGTCGCTCTGCGGGACGCGCTGGGCGTAGTCGCGCCGCGCCAGCTCCAGCTCGCGCTTCGCCTGTTCGATGGCCTTTTTCCGTCCCTCCTCTGCGCGCGGGTCGTTGGGAAAGGGCGCGGTCTCCAGCGCGGCCAGCCGCCTGTAGTGGGGCTCCAGCCTCTCCTCGACGAGCCTCTTGAGGTGCCTGTTGTAGATGGCCGCCTCGTCCGCGTTCGCGCCGTTGAACTCGAACTGGAGCTGGTTGACGAGCCCGCCGTCCCTGACCTTCTCCCCCTTGGCGCCCGCGATGCGCTCCCCGTTCAGGAGCTTGGCGAGGTCGTCGCCCTGCGCATAGGCGAACGTGCGCCCTCTGTCTGTCGTGATCGTCGTGACGGTCTTCTCCGCGCCGTCGTACTTCTCCAGAATCTTCCTGAGCGCGTCCGCCTTGCCCTGCGCCGCCGCGATCTGCAGGGAGAGGCGCGCGTCCGCCGCCTGTCGGTCGGCGGACAGGAGAAGGGCGTCCGCCTCGCGGTTGATGCGCGCCGCGTCCTCGCCGTCCTTGCCTTCGAGCGCCTTCTGGCGGTTGAGTTCGATCTGTGCCTTGATCCTCTCCTGCGCGAGCTCCAGCTCCCGCTGGTCGAGCGCGAGGCTCTTGTCGATGCCGCTGACGGTCTTGGCAAGCTCGTCGTTCAGCTCCCTCTGCGCGTCGCGCATCTTCGCGAGGTGCGCCGTGAAGTCGGCCTCTCGCAGCTCCGACAGCTTGCGCTGAACCTCGTCGGCCTTGGCCTTCCACCGCTGGAATGTCGCCACGACGCCGCCGACCGCCGCCCCGATGGCGCCGATGCCCGTGACGATCCCGGCGGAGAGGCCGAGGAACTTGAACTTGTCGGCGACGAGGGTGAGCGCGCGCGTGAGCGAATACAGGTTCCCGCTCATGACCCCCGTCGCGAGATGCACGGCCCGTCCGAGCCGCGACACGGACGCGCGGGTCGCCGCTTCCGCGCGCTGCGCCTCGCGGGCCGCTCTCTCCGCCGCCCTGCGGGCCTCCCGCTCGGCTGCGGCCTTTGCCGCTGCGGCCCTGCGCGCGGCCTCCTCTTGCGCCCGCGCCGCCTTTGCCGCCTCCTCGGCCTGTATCTTCTCGGCGTCCGTCAGCCGCCGCACGGCCTCGACCAGCCCGTCGATGTCGTCCTTGTTCTCGACCATCTGCGCGAACAGCTCGCGCGAATCCTTCAGCAGCTCGCCTGCGCCCTCGCCGGAGCGCGTGAAGGCGTCGATCTTCTTCTCCAGCCCGTCCAGCTCGTCCTTCCAGATCCCCGTCGGGACGCCCAGCTCCTCCAGTCGGCCCTTCAGGCCGTCGAAGACCTCCGCCGCCTTGTCGGTCGGCTCCCAGACGGAGCGCAGGGCCTCCGTGAGCGGCACCATGCACTTGACGAAATCAGCGCCGCCGACGCCCGCGCCCCGCAGCGTCTCGGCGAAGCCCTCCAGCACGTCCCTCGCTGGGGCGACGTCGTCCACGAACCGCCCGAACCCGGCCTCCAGCTGGCGAAGGGCCTTGGCGGCTGTCTCCTCGCTGACGCCGAGCCGTTCGAGGCCCTTGCCGATGATGTCGAGGACGGCGTCGATCTTGTCGTGGTAGTCCTGAAAGCCGTCGAATGCGCCGGAGAGCTTGCGCTGAAGCCGCTCGGCCTCCGACATGATGCCCTCCAGCCCTCCGGAGAGGTCGTCCCGCAGGCCGACCGTCCAGACCATCCGCTGCTCTTCGTCGGAGATCACGCGCACCCCTTTCCGGCGGCGGAGAGCCGCCGCCCGATGCGCGCCTTGACGCGCGCCAGGTGGTTGAAGGCCTCGTCGAGGAGGTCGGTCATGCGCTCGCTGTTCCCGCCCGTCGCCATGCCGTAGCGGCGCGCGAACGCCGCGAGGTCGTTGTACGCGCGGATGGTGTAGCTGGCCGAGCGTCCCCAGAGCCATTCCTCGGCGCGGATTCCGCTCTGGCCCTCCAGCCGGGCGACGAGCCGCGACCAGTCCACGCCGCCCTCGGCGGAGGGCGCGCGCCCGCTCTTCGGGTCGTCCGGGTCGGGGGCGCGTCCGAGCGCCCTGTCCACGGCGTCGGCCATCTCCCGCTCTGTGGCGGGGCACTTCAGGACGAACGCGCGGATGGCCCTGTGGGCGGCTTCCGGCGTGTCGAGCGCGGCGAACGCCTCGCGGCGGCGCGCGTTCGCGAGCGCGTAGCAGACCGCCCAGAAATACTGCCTGTCGTGGCGCGCGTCGCCCCACCACCGTGCCGCGAACTCGTCGAGCCACGCGCTCGCCCCGGCGGAGAGCCGCCAGAGGTAAAGTCCCTCGCAGACCTTCACGGGAAACCCGACCGCATCGGCGTTGACCTCCGCAAACGGGTTCTCGATGCGCCGCACGCACTCGACGAGCTCGAACGTCTCGTCGGGCGTGAGCGCCGAGGCGTCGACGCCGAACCGCTCCTTCAGGTCGCGGAGCGCGTTCGCGAAGTGGGGGTGCTTCGCCATCGTGTCGGGCCTCCGTCCCTTTAGCGGTGCGCGACGTGGTGCGTCAGCTGGAGCGTCGTGGTGTTGACGCCCGTGTTGTTGCGCGGCGTCGCGGTGGAGTCGCGGAACCAGCCCGCGCCGAGCGTGAAGTCGCCGTCGTCGAACTCGCCCGTGAACTCGACCGACAGCGTCTCCGTGCCGTCGTGGTTGTCGCCCGCGAGGTGCTGGCCGATGCGGTCGGGCACGTCGATGTGGTTCACCTGAAGGCGGTAGCTGACCGAGCGGAGCGCGAGCTGGCAGCCCTCGGACAGCGTGAAGGCCGCGCCGAGCGTCGCCGGGCACCCGATGTCGAGCGCGGGGAACGTCAGCGAGGGCAGGTAGACGCGGCATCCGCCGTCGCCGCCGGATGCCGTCGGCCCGTGCCCCTTGCCGGAGAGGTGGGCGTGCGCCGAGATGTCGAGCTTGGGCTGCGCCGTCTGCGAGTAGCTGATGCCGATGGTGTCGATGTGGTAGGCGAGTGATCCGACCGTCGCCACGATGCCCGCCGCAAGGGTCGCCGCGTCGTCCAGCTGGAGGGTGAAGTCGCCCTCGGTCTTCTTGCTGATGAACGAGAGGCTGATGGTCTTCTTGCCGTCGTACTGCGCGCCGCGCAGGAAGTCGCCGTCACTCCCGAGCGCGGTCGCCATCTGGAATGCGTCGCTGGCGTTGTTGCCCTGGAGTTCCCACTCCTCCTCCAGCGTCGCGAACGGGTTCGTCGGCGCGAAAAACTTGATGTTCATTCCTTGTCCTTTCTGTTGGTTTGCAGTCTGTCAAATGGCGTGCCGTCCGGCGTGTGTCCCAAGGTGCGCCCGGAGACGGTCAGCACGGACGCGTCCTCCCTGAAGGTTTCGAGCTGGCTGTCCGTGCAGACGAACTCCAGCTCCCGTCCGCCGACCGGGGCGCGGAATGCGTCGCCGACCTCCGGGATGTCGTCGTCCGTGACGTCCTCGGTGACGGTCGCCGTCAGCGTGATCGTGCGGTGGCGGTCGCGCACGGCGAACTGCCGCGTCGCGCCGCGCCTGTCGAGGCCGCGCACGAGCTCTCCGCCCTTGCCCGTCCTCCTGCTGGTGATGGTGCCGAACCGGGGGCTCGATCCGTCCCCGTCGTCACCCCAGCGAACCTTCTCCTCGTTTCCGATCATTCGACGACTCCCCGGAGGGTCTGCTCCGCGTGGAGCTTCACCACCACGATGTTGGCCGCGTTGTCATCGACGCGCACGAGGTCGTCGAACAGGAGCCTGTTGTCGTAGCCCGGAACGCGCGCCCAGTGCAGGAGCGCGGCGAGCCGTTCCGCGACGCACTGCGCCGTCAGCACGAACTGGCCCTTGCGGTTGAAGAGCGGGTTCTCGTGGACGGATATCTGGAAGTCGATCGTCCCGGTCAGCAGCGCGCCGCTGTTGGGACGCCGCCGGAAGCCCGTGACGGCCACGAGGACGGCCACGCCGCCCGTCGCCTTCGAGATGGCCGCGCGGATCGACGTCTCGACGTTCGCCTTGTCCTCGACGATGACCGAGAGGCCGTCGTAGTTCCCCAGCACCTCGTCCGCCTCGATGAAGCGCGCGAGGTCGCTGGCGTAGGCGCGCAGAACCGTCGCAAGGGTCTCGGCCCCGTTCATCTCAGCCCTCCTCCGCCGACGAAACTATCGATGCACGCGACGAGCGCGGCCTTGGCCGTCTGCGAGATCGCCGCCTCCGACGGCACCATGTCCGGGTCGCGCCGTTGGTGTACGCTCTCCTTCAGGACGAACAGGGGGATCGTGACGCGCGTGCGCCTCTTCCCGCGTCCGCGTTCCGTTCGGACGCCCATGACCGTGTTGCCTTTCCGCGACCTGAACCAGACGATGGCGTCCTCGCCGTATTCCCGCCGGATGTCGGCGACGCTCTTGCCGTAGCTCTCCCGCGCGATGGGTATGGTGAGCCGCCTGTCCCCCATGCGGATGTCAACGTCGTGGAAGGCGCGCCCGATTCCGGCCATCTTGAGAATGACGCGCCCGGCGTCCATGCCCGGTTCGCGCACGAACTCGTGGCTCATGTTCCGGGCCGCGCGCTCCATGTGCTTCGTGTGCGGCGCGCCGAGCGCGTCCGCTGTCCTGTGGTGCGTCTGCGCATAGTCGCGGAAGCGGCCCTGTATGAGCGCGAAGACGCGCCGCGTGGCCGCCGGGACGATGCGCGCGCGAACGTCCGGCGACAGGGCCTGCCGCAGCCGAACCGTCCGCTCGGTCTCGGAGTCGAAGTGGACTGTGACGAAGGTCTGCATGGCCTACAGCCCGTTGAGCGAAGCCGCCGTGACGCGACGCGGCGAATGCGTGACGAGCGTGCAGCCGCCGCCGGACGCGGACTCGTCCTCCGGCTCGTAGCTCTCCACGTAGAACTGGTCGGCCGCCGCCTGCTCGAAGACGCGGATCGCGTCCCTGCGGCGCGCCCGCCGGTCTTCCATGTTGTCGACGGGCACCACGGCCACCATGTCGAAAGCCGCGTAGTCCATCGCGGGCGCGATGAGCGTGTCCGGGATCAGCAGCTCGTCCTTCGGGAGGCGGATTCGCCTGTTGGCGCGCAGGTATCCGCGCACGAGGCGCGCTGTGCGCACGAGCAGGGCCTCGACGCGGTCGTCGCCGCCGTCGTTCGCGGCGTTCCCGTATGCCTCGACCTCCGTCTCGCTGATGCTGCGCCTGAGGTCTTCCGCAGTCGCCTTGCGCCATGCCATAAGTCGTCGCTCCCGATCGGTGTTGGATGAGAAGAGCCCCGGCGCGTCCGGAGCGCTTGGCCGGACAGACAGACGTTGACAGGCGGACAAGCGGCGAACCGCGCCGGGGAAACTGGGAAGGGCGTTTAGCCCTTGGTCACGGTCAGCTTGCGCAGGCCGAGGTTCGACGTGAGGACGATGTTGGAGTAGTGGCTCACGCTGATCTGGATGAGGTGCGAGGTCAGCTCCTGGCGGTACACGCGGAACGCGCCGCCGTCTTGCGCCGAGACGAACCGCTTGATGTTCGACGGGTCGTCCTTGCCCATCCCGGCCTCGGCCATGAAGCCGATCACCGTGTCCGAGCCGACGAGGTTCGCCTTTTCGCCGCCGGACTGGAACCGCTCCCTGTTCACGTACACGCTGTCGCACGCGAGGAACCCCGCGAGGGCGTCCGGCGTCATCCCGGCGGAGGCGAACGCGCCCGCCGTGTCCTTCGCGCGGAGCGCGACGAGGCGCGTCTGCCACGCCGCCTTGCCCATGAGGATGCGGTTCGGGTCGATGCCGGAGCCGTCGCCGCCCGCCAGCAGCATCTCCGCGAGGTCCATGTCAGGGTCGGAGCCGTCCGCGCCGCCCCACGTCACGGCCTTGTTCGCGGCCGAGGCGGACAGCAGGGCGATGGCGCGGCGGATCTCCATGCGCAGGAGGATCTTGCGGAGCCACGCGACCTTGCGCTCCTCCAGCCCGTCCTCCGCGTCCTCCTCGTCGAGGTCGATGATCGTGGCGAGGCCCTTCGAGTAGGTGCGGGACTGCACGATGTCGCCGCGCGCCTCGATGCGCTTGAACTCGCCGCCGATGGCGCGGATGTCCTCGGTCTCCTCCAGCGCGAGGAACTCCTTCGCGTTGTTGGCGACCTTGTACTGGAACTTGCGCGAGACGCTGACCTGCGGCGCGATGAAGTCGAGCAGCCTTTCGAGGGCCTTCTGCTCGCTCGTCCAGCCGACGGCGTACTGCGTGAGCGGTTCCGAGAAGAACTGCTGGTTGAAGGCCGTCTCGTTCGCGAGCGCGACCTGTCCGGGCTTCGCCTCGTTCGCGAGGCTGAGGCCGTCGAAGGAATATCCGATCTTCTTCATTTCACTTTCTCCTGTTGCGCGTGTGTCTCTCTGCCTGTGGCCGGGTTGTCATCAGACCGCGACGCGGTGGGCGACCTCGATCAGGTCTCCGGCGGCGACGGCGGCGTCCAGCGCGACGCCGATGACGACTGACGCGGGCTTGGCGCCCTCCCCGGTGACGGCCTCGGCGTATGCCTTGGCGTCCGCGCCGACCTTCGCCCCCTTGGCAATCGCGCCAGCCGCCCTGACGACGACGGTTCCCGTGTAGCTGCCGAGGATGGCGACGGCCACGATCTCGCCGGCGACAGACCCGTCCAGCGCGACGCCGATGGCCGCGTCGTTGTTGGCCGCGCACTTGACGACCTTCCCGTCCGAGTCGAACTTCACGACGTCGCCGCGCTCGACCGCGCCACCGGCGACATAGGTGAGGCGACCGTTGAGGTGCGCCCCCGCCTCGTTGAACATCTTGAACTTCATCTTGCCCATTTTCGTGTCTCCTTTTGCGGATTCGTGTGAAAAGCACTTGCCTACTTGGCCAGCTCCGGATGCTCGGCCTTGGCCTTGAGGAAGGCCGCGTGGAAGTCCATGCCGTCCTTCCGCACGAGCTCGTTGGCGAAGTCGAGGAGCCTGCCGTGCTTCTCGTGCCCCTTCGCGGCCTCGGCCGTGGCGACCGCCACCGTCTTCACGGCGCGCTCGTTGAAGAGGGCGACCGTCCCGGCGTCGATGTCCTTGCCGAGGCGTTCGCGCCACGCGGCCTTCCCGGCGGGGGTGATGTTGCCGCCCGCGATGGCGTTGTCGAGCAGCAGCTCGATGCGCGCCGCGCGCTCGTTGGCGAACTGCTGTCGGGCGGCGGCGAGCTCCTGCTCCTTCGCCGCGACGCTCTGGTTGGCCGCCGCCGTGTCGGCCTGCGCGGCCTGAACCTTGGCCGTGGCGTCGTCCGCCGCCGCGACAGCCGCCTGCTGGAGCTTCGTGATTTCGGCGACGATCTGCTCCTCGGTCAGCCCCTCGACCTTGAGGCCGAGCAGGGCCGCGAGTTTCGTGATGTCCATTTGTCTTTCCTCGTTGGTGTTCGTGTTGCCGGAGCCCGGCACCGTTGCCGGGGTGTCCGTCTCGCTCCACTCGTTGGCGAGCGTAAACTGCCTGATGCGCGGGTTGTTGACGAGCCCCACGCTCGTCAGCGACTCGACGTGGACGCGCGCCTCGTCCGAGCCGGGCGCGACCTCCGCGTCGCCGCACCAGTAGGGGCTGAACCACTTGAAGCCGCGCCCCGGATTCTCGATCCACTCGACCGCCAGCACCGCCGCGTCGTTCGCGACCTCGACGCCCGTGATCCAGCCGATGGCGGCCTTGTTCGGGTACTTGAAGGCGACGTCCGGCACGTCCGGATGCCCTTGGTAGACGGGGTAGCCCTCGTTCGGGAGCGCGGCCCTGACGGCCTTGGCCGAGGCCTCGTCCCATATCTGCATGACCCTGCGCGTCCTGCCGTCGGGGCACTTGACCTCTCCGTACTCGTATTCCCCGTACGGCACGCGGATGCGCCCGATCTCGTTCGCCGCCGTGAACTCGTTGGCGAACCCGTCGGCGTGCGCAATGGCCGTGAACCTCAACTGCCTTCCTTTTCCCATTTTTCGTGTCCTCTGCCTATGGCCCGTTTGTCACGCGAGGTGGCCGCAACCCTTTGGGCGCAAAAGCCGCCGGAGCGCGTCACTGCGCCGTCAGTCCTCCTCCAGCATCTCGCGAAGCTCGCGCAGGACGGGGAACCGCTCGTAGTCGGCCTCCGTGTAGAACGACGGGTCGTCGTCCTCGTCGTCGTCGTCAAGCGGCTCGACGTCCGGCGCATTCGGCGGTGGTTCGTTCGTGGGCTTGCCTGTCTTCATGTCGCCATTATACCAGTTTTCGTTGGCCATGCGGTAGGCCGCGTCCGCCGCCAGCAGGTCTGGCGCGTTCTTGAAGAGGTACTTGGGGCTGATGTACTTCTCGAACGCGAGCTTGCCCGTGTCGCCGATGTGCCGTCCGCACGTGCGCACCACGTCCGCCAGCGCGGCGACGTAGCCCCTGCGGTCTTCGGACGGGTCGATCCCGATCCCGTCCACAAGTTCGCTGGCGAGGCGCGTCGCCCCGGCGTGTCGTATGTTGTGCGCCGTGAGGCCCTTGCCGTCCGCGTTCCGCGCGATGCCGCACCGCTCGCCGACGCCCGTCAGGTAGTCGTTCACCTTGCCGGGCGTGGTGTGCGCGCCGCCGAGGACGGGCTCGCCCGGCTTGGCCTCCCTGAGGCGTTCCGACATCCACGTTGCGAGCCGCCTGTCGCGGATGGTCTGCCTCCAGTGGCTGTTCTTCGCGTCGAAGTCGAGCGTCACCGTGTCGCCGCTGACGCGGATGTTGTCGCCCGTGAGGTCAAGCGCGCCGAAGTTGTCGCTCCCCCTGCCGCGCTTGCCGCCGACGCGGCACTTCGAGCGGGTGAGGAAGTACGCCACGTTCGCCTCGTAGCTGCCGCCCTCGGCGTCGCTGGCGATCTCGCCGAAGAGCCTGTCGTAGTTCTCGACGACGCTGTCCACCTGCGCGAACTTGGCCTGCTGCCGATGCCGCTCCGTCTCGCGGTCGTAGATCGTCTTCCTGCGCCCCGTGCCGCCGACGAACTGGGCGACCTGGTTCCTGCCGTTGGCGTAGTCGCGGCGGACGCGCACGCCCGTCGTCTCCGGCGTGAGGAGCTGTCCGCTGATCCCCTCGGCGCACGCGGCCTCCAGCTCGGCCGCGTCGCGTTCGGTGAGGGGCTTGCCGTCCAGCCGCCAGACGTACCTCGGCTTGCCGTCCGGCCTCTCGGCCTCGCCGTAGTCGATCGGGCTGTCGTCGCGCGTGAAATAGTCGCGGGCGTCCATCTCGCCGAACGTGCGCCTGCCCGAGTCCGGCACGGCCCTGTTCCTGTCGAAGTTCGGCGTCGGCTTGTCCTTCTTGGCGGCGTCGAACCGCTTTCCGAAGGAGAACCTGTCCTCGACGGCCTCCGGGCCGTAGACGTGGTTGCCGTTCCTGTCCAGCTTGAACCGCCGCCCCTCCCTGCCGTAGGCGAACGTCTCGATGGTGCGCCCCTCGCCCTCCTTGGCGATGAAGCGTCCGCCCCTGCCGCGCGGATGGTCGCCCTCGTCGAACTCCAGCGCGTTGTGGAGGCGCAGGGCGGACTTCATCCGCTCGCGGAGCGACTGTGCGAGGCGCGTCCCGTCAGCCGTCTTGGGAAGCCTCTTCAGCGCCGCGACGAAGCCGTCCGCGTCCCTTGAGCGGATCGCCTCCTCGCACGCCGAGAGTGCGCCGTTCAGGTCGGCGCGGAGGCTCTTCCACGCCTCGACGCCCGCGCGCGCGCCGCTGTCCTCGTTCGCGAGTGCGGCGGCACCGCTCGGAAGTCCCGGCCCATTGCCGCCCGTCGCGGACGGCTGCCGCGTCAGCGGCGCGTCCGTCTTGTCCTCCGGCTTGTACTCGGTGCGCCCGTACCGCCGGATCATGTCGTTCTTGGAGAGGCAGACGCCAGCCTCCATGAGGTGCCTGTCCACGTCCATGTCGAGCTTGGCGTCCTGCTTGGCGTTCGGCTCGATCTGGATGTAGGCGAGCGGCACGGCGTCCTCGCCGAAGTGGTAGCGGATGACGAACCTGTCCACCTGCTCCTGCAGGGTCTCGGACAGCATCTCGCACGCGTCCTGCTCCAGTATGTCGCTCTCCGCGCCCTGAAGGGACGCGCCGCTCGCGTCGCCGCCCTCGCCGGAAAGGGTGGAGAGGTCGGCCCCCCGGTACAGGACGGAGATCGCCTTGTTCATGAAGCGGACGAGGTCGGGATAGGGGGTCGTCCCGCCCTGCGCCAGCGAGACCGTGCTGATCTCCGTTTCCGTGTCGGTGACGCACGACCAGTCCCGCCCGAAGTTCCGCAGGGCGTCCACGAGCTTCTGCCAGCTCTCGCTGTCCTCCGGCGCGCTCGTCCGGGCGTGGAGGCCCGGCGTGCCGCACTTCTCCGAGAACAGCAGCCAGTCGTTCATGGAGAGCCGCTTTGACATGGCCGCGACGGCGGCCGCGACGCCCACGCCGTCGCCGACGGTGACGAGCCAGCCGCCCGGCTCCATCGGCACGCCGTCGTACGCGCCGTAGTGGTCGAGATACCTGAGCTCGCCCGTGTGGTTCTCGAACATCCAGAGCGGCACGAACTGGAAGCGCGCCGACAGCGTCCCGTCCCGGTGCGGCTCCCAGACGATCTCGTGGACGGCGTACTTCGCGTGTACCGCGTCCATCATCTGCTTGACGAGGAGGCGGAAGCCGCCGCGCTCGTTGCGCGCGAACACGCTGGTTGCCCTGATCCCGGCGTAGAAGTCCTCCAGCGCCCTCTTGTGCCGCTGCGCCTCCGGGTTGTCCTCCTGCCCCTCGACGACCTGCACGGAGTGCTTGCACCGCGCGACGGACGACTTCATCTTGCGCGAGCACGCGAGGATCATGTCGTCGCGCTGCTCCAGCTCCTCCAGTATGCGCGCGAGGTCGCAGATCGTCCCGATGCGCCATGCGTCGATCGCGCGGACGAGCTTTTCCGGCGTGAAGCTGCGCAGGGGGTTGAAGCGTGCGCGCTGCTCGGCGACGGCGCGCGCGACGTCCACCGAGCGCGCGGTCTTCATCCCGCGAACCCTCGACCAGAACGCGAGGCCGCCCAGCCCCGCCAGTTTTCCAAGTATGCTCATAGAAACGCTCCTCTGCCGCGAGCCTGATACCCTTGGTTGATCACCCGCCCGACGCTCGCCCTGCCGGAGAGGCTGGCGTGGTACATGACCGCCGTCGCGTCCACGAAGTCGTCGTGTTCGCCGTTCGGGAACTCCTCGAAGTGCCTCAGCCACGTGTCCAGCCACCGGGCGCATCCCGGCCTGAACACGTGGACGAGGCCCGCCTCGAAGCAGGGCTCCAGGTCTGCGCTCTTGGCCGACTTGTCACCGGGAAGCCGCGACGGGTGGACGACGGACACGCCGCGCAGGGCGTTCCGCAGCGTGGTGTAGGCGTCCTTGTAGGCGGCGAACGCCTCGACGTACTGCCGCACGGCGTGACCGTCGGCGACAGCGGTCTCGCGCATGAGGCGGTCGCGCGCGGGGGCCTCCTCGCGGCACGCCGCGATGGCGCGGATCCACACGTGGTGGAGCGCGGCGTCGCCGTCCAGCCGCTGGGTGACGACCTGCCCGCGCACGCCGACCGTCCAGTCCGGGTCGTCGGGGTCGCGCTCGTCCGTCGAGCTCGCCAAGTCCCATCCGCGCACGTCGGGGCCGAGCGGCCACCCGTCCAGCGTGTCGTGGTAGACGACGCCGCCCGTCCTGAAGCGGTTGCCGCCCTCGATCACGGGGGCGCACTCGAACATGGCCGCGTACATCTGCCGCGTCATCGCCGCGCGCTGGTTGCCGTACCACTCCGGCGGGAACCGCTCAGGGAACAGCCACTCGTAGCCGTCCGGCCCGTCCTTCGAGGCCGGGAACGAGATGTGGTCGTAGCGCGAGAACCCCGGCTCGTCCGCCATCTTCTTCAGGATGAAGCCCGTGAGGTCGTTGACGTGCCAGCGCGTGTTCATGACGATCTGTATGCTGACGGGGGAGAGGCGCGTGTTGAAGGACGTGGAGAACTGCTGGTGGATCGACCTGCGCTTGGCTGGCGAGCGGGACTCCGACTCGTCCTTGATCGGGTCGTCGATGATCTCCAGGTCGGCGTCGGAGCCCGTCGCGCCGCCGTGGATGCCGAGGGCCTTGTACGTGCCCGCGCTCCCCTCGATCTTCCACGAGGCGACGGCGGACTTCGTGTCGGAGAGCCGGACGCCGGGGAATATCCGGCGGTACATCGGCTTGCGGATGATGCTGTCGCGCACCTTCAGCGAGAACTCCTCGGCCTTCTCGGCGGAATAGCTCACCTCCATCACGGACGGCTCCAGCGCGGCCTCGCGGCCGAGGAACCACGCAGGGAACGCCAGCGAGATGATGTCGCTCTTGCCGTGGCGCGGCGGGCAGTCCACGATCAGCTTGGTTGAGATTCCGGCCTCGTAGTCCTCCACGGCCCGCGTCAGCCGTCGGCAGATGGCGCGCGTGTGCCGCCCGATGATGAAGTCGTGCGGCATCCACCAGACGAGGCGCATGAAGGCGAGGAGGTCCACCCTCGCCCGGCGGACGGCCAGCTCCAGCAGGGCCTCCTCTCGCGTGACGCCTCCGAATCCCAAGGCGGACACCTCCCTCCGGCTACGCCTCTCCGCTGATGATCTTGCGGAGCTGGGCGTCGCTCATCCGGGAGGCGAGGGACTGCTCGACCTTCACCTCCTGCACGGGGGCCTCGCCGATGGTGTCCCGGATGAACTGCGCCGCCTTCACGTCGCCCTTGGCCGCCTTCGTGGCCATCGAGAGCATGATGCGCGTGCGCACCGTGACGTTCGCGCTCTTGAAGTCCTCCACGGCGGCGAGACCTTCGTTCACCTTGCCCTTTTTCATGGGCAGGGAAAGGAGCTCCAGCAAAGTCTCGCACATGGCCTTGTGTTCGCGCCGCGCCTTGACGCTGGCGTGGCCGGCCCTGCTTGCGCTTTTTCGGCGCTCTGACGGCGTACTGGGCCTGTTTTGCACCAGATTCTTCAGTCTTGGGTCGGTTTTGTCCATGTTCGCCTCCGAAGATTTCTCTTGACGGGTTGCCGCAACCTGTGGTAAACTGTCTCTCGCGTGCGCGCGGTAATACCCGTACGCTACCGTCCTGACGGGAAGACGGGCCGCGACGGGTCAAACGGCTTGACGTCGGCAACCGCGCGGTCAACCTCCGAGAACAGGCCGCTTTGGCAGAGCGCGAAGTAGGTCGGTTGGAACAGGTCGAGTTCGGTGGCGACGGCGCGCGCCGGGACGGAAATGCTCTGGTGTTCCGTCTGGATCGGGATGTGCCGCTCGTCGAAGAACGCGACGCGAACCTCGTCCCTGCCGATGCAGCAGGACAGGGCGACGTAGACGGCGCGGTGGCACTCCCGATGGGACAGGACGTATTCAAGCGCGAGCCTGCGCGCGAGGAGGTTGAGCGTGAGGTCGGCCTTGGAGGGGTCTTTCGTCCACGGGGAGCCGCCGCCGATGCGGCAGTTCCCGCCGTAGAAGTCCACGGCGAGTTTGCGCCCGGTGGTGCCGCAGTCGCCCTGCGAGGCGTGGCGGACGTAGCGGCCCGTGCCGTTGACGACGATCTCGAAGTCGGGGGCCGTGCGCCAGTCGACGACGAACGCCGTGATCTCGTCGCGCAGGAGGTCTGTGGCGCTGTCCGTTGCGCAGGGCGCGGCCACGATGACCTGCCGCACGAGGTCGTCGCACGTCTCGACCTGCGTCTTGATGTCGAGGCCGATGGGGAGCCTGCGCTGGAGCGAGAGCGCATAGAGGTGCTGTCCGAGCGCTCGCGCGCAGTAGTAGTCGCGCGGGAGGTAGCCGAACTCCCTTTCGGGCGTGGCCATGCCCCAGAAGATCCCTTGGTCGCCCCAGCCCACGCCCCTGTCCACGCCCTGCGCGATGTCGGGCGACTGCTGTCCGATGTTCGCCATGACGTGGAGGTCGCGCGGGCTGATCGTGTTGTCGAGGCCCCAGAGGTCGTGGTAGTCCTGCGTGTAGCCGATGCGCTCCACCGCGTCGCGCGCGAGGAACGCGAGCGCATGGCCGTCGAGGATCGCATTGGACGTGACCTCGCCGCCGAGGCAGACGTGGTTGTCCTTGATCTGGCACTCCACGGCGAAGCGCGTTGCGGGGTCGTGTTCAAGGCAGTAGTCGAGGATGCGCGAGCTGATCGCGTCCGCGACCTTGTCGGGGTGTCCGGGGCTGACCCATTCGGATGTCTGCGTCATTTCCTGTCTGTCCTTTCTTGTCTTGGTTTTCCTTTTGCCTTTCCCAAAGCCTCTCCACGAGCGCGCGGTCGCGCGGCATACAGGCGTGGTTCCTCATCCACCACGCGACCGGGCCTGAAGCCGCGCCCACGGATGCTTTCCCGGTTTCGCTTCCCATGCCTTCTGCTCCATGTTCATGCTCTCTCTCCATTGGCCCGCTTGTCATTTGCACATGGTCTCGGGCGGGGCGGCCTCCGCAGCCGCGCCGTCGCGCGTGCCGTTCCAGACGTACACGAGATTGCCGTCCGCGTCGCGGCGGACGGGCTTCATGATGCCGCCGAACATCGTGTAGGGCGACTGTCCCGCCATCGGGCTGTTCCAGAGCCAGCGCAGGTAGTCGGCCATCGTCTCGTCGTAGAACTTCGCCTTCAGCTCGCTGGAGTTCGTGTTGAACCCGCTCGCGTGCCGCCACGCGAAGCCGCCGAGCAGGGACTCGACGTCCGCGCTGATGTCACTCCAGCGGACGACGCCGTTGCGCTTGCAGATCTGAAGGGCCTCGCAGAACTGTCCGCGCGAGTAGTTGCAGGATTCCGCGAGCCCGCAGCACGAGCCGTTGCAGCACCGCTCCTTGAAGTGCGCGTCGCTCACGTAGAACCGCATCCCGACCTCGCGGCACTTCGCCTCCATGCGGTCGACGAACGGCCTCTTGACGTTGCGGTTGAGGCGCATGTAGCCCTTGTTCGAGCTGTGCTTCCTGTAGAACGCGAACACGTCGAACCCGCAGAGCTGGTTGAAGAGCGGCATCCGCGCCCGCAGCGACTTCGAGCGGATGTCCGCGCAGAAGAACTCGGTCGACATGGCCGTCGCGCCGTGGTCAGCCGCCTGCTGGATGAGGTCGAGGTAGGTCGGCGTCGAGAGGCCGATGATGAAGGGGCGGAGCCGGAGCGTCGCGCCCCCGGCGTCGGCGTTCGCGACGCGCTCGATGGCGAGGAGCCGTTCGCGCGGCGAGGGCACGCCGTCCTCCATGAGCCGCGCCTTGCGCTCGTCCAGCGTGATGATGGAGAACTTCACGTTCCAGTTCCGCTGGCCCCTGAACAGCTCCATGTACCGCTCGTCCTTCGTCCACCAGACGCTCTTGGTCGAGAAGCAGAGCGGGTAGTCGATCTCCCTGAAGAAGCGCAGGAGCTCCAGCGTCCTCCCGTAGCGGCGCTCGTAGCCGTCGAACTGGTCGGAGAGCCCGCCCCACTGCATGACGCGCCGCTGCGCGACGTAGGGGACGAACTGCCTGAGCCACGCCGGGATGGCGGGGTTGTCGGGCGACGGGTTCCTGAACAGCTCCTTGATCTTCTCGACCGGCGCAACCCTGATCTGCTTGGCGCGGTAGGTCAGCCCCGCCGTCCCGTTCTGCCGCTGGAACTGGCTGAAGCAGTAGAGGCAGTTGAACGAGCAGTTCGAGTAGGTGTCGAACGTCATGGGCATGGAGCAGTCCGCGATCTCCTGCGTCCAGCGCGGGCTGGAGTAGTGCCCCTTCAGGAGAATCCCGTCGTGCTGCGGGTCCGCCAGCATCTGCTCGTTTCTCTTCATCGTACGCATTCCTTCCTTGCCGTTTCCAAGTCAATGCGAAGTTCCATCTCGTAGTCCCCGCCGCGCACGCCGACGATCCTCGCCCCCTGCTTCAGCCAGAAGCCGAGCGCGCTGCCGTCCCTGTTCGTCCTGAACCTGAAGAGCGGTATCCCGGCGGCCATCATGCGCGCCAGCCGCCTGTCGTTGAGCGCCTTGCCCCAGCCGCGCCCATGGTAGCGCTCCATGACGACCGTGTCGACGCCGCGCACGTGCGTCCGGCACCTCGTGCACATATAGAACGCCGCGTCGTTGAGGATTTCGCACCACAGGTTCTCCGGGTGCGCCTCCGTGTGCCAGACCGCCGTGCGCAGGAACGCGGCGTGCCGCCTGACGCTCTCGCTCCCGCTTTCGCGGCAGATGCGCTCCAGCAGCCGGATGTCGCTCCTGCGCGCGCGGCTGAACGGCCTCCACACCATCCTGTCAGGCATGGGCGATCCTCCTCGTCTGCTCCGGGTAGTATCGACGGGCGAAGTCCACGAGCGGCCCGAAGTCGAAGCCGGGGTGCAGCCCCTGCATCTTCACGACCTCCCTGACCGTGCGCTCGACGTAGTAGCCGACGTACCGCTTGCCGAGGTGCCACTTCTTGTAGGCGCAGAGCGTCGTCTCGACAGACCACAGCGAGCGGTGGCGCGGCAGGATGTCCAGCCCCTGCACGGCGGCGACGATGCGTTCCAGCCCGGCTGTCAGCGTGGCCAGCTCCTCCGGCGTCGCCTCGCGCCCGTTGCGTCCGGCGTAGGCCGTCCTCTCCAGCCCCATCGCGAACACCACGCCGTTGCGCACGGAGCGCGCCTCTGCGAGGTCGAGGACGGGCTGGACGGGTAGCCCGGCGTGGAACAGGAGCTCCGAGTAGAGGAACATGGCGAAGCGTCCGAACTGGAAGATGTGCGTGTCCCGCACCAGATGCCCGTACCTCTCCTGCGGCGTCCGTCCGGGGGCCATGACGGCGGAAAGGGCCTCGAACTGGCTGTGCGCGCGCGGCGAGTGCTTCTCCACGAACGCGCGGTAGGTGGCGACGACCTCGCAGAACTGGTTGCGCGAGCGGATCCACGCCCGGTCGGTCTGGAACAGGAGCCCCTGCCGCTCGGCCCGCCACCACCTCTCCAGCTCGTCCGGCGCCATGCAGTCGAACGTCGGCACGCGCCGGAAGACGTACCACGCCGTGGCCATGCAGTACGTCGTGGCGAAGAGGAACGAGAGCCACAGCCGCTGCTCGCGCGTCAGCCGGAAGCGGTTGCGGCAGAGGAAGTCGACGGCCTCCACCTGGATGTCGATGTCCATCACGCGCGAACTGTCGGCGTGGTACTTCAGGTAATTGTCTGTTCTGTCCATAGTCTTGCCCTCGACACGAGGAGATTGACGATCCGGTCTCGGTCTTCCGGCGTGTTGTTCCACAGCGTGCGGATGCCGCGCCTCCGGCGCAGGTTGTCCACCTTGGTGCGCTTCGACTTCAGGAAGTGGGCGGTCTGCCCGTCGCCGGACGCCGCGCGCGCCGCCCTGCGGGCGGCCAGCACGCGGGCGTACGCCTCCACGACGTAGGCCTCGGCCCGCGTCGCGCGGAGGAACCGCTCGCAGAAGAGGCGGTCGCCCTCCGCGAACACGACGCGCCTCCGCCCGTCGCGCTCCAGTTCGGCCACGTAGTCGAGGGCGTCGTCGATCACGCAGTTCGAGAGGCGGTCAGTCCCCTCGAACGTCGATCCGTCGAACACCCCCACCATCCTGAACGGGCCGCTCGCGACGCCCCGGCACAGGCCGTGGCGGAACGCGGTGGCGCGGGGGAAGAGCGCATCCCTGACGGCGCGGAAGACGGTCGTCTTTCCGCTGGCCGGAACGCCGCCAAGGTAGATGGTCTTCACTGCGCGCATGGCGTCACGCGGGTTGCCGTCCACTGGCGATGACTTCCTCCAGCCTGTACACGACCTTGTCGGGGACGAATCCGAGGATTGCCGCCAGTTCAGCCCGCTGGGCAGGGTCGAACACGATGATGACGCGCTCCTTGTTCGTCTGGGCCTCCACGTCGATCTTCTCCTGCGCGTCCGGGGTCAGCTTCTGTCCGGCCAGCTCCGGCGGGAGCGTGCCGCCGACGCCGGGAACCCTCGCGCCGCCGTCCGTCGGGACGGCTACGCCGGGCTGGGCGTCGCCGCCCTCATCGCCCTCGGCGGGCGCGGCGTCTTCGGAGAGGAGCGGGTCGTCGTCCAGCGAGGGGAAGCCGATCTCGCCCATGTCGAGGTCGTCGCCGTCCATCTCGGCGATCGCCGCAAGCTCCCTGTCGAGCTTGTCGAAGTCCCACGATGACAGTTCGGAGAGCTTGTTGTCCGCAAGGCGCAGGGCGGCGACCTGCTTCTTCGTGAGGTCGAGCGCGCGGATGACGGGCACCTCCTTCATGCCGAGCCTCATCGCCGCGAGGCGGCGCGTGTGGCCCTCGATGATCACGTTGTCCCGGTCGACGAGGATCGGGTTCTTGAACCCGAACTGCCGGATCGACGCCATGACGCCGGGCACGGCCTCCTCGTTGTTCCGGGCGTTGTTCCCGTACGGGACGAGCGTGCCCACGGCGACGATCTCGACCTTCATCGCCTGAAGAAGTTTGCTGATCTTGGATAGCTCTTTCATGTTGGTGTTTCTCCTTGTTTTGGCTGTTGCTTCAGAAAAGCGAGAGCTGGAACGGGCTGGCTCCGCGCGGGGCGAGGACGCGCCCGTTCGGCTGCTTGCGCTCCTTCACGATGGCGCGGATCTCCGGCGCGCGCGCCATCATGGCCTTGGCCATCTTCCAGACGTACTGGCGCGGCTTGTTGTTGATGGAGGCGTAGGTGTTCAGGTTGCCGCCCGCGACGAGGTGCTTGACGAGCGCAAACTCGTCGATCTCCAGCGCGACGAAGAACGCCATCACCCTGTGGGCGACGTCGGACTCGCCCTCGGAAAGGTCGATGCGGGCGGGGGCGGCGGACGTGTCGAGCCTCTGCTCCATGATCCTCTCGCCGCCGTCAGGCATGGCGTCGATGGAGACGTGGCTCGCGCCGCCGTGGCTCGGCGTGTCGGCAGGGCCGAGGCAGGCGACGCACCGCCTGTCCCCCTTGCCGTGAAAGCGGCACTTGTCGCACTCGTGGTGCTGCGTGAAGAAGCCCGGCCCGGGGCAGTCGCGGCACGCGCCCCCGTCCTCGCCGTTCGCGAGCGGACATCCGATGTCCGCGCACGTCTTGCCTTTCCTCGCTGCTGTCCTTCTTGTCGCCATGTGGTCTGTCCTCCTGCAGTCGGCCAGTTTGTCATCAGGTAGCCGCAACCCTCTCGCCGAATCGGAACCTACTCCCATCCCGGAAGGAGCGCGGACGCCTTTCGCCTGATCTCGGCGTACTCGCGCCGCGCGATGACGCGCACCTCGACGTCCGGGTGGTACTTGGCCATGCGCTTCAGCTTCGTCCGGCTTCTTGGGTCGAAGTACCCCTTGACCTCGTGGTAGGCCGTCCGCCCGTCCGGGTAGCTGACCTCGAAGTCGGGCAGGTACGAGCAGACGCCGCGCCGGATGCCGTCGAACCAGAACGTCTTCGGCTCGTGCCGCCATTCGAGGATGACGCCGCCGCGCTTCAGGAACTCAAGGTAGCGGGCGTAGTTGGCCTCCCACCGCGAGCGGTAGTAGTTGCGCTTGCCGCCGATGGTGCGCCATCCGGCGTGCCAGCGGGTGTAGTCCATGCCGTGGCCGCCGGACGGCTTCGCGAAGTGCCTCCTGTATTCGTCGAGCGTCATCTGTCGTCAGAACGGGCAGTCGCCCGCGCCGCCCTCCGCCTCTCCGATTGGTTCCGGCGGCGTGTCGCCGGATGTCCCGTTGACGATGGCCATCACGCGGCCCAGGAGTTCCGGCGGCACGGCGACGAGCTTGCGCGTCTCGCCCTGCGCGGGCTGGAGCGAGACCTTCCACACCTGCCACGGCCCCTTGGCGTTCATGCCTTTCCGGCTTGGCCACATCGAGCCGCGTATGTGGAAGTCGTTCTCGCCGACGTAGCCGTCGCCCTTTGCCTGCGGCTGGTCTGCCGTGGCGTCGAACCTGCGCCAGAGCGAGAGCCTGTTTCTGTCCCTTGCGTCCATGGTGTCTGACTTTCTGCTGTTGGCTTGCTTGTCACTTCCCCGCCGCCTGTCCGGCGGCGCGCTCCCATTTCGCCATCTCCAGTCTCGACCAGCATCTCATCTCCCACGGCATCTGCCGGATTCGGAGGTGTGCGGGGAACTTCGCGATGTCCGTCTCGCATCTGCCGTCGATGTCGAGCTGCTTGACGAACACGGGGATGTCGCGCGCCACGGCCTGTCCGACGACGCTCTCCACCCACTCGACTTTGCAGGGGCGGCGTTTCGGGCCGCTCTCGCACCCGACGACGATCCACGAGAAGGGGATGTCTTCCGACGCGACGTAGCCGAGCTGAAGGTCGATGGGGCCGAGCAGGGGTTCCGCCGACAGCCAGCCGTGGCAGTCCCCGGACGGAAACGCGGCTCGGAAGTCTCCGATGCGTCCGTCATAGCGGAGCTGGCTCTCGGCGGTCATGCCCCAGAGCGCGTTCGCGCACAGCTCGCCGTGGCGGGCGACGAAATCGGCCATGCGGGCGGCGCGCTTCGTGAGCCACAGGTACGTCGCGGCACAGGGTTCGGCCGGCCGCCTTCCGCCGTTTCCGAACCGTTGCCACATTCCGCGCACCCACGCCTCCAGCTCCTCGTCGTCGATCCAGTTCCCGAAGAGGTCTGTCATGTTCCCGCAGAAGACGACGCCCGTCTTCGGCATCTTGGCCGACGGCTTTCGCACGGGGGTGAACCGCCCGTCGGTCATGCCGAAGCGTCGGGCGACGGCTTCGGCGTAGCAGTTCTGGCACGCCTCGGATTCCTTCGCGCACCCGACGACCGGGTTGAAGCTGTGCGTCCAGTACTTGGCGCGCGGCCATTGGATTGTTTTCTCGTTCATTGTCTGTCCTTTTCGTTGCCTGTTTCAGTTTGTCTGTGTTAGTTCAAATAGGTCTGCTGTGCGTCCTTCCACGGGTCGATGCCCTCGGACGCGAGGATGCGCAGGAATATCCAGCGCACCTGATTTGTACACATCCCGTTCCCGCAGGCCTTGTATCGCGGCGCATCGGGGCAGGTCGCGGGGTCTGCGATCCGCTCCAGCCACTTGCGCACCCACGCGTCGGTCTTCGGCTTCGGCGGCGGCTTGCCCGCGTAGCCCGCCATGACCGCGCCGAACGTGTCGTGGATGCGGCGGAACTCGTCGACCAACCTGTCGGTAATCTCGACAGGTTGGAACGCGGGGAGGGTCCACCCGTCGGGAAGCCCCATCAGCCGCTCGCACTCGGTCGGCGTGAGGCGCCTGACGACGTAGCGCATGGACGCGACGTCGGGGATGAGGACGGACTGCTCCGCTCCCGCGCCGACGCACAGGGCGCGTTCCTCCGACAGGAGAGCGCCCTTGCCGCCGCCGGGCTTGCCCTGTCTGATGCCGAACGCCACGGACGCGTCGCACGAGGAGGAGGAGAGGCGCGGCGTGACCTCCACCTCGTCGCCGATGCCGCGCGTCTTCTCGGACGGGTTGCACTTGAAGCCGAGCGGCCCCTCGACCGCGAACGTGTCGTGCGCCCGCTTCGCGCCGAGCGTGACGGACACGCCCTGTGCGTTGTCGTAGCACTCGAAGTTGTGCGTCGCGAGCGGTTCGCGCCTTTCGAGGACGTAGCCGCCGTTCTTCTCTATCTGTTTTCCTGTTGATCGGCAGTCTCGCGAAAGCGTCGGGCAGACATCCGCGCCGTTGGAGTTCGTGACGACGCGCGAGGGGCTTGCGCCCTCGCCGCAGGACGGGCCTCGCGCCTCGACGACGCACTCCTGCGAACGCCCGTCGCCGCCCTCGATGGCGTTGCGCGTCCCCGCGCACTCGCCGCGATCCCAGCGTTCGCCCGCGCCGTCCCTGCCGTGCGCGTGGGAGACCTTGACGAACGTCTCCACGACGAGCGGGTTGTTGACGACCGTTCCCGCGTGGCCCGCGTTCAGCGTCTTCACGCCTCCGGCCTCGTAGGGGTCGAAGCCGCTTGCCACCGCGACGCCCTGCGGCTCTTTGTAGCAGGACGCTTCGAGCGTCGCGCCGCACTCCTCGGTGACGGTCATGGCCTGTTGCTTTGTCGCGATGCTCACCGCGACGCCCTGCGGCTGGACGGTGTCGAGCGTGTAGGCGACGCCCTCCTTCGCGCCTACGCCGTTTCCCCTGCTTGCGGCTGCGCCTCCCACCACGCCATCTGGTACGCGAGCGCGTCCGACAAGAGCGCGGGCAGGGCCTTGCCCCGCGACCCGGCGCGGCGGACGATCCCCGCACACGCCTAGCGGCTCAAAAAGTACTTCAGATGCCTTTCCGACGTCCGCTCCAGCACATCCGACAGCCCACACACGCCGCCGTCTCTGCGGGACGGCACGCTCCAGCCGCACCACTCCTCCATCCGGCAGGTCGATATCCGCGCACCGGACGTACTGGGCGTCGAGCGTCCTGTAGGCGACACCGTACCCGCAGTCAGCAATCGCGCGGAGGAACTGCGGGAAGGATTCGTCGGTGAGTACTCCAGCCACGTTCTCCCATACGACGTAGCGGGGGCGCAGCTCGCGGATGAGCCGCACGAACTCGAACGCGAGGCTGGAGCGCGTTCCGCTCCCCTCGGCCATTCCGCGCCGCTTCCCGGCGTTCGAGACGTCCTGGCAGGGCGTGCCGCCGGCGAGGACGTCAAGCCCAGCTGGGGGAAGAACGACAGTTGATGTTCCATTCGTGATTTCTCCTTTTTCGTTGATGTGTATCTTGCTCATGTCGCCGAGGTTCGGGACGTGGGGAAAGCGGTGCTTCAGGACGGCGCAGGGGAACGGCTCGATCTCCGAGAAGAAGACGGGCCGCATGGGAAGGTCTTGGCAGGCCGCGCTCATGCACTCGATGCCGGAGCAGACGGTCGCGTAGGTTTGCTCTCTTTTCATTTCGTTTCCTTTCGGGGTTCTTCGGGCGCGGGGCATTCGGCGATCTCGACGCAGCGTCCGTCGCGGTAGCAGGGGCACGTCGGGCTGATCGGCGCGCAGTAGTCGCCGTGGCGGTTCGGGCACTCCGCCCGACGCGCGTCCGCCGCCGCGACGCGCAGACGCTCCGGCGCGCCCGCGAACGCGCCCGCGCACCCCTCGCCGTCGACGAGGCGGAAGGGCGGCGCACCTTCGCCGAGGTCGTCGCGGATCGCCGTCCACGTGTCGGCGAACGTCCGCGCCATCATCGCGGCGAACGCCTCCGAGTCCCCGACCGCGCCGTGCGGGTTCGAGACGGAGAGCGCGACGCGGACGCCGCCGGACGAGCGGGAGACGTCCACGCGGACGCTCGCGAACTTGCCGCGCCCCATGCGCCGCTCGGAGGACGTCGCCCGCTCCCCGTCTTGTTTCAGTGAGACGCCGAGGCCGCTC
>DCMF01000047.1 GCA_002321305.1 Verrucomicrobia bacterium UBA1629 | reverse complement strand
AATTTATGGTTGACTCCCCCCTTGCGTAGGAAGCGCACTTTTTGATATACTACGCACCCATTCGACCACTCTAGAGAGTAAACAACATAATGAAAGTACGTAGTTCCGTTCGTCGCATTTGCGAGAACTGCCGCATCGTCCGCCGCAAGGGCGTGGTGCGCGTGATCTGCACCAACCCGCGCCACAAGCAGTGTCAGGGTTAAGAAAGGTAAGGAAGAAACATGCCGAGACTGATGGGTGTGGACATTCCGGGCAAGAAGCACATTCGCTTCGCGCTCCGTTATATCCACGGTATTGGGCCGAAGCGCGCCGATGACGTGCTGGCGGCGGTCAAGGTCGATCCGATGAAGAAGGCGGACGACGTCACTCAGGACGAGATCCACGCGATCACGACGTACATTCAGGAGCATTTCCGCGTCGAAGGCGACCTCCGCCGCGAGGTTTCGCAGAACATCCGCCGCCTGATCCAGATCGGGTCGTACCGCGGCCTCCGTCACAAGAAGGGCCTTCCGGTCCGCGGCCAGCGCACGAAGACGAACGCCCGCACCCGCAAGGGCGGCAAGCGCGTCTCGATCGCGATGCCGAAGCAGGCCGGCCGCTAAGGGGGGAATCTGACTATGGCAGAAGAAATCAAGAAAGAGGCCGCGCCCGTCGAGGCGCCCGCCGCCGCCGCGCCGGCCGCCGAGGGCGAAGCCGCCGAGGCCAAGGCGAAGAAGTCGGGCAAGTCGATTCCGGCCGGAATCGCGTTCATCCGCTCGACGTTCAACAACACCCAGGTCTCCATCGCGGATGCGCGCGGTGGCGTGATCAGCTGGAGCTCGGCCGGCAAGGCGGGCTTCAAGGGCTCCCGCAAGTCCACCGCGTTCGCGGCGACGATGGTCGCGCAGGACGCGGCGCGCGTTGCGGTCGCCAAGGGCATGCACGAATGCGAGGTGCGCATGCAGGGCGCCGGCGCCGGCCGCGAGAGCGCGGTTCGCGCGATCCAGGCGGCGGGCATCCGCGTCACGCAGATTACCGACACCACGCCGGTGCCGCACAACGGTTGCCGCGCTCGCAAGCGCAGGAGGGTCTAATCATGGGTCGTTATACTGGTCCCGTTTGTCGTCAGTGCCGCCGCGAAGGGCAGAAGCTCTTCCTCAAGGGGGCGCGTTGCTACATGGCCAAGTGCCCGATCGAACAGGGCACGGGGGCGCCCGGCATGCACGTCGGCCGCCGCATGAAGAAGATGTCCGAATACGGCAGCCAGCTGCGCCAGAAGCAGTCGCTCCGCCGTCAGTACGGCATGGGCGAGCTGCAGTTCCACCGCTTCTTCGAGGAGGCTCTCCGCAAGGAAGGCGTCACGGGCGAGAACCTGCTGCAGATGCTCGAGATGCGCCTGGACAACATCGTCTACCGCCTCGGGCTCGCGCCGAGCCGCCGCGCCGCGCGCCAGTTCGTGCTGCACGGGCACATCCTCGTGAACGACCGCAAGGCCGCGATCCCCTCGCACGTCCTCAAGGTCGGCGATGTCGTCGCCGTCAAGGACGCCGCGAAGTCGAAGGACGCCGCGAGCCGTTCGGTCGAGGCCGCGACGGGTGCGCAGCTGCCCGTGTGGATGCAGTTCGACAAGGCCAACCTCAAGGCCGAGATCCTGGCCGTCCCGACGCGCGAGCAGATCGCGCCGGTCGTCGACGAGCAGGCCATCGTCGAACTCTACTCCCGCTAACCGGGGTCTCATCGTCAACCTATCAAGGGGAGTAACACATGCCTATCCGTTTGAGCCCTTTCGAGATGCCGCATAACGTCCAGGTGCTGGACGAAGGCAAGACCGCGACATACACCCGTTTCGTCGCGGAACCGTTCGAAATCGGCTATGCGCGGACGATCGGCAACTCCCTCCGTCGTGTTCTTCTGAGCTCGATCGAGGGGGCGGCGATCTCGTCCGTCAAGATCAAAGGCGTCAGCCACGAGTTCTCGACGATCCGGGGCTGTGCGGAGGACGTCACCGACATCATCCTCAACCTGAAGCGCGTCGTCCTCAAGACCTACACCCGCGAGACGCAGAAGATCTCGCTCAAGGCCCACGGGCCTTGCACGGTGACGGCCGAGGCGTTCGCGCAGGGCAACAACGTCATCGTGCTGAACCCGAAGCAGGAGATCTGCACGCTCGACGTGGACGGCGAATTCGAGATCGAGTGCGACGTCCGCACGGGGCGCGGCTTCTGCCTGGCGGACGGCAACAAGAAGCCGGACCAGGAGATCGGCCGCATCGCGATCGACTCGATCTTCTCTCCGGTCACGCGCGTGAACTTCCTCGTTGAGAACACCCGCGTCGGCCAGCGTACCGACTACGAGAAGCTTGTCCTCGACATCTGGACGGACGGGCGCATTTCGCCCGAAGACGCGCTGAAGACGGCGGGTGCCGTTCTCCGCCGCCACCTTGACGTGTTCGTCGACTATGACGGTGCGCAGACGCTTGAGTTCGTCCCGGCCGACCGGAATGACGCCGACGAGCGCGAACGTCTCCGCAAGCTCGTGAACATGTCCGTGAACGAGGTCGAGCTGTCCGTCCGTGCGGCGAACTGCCTCAACAACGCGAACATCTCCACGGTCGGCGAGCTGATCTCGAAGACCGAGGCGGACATGCTCAAGTACCGCAACTTCGGCAAGAAATCCCTCACGGAGATCAAGGCGAAGCTCGTGACGATGGGCCTTTCGCTGGGCTTCAAGTTCGATCCGGACTTGATGGAGAAGAAGAAAGACGACAAGAAGAAGGACGCCAAGGGCAAGGACGCCAAGGAGTCGGCCGCCGAGAGCAAGGAGGCCGATAACAAGGAACCCGAAGCCAAGGCGCCTGAGGCCAAGGCGCCGGAATCCGAGAAGGAGGCCGAAGCCAAGGACGTTCAGGACACCACGAAGAAGTAAGGAATTGCAGACATGCGTCATCAGAGAGTCATGAAGAAATTCGGGCGTTCTTCCAAGCATCGCAAGATGCTCATGAAGAGCCTCGTCACCAACCTCATCCTCGCGGAGTCGATCAAGACGACCCTGCCGAAGGCCAAGGAAGCGCGCAAGGACGCGGACAAGATCGTGACGGTCGCCAAGAAGGGCGACCTCGCGGCCCGTCGTCTCGCGGCTTCCCGTCTGCTCGACCCGAAGGCCGTGCAGAAGCTCTTCGACAAGATTGCGCCGTCGATGAAGGACCGCAAGGGCGGCTACACCCGCATCGTCAAGCTCGGCACGCGCCGGGGCGACGCGGCGGAAATGTGCGTCCTGCAGTGGGTCACGGCGGGCGAGCCTGCCGCGCTGGCCGCCGAGGCCGCGCCGGCCGCCGAGGCCAAGTAATTCACCTCCTAAGCCAATCTCGAAAGGGGGTGTGTGACAATGGCAATCGTGCTTAAGCTCAAGAAGGGCGAGTCCGTCGAGCGCGGTCTCAAGCGTCTGAAGAAGGTTCTCGACAAGGAGGGCCTCATCAAGAAGCTCCGCGACGACCGCTACTTCGAGAAGCCGTGCGTGAAGGCGCGCAAGAAATCCCAGCGCGCCCGCATCCGCAACCGCAGCCGCCGCGGTCGCATGGAACTCAACTGAGCTCTGTGCCTGCGAGCAAAGGGGGCGCGCGAAGCTTTCGCGCGCCTCTCTTTTTTGCCGCGTGCAGACTTTGGCGAACGGGCAGCGAAATTTGGTATAATACGCGGCATTGACTCAACAGACAGGTGGAGAAGAGTGACAAGATGGATTTCAAGATTCCAGACGACCTGAAGGACTGGTACGCGATTTCCTGTCCCGTCAAGGGGCTGCGGTTCGACGCGCGGACGCTCGCGCTCCTGGACGCGAACGGCGACGGGCGCATCCGCACGGACGAGGTGCTCTCCGCGATCGACTTCCTGAAGGCGAAGGGCGTTGCGGTCGATGACCTCTTCGGCGACCATGCGGACGACGAGAAGGCCCTTGCGGCGAATCTCGCGAAGCAGGCCGACCTCGAGAAGCTGGCGCTGACCGAGGCCGAGAAGGCCGCGCGCGCCGACTGGGAGGCGCAGGGGCGCGCATCGGCGGTCGCCGTCTGCGGGGCGGACACTTCGGCGGCCGAAGCCGCGCTCGCCGCCGTCGAGCCGGTCGTCGAGGCGTTCTTCACGCCGCCGGACGACCTGCCGCTCGTAACGGAGGAGCCGGACAGGGTACTGCCGCTGAAGGACCGCCTCAACCCGAAGCACCTGGAGGCGATCCGCGCGTTTGCGGAAAAGTGCGTCCGCCCCGTCCTCGGCGAGAGGGGCGCGCTGACGCGGATGGACTGGAAGGCCGTCAAGGCGGCGTTCGCGCCGTTCCGCGCCTGGCGCGCGGCGGAGCCGGCCGTCCACGCCGAGGCGAAGGCCGCGCTCGTCGAAGAGGAGCGGCTGCTGCGGTACAGGATCTTCCTCGGCGAGTTCCTGCAGAACTACGTGACGATGGATCGCCTCTACGACGAGACGGCGTTGGCGATCTTCCAGACGGGGACGCTGCGGATCGACGGCAAGGAACTCGACCTCTGCTTCCATGTCGAAAGCGAGGCGGCGCACGCCGCGCTGTCGGGCAAGTCCGACTGCTGCGTCCTCTACCTGAAGCTGAAGCGTCCGCAGGACGGCGCCGAGCGCACGGTCTGCGCGCTCGTGACGGCGGGGACGATCGGCGGTCTCTACGCGGGGCGCAACGGCGTCTTCTACGACCGCGACGGCGTCGACTGGGAGGCGGTCGTCACGCGGGTCGTCGAGGCGCAGGTCTCGCTGACGGAGGCGTTCTGGGCGCCGTGGCGGAAGCTGGGCGCGGGCCTTGCCGAGGCCGTGAAGAGGTTCCTCGGCGACCGTCAGGCGAAGTCGGTCGAGAAGGTGCAGAAGGGCGCGGCGTCGGCCGAGGCCGGCGGGGCGGCGCTCGCGAGCTCCGTCGCGGCGATCGGCATCGGCGTCGGCATGGCGGGCGCGGCGGTGGCGTCCGTCGCGGCGGTCGTGCGCGGCATGGGCCCGTGGCAGCTGCTCGCGGCCGTGCTGGCGATCGTCCTCGTCGTCTCGCTGCCGAGCGTGATCCTCACGTGGTTCAAGCTGCGCCGCCGCGACCTCGGCGCGATCCTGAACGCCTCGGGCTGGGCGGTGAACCGTCCGATCCGCTTCTCGATGAAGCGGGCGCGCGGCTTCACGAAGTGCGCGAAGACGTCGGACGCGGCCCTCTACGCGATCCTGCTCGCGCTCGTCGCCGCCCTGCTGGGGTGGACGGCGTGGGGGCTTTTCGGCGCGTCGGAAGAATGTCAACGGAAACAGAACGCGGGGGCGGCAGCGGTTGCCGCGTCCGCCCACACCTCAACGGAGAGCAAGTGAAATGATGAAGAAGAACGAAGAGAACGCGGTCGTCCAGTCGATGAAGGCTGGCTTTACGCTTGTCGAGCTGCTGGTCGTCGTGGCCATCCTCGGCATCCTGGGCACGATTGCCGTGCAGAACGTCATCGGCAACATCGGCAAGGCGCGCCAGACGGCGGCCGAGCAGGGCGTCCAGTCGCTGCACGAGGCGTGCACGACCTATTACATCCAGCACAAGAAGCTGCCGACCTCGCTCGACCAGCTCACGGAGGGCGAAGAGCCGATCCTCGAAAGCGACAAGGGCCTCTACGACCCGTGGGACAACAAGTACGAGATGGAGACGAAGGGCAAAAAGGTCATCATCAAGTCCGCCGGCGAGGACGGCGTGATGGGCACCGAGGACGACGTCCGCAGCGACGCGAAGAAGAAAAAGAGCTGATCGTGGGCGAGAAGGCGCTTCGAGGCGTCCGCCGGTTTGCGAAACCGCATCCGGCCAAGGCCAAGACCGATAATTTGATATAATACAACCACTATGGCAGAAGAGAACAAGTCGTCGCTGGACGCCCTGAGCGCGCTGTGCAAGCGCCGCGGGTTCATCTATCACTCCTCCGAGATCTACGGCGGCATGCCGGGGTTCTGGGACTACGGCCCGCTCGGCTGCGAGCTGAAGCAGAACGTGAAGCAGGCGTGGTGGCAGTTCACGGTGCGCGGGCGCGAGGACGTCGTCGGCCTCGACGCGACGATCATCATGCACCCGAAGATCTGGAAGGCGTCGGGCCACCTCGACACGTTCGCCGACCCGATGACGATGTGCAAGGACTGCAAGAAGCTCATGCGCGCCGACCAGGTGAAGGACATCTACGCCGACCAGAAGAAGAAGCCCCAGCCGAAGGTCGCGGGGGCGGAGTTCTTCTGCCCCTACTGCGGCGGCGAGCTGACCGAGCCGAAGCCGTTCAACCTCATGTTCAAGACGGTCGTCGGCCCGATCGACGACCCGTCGAACGTCGCGTACCTCCGTCCCGAGACGGCGCAGGCGATCTTCGCGCAGTTCACGAACGTGACGGCGACCTCGCGCATGGCCGTCCCCTACGGCATCGCGCAGATGGGCAAGAGCTTCCGCAACGAGGTCACGCCGCGCAACTACACGTTCCGCTCGCGCGAGTTCGAGCAGATGGAGCTTGAGTTCTTCATCCGCCCCGACGAGGCGATCGAGCTGCAGTACGGCCACGTCGTCACGCTCGCCGACGGACCCGACCTGAACGGCCCCGTGCAGGACGACTGGGGCTGGGAGGTCTGGCACAAGTACTGGGTCGAGCAGCGCAAGCGGTTCCTGAACGCCGTCGGGCTGCCGACGGAGCGGTTCGTCGAGTACTGGCAGAAGCCGGACGAGCTGGCGCACTACGCGCGCGCCTGCGTCGACATCGAGTACGACTTCCCGTTCGGCCGCCAGGAGCTGGAGGGCATCGCCGCGCGCAGCGACTTCGACCTCACGCAGCACCAGATCCACTCGAAGGTGCCGCAGACCGTCTTCGACGATCCGCTGAAGCAGGCCTGCAAGCGGCTCTCCGACGAGCAGAAGGCCGCGTTCGTCGCGAAGACCCGGAAGGAGTGGGTCGCGCGCAGGCAGAAGGCGCTGTCCGCCAAGGCCGGCAAGGAGATCGCCTTCTCCGCCGACGAGGTCGCCGCGATTGAGGCGCAGGCCAAGACGTTCTGCGAGAACCTGTTCGACGGCAAGTACGTGCCGCACGTGATCGAGCCGTCCGCCGGCGTCGACCGCCTGATGCTCGCCCTCCTGTGCGAGGCATACGAGGAGCAGAAGCTGACGGACGAGAAGGGCAAGGAGGACGTCCGCACCGTGCTGCACTTCCATCCGAAGGTGGCGCCCGTGAAGGTCGCGATCTTCCCGCTCATCAAGAAGGATCCCGACCAGGACCGGATCGCGCGCGAGATCTTCAGGAAGCTCCAGAAGAAGGTCAACTGCCAGTGGGACGTGTCGGGCGCGATCGGCCGCCGCTACCGCCGCCAGGACGAGGCGGGCACGCCGTGGTGCATCACCGTCGACGCGCAGACCGTCGCCGACGGCACGTTCACCGTGCGCGAGCGCGACTCGATGACGCAGTCGCGCATGACCTACGCCGAGTTCCTCGCGAAGATGTACGAGGCGCTGGAGTTCTGAAGGCGATTGAAAGGCATCGAGAAATGAAGACGATCGGAGTCGGAATTCTGGGGTTCGGGACTGTCGGCGCGGGCGTGGCGGACGGTCTCCTGAAGCATCGTGACGTGATGGCGAAGCGGCTGGGGGTGGACATCGCCCTGAGGAAGATCGCCGACCTCGACATCACGACGGATCGCGGCGTCGCGGTGCCGGCGGGCGTGCTGACGACCGACGCGGCGTCCGTCATCGCCGACCCGGCGGTGCAGATCGTCGTCGAGACGATCGGCGGCACGGGCATCGCGAAGAGCCTCGTCCTGGACGCGCTCAACGCGAAGAAGTGCGTCGTCACGGCGAACAAGAAGCTGCTGGCCGAGTTCGGGCGCGAGATCTTCGACACGGCGGCGGCGAACGGCGTCGACATCTACTTCGGCGCGTCCGTCGGCGGCGGCATCCCGATCATCCGCGTCGTCCGCGAGGCGCTCTCGTCGAACGACATCGAGTCGATCCACGGCATCCTGAACGGCACGTGCAACTACATCCTGACGCGCATGGAGCGCGAGGGCGCGCCGTTCGACGCGGTGCTGAAGGACGCGCAGCGGCTCGGCTATGCGGAGGCCAACCCGTCCCTCGACATCGACGGCTTCGACACGGCGCACAAGGCGTGCATCCTGACGGCGCTCGCGTACGGCTTCCAGCCGACGCTGGAGCAGGTGCAGGTCGAGGGCATCCGCAGCCTGGACGGCATCGACGTCAGGTACGCGGCGGACTTCGGCTACCGCATCAAGCTGCTCGCGGTCGTCGCGAAGGACGGCGACGAGGTGGAGGTCGGGGTGCATCCGACGCTCATCCCGTTCTCGCACATGCTCGCGAGCGTGAACGACGCCTTCAACGCGGCGATGGTGAAGGGCGACATGTCGGACTACACGATGTACTACGGGCGCGGCGCCGGGCGCGCTCCGACGGCCTCGACGGTCGTCGGCGACATCGGCGACATCGCGCGCAACCTCGCCCACGGCGAGACGCGCTACGCGCGCGGCGTGCCGACCTACGCGGAGGGGCGGCTGAAGCTCCGCGCGGCGGGCGACATCGTCTCGAAGTTCTACGTGCGGCTCATGGTCGCGGACAAGCCGGGGGCGTTCGGCACGATCGCCACGATCCTCGGCCGGCACGGCGTCTCCATCTCCGCCGCGACGCAGAAGGACCCCTCGACGCTGACGGGCACGGTGGAGACGGGCTACGCGCCCGTCGTCGCCCTCACGCACGAGGCGAAGGCGCGCGACCTGGAGGCGGCGCTGGCCGAGATCAAGGCGTCCGGCGTCGTCGCCGAGGACCCGGTCAAGTTGCGCGTCATTTGAGGGCAAGTGACCGGGATTTTTTG
>DCMF01000085.1 GCA_002321305.1 Verrucomicrobia bacterium UBA1629 | reverse complement strand
TCGGGACTCGCCGCCCAGACGGAGGCGGCCGCCAGCGTGGCGACGGCGGCGCAGACCTTGCGGCGGCGCGCGCGCGTCAACGATTTCAGTGCATTCATGACTGCTGTTTCCTTTCTTTTCTTTGTTTGTTTTTGGGGACCAAAATCTCGGAGGTTCCGCCTTAGGGCCAGCATCGCCCCTTTCGTCATTTTCCCGTCTCCCCAGCCGCCTGTATCGACTGTCCCGAGACAAGCACGCCCGTCAGCTGGCAGCCGAAGCCCACGCTTTTTTCGTTCTTCTCGTCCAGCGTCTCCACTTCGATCACATGCCGTCCGGGCTGGTTCCTGCAGAGGAACAGCGAGGGCGTAAACCACCACCACTGGTCGCGGTAGCCGTCGATCGCCGTCGCCACCTCTTTTCCGTCCAGCCTGACGGAGAACCTGCCCCAGTTGTACGGCTCCTTGCCGACCCGGTACAGGAGCGCGACCGTCGCGCCCTCGACCTCAAAGCGCAGCCGGCCGCCCGCGTTCGTGCAGGCCAGCCCCTCGCCCCAGCACCAGTCCCGCAAGGGGAAGAAGCCCTTGTTCTCCAGCGGCTTCACGTCCTTCATCTCGACGAACGCGCCCTCGTCGAAGTCCGTGCCGTACATCGGCTTCGGCAGGGGCGGAACCGCCGCCGGCGCGCGGCCGGACGCCTTGAACGCCGCATAGGCGTTCGCCAGGCGCCGGTTCAGGAGCGCGGCGGCAAGCGCGTGCCCGTCGTCGTTCGGATGGATGGTGTCCGGCGACAGGTCGGACCACTTGACCGCCCCGGCCTTGACATACGGATAGAGCGCGTCCCGGTAGCTGACGTACGGCACTCCGTAGTGCGCCGCGACGGGCGCATGGCATTCCTGCGCGCTCGTCCCGTCCTGTCCGACCATGCCGAGCGCGATGACGGCGATGCCGCCGGGCGCCTTCAGAAGCTGCCGCAGGACGCCCTCGTAGCTCGCCGCCCAGCGGTCGCCCCAGCCGTCGTTGACCGAGAACTCGACGACGACGACATCCGGCTTCCTCGCCAGCACGTCGCGCGACAGGCGGAACGCGCCGATGTCCGACCCCGTCGCGCCGATGCCGGCGTTGACAAAGTCGATTTTGGCTCCCGGAAACGCGCGACGCCATCCGGCGGCGAACCGTTCGCCGTAGCGGTTCGCGGGCTTGGACGCGCCCGCGCCCTGCGTGATCGAGCCGCCCACCACGGCGATGCGGACGGGCTCGCCCTTCTCCAGGCGTGCCCAGACGCGCGCGAAGCGCGCGAGGTCGCCCTTGACAAGCTCGGACTTCGGGCCAAGGGCCGACAGGGACGGGACGCACGCCCCGCTCTTGAAGCGCTTGGGCAGCTCGCCCTCCCAGACCCTTTCCAAAACCACCTCGTACGCCTCGCGCACGCGGCGGTGGGCCTCCGCGAACACGGCGGGGTCGAACTTCACGACCTTCCGGTCGTAGGTGACAAGCCCGTTGATCTCGCCCTCGACGTCCGTCGTCTGCGTGTAGACGCTCCCCGCAAGCCCCTGCGCCGCCAGGCCGCCGACATGGCCCATCAGGTTCACGTATTTCGTCTCGAACGCCTTGAGGTCGGCGTCCCTGCCCGTGTCGCCGTAGCCCCAGGCGTTCGTCGTCCACAGGTGCCCGGCCACGCGGCAGCCGATGCCGCCGAACTCGCCGAGGAAGCTCGCGCGGCGGGGGTTCACGGGCGCCATGCCCGGCGTCGCGCCGTAGTCGTGGCGGTCGACGGCGTCGCCCGCCTCCTCCTCGCCCGGCGGACGGTGGCGCGTCGCGCCGCGCTCGCCGTCCTTCCAGCCCAGGTCGCCGCCCTCGTAGTCGCGCCAGCCCGAGGGGCCGTCCACGAGGCGCGTTGGATCGTACCGCCGCGTCCAGAGGAGCGTGTTGCGCGTCTGGACGGGCCCGGGCTGGCCCCACGCCTCGTTGTACGGGACCCACATCACGATCGACGGCACGTTGTAGAGGTGGTCAATCATCCCCTTGAGCTCGCGGCGGTAGAAGCCGTAGCGCGCCTCCAGGTTCCCCCAGCCCGACGGCATGTCCTGGACGACCAGGATGCCGAGCCGGTCGCAGAGCGCATAGTAGCGGCGCGGCTCGACCTTGATGTGCTTGCGCATCATGTCGAAGCCCGCGCGCTTCAGCAGCCCGATGTCCCAGGCCATCGCCTCCTCCGACGGCGGGGTGAGCAGGCCGTCCGGCCACCAACCCTGGTCGAGCGTGCCGAGGATGTAGCGGAAAGAGTTGTTCAGCCGGAAGCGCAGGACGCCCTTCGCGTCGGGCGCCATGTCGAACTTGCGCATGCCGAAGTAGCCCCGGACGCTGTCCGCGCCGCAGGTCGCCGTGAAGTCGTAGAGATTCGGCTCCTCCGGGCTCCAGAGCTTGAATCCCTTGGGCATCCGGATGCAGGCCTCGCCGTTCGCGTCCGCCACGGCGCGCAGCTCCCCGACGCGCACCTCGACGGGCATCGCGGCGCGACCGGAGCCGGCGACGTCAAAAGAGAAGCTCACCGTCCCGGCGTCGATGTCGGGCGTCACGCGGTAGCCGGCGATGTGGGTCTCGGGCACCTCCTCCAGCCAGACCGTCCCGTAAAGCCCCGAGACGCGCGTGTACATGCAGCCGTGCGGCTGGGCGTCCTGCTTGCCGATGCCGCCGAGGCTGGCGTTGGTCGCGTCCCACACCATCACCAGAAGCTCGTTCGCGCCCTCCCGCACGAGTTCGGTGACGTCGTACGAGAAGGGAAGGAAGCCGCCCTCGTGGGGAAGCCCCGCCTCGCGCCCGTTGACGAACACCTGCGTGCGGAAGTCGGACTGCTCGAACCAGAGGAGAAGCCGACGGCCCGTGTGCGGATTTGCCTTGAACGTGCGGCGGTACCACAGGATCTCCGACGGGTCCAGCAACCGCCCCACGCCCGAAAGGGACGATTCCAGCGCGAACGGCACGAGGATCTTCCCGTCCCACTTCGCCGGGATCGCCTCCGCGCCTTTCGTCACGGCGTAGTCCCAGAGGCCGTTCAGGTTCGTCCAGCCCTCGCGCACCATCTGCGGGCGCGGATACTCCCGCCAGGCGTTCTCCGGCGTCACCTTTTTGCCCCATTCGGTCATGAGCGGCGACGGAGCCGGGGCGTAGGCCGCCGAGGCTTTCTCCGCGCTCACGAGCAGACCCGCCGCAAGCGTGGCGTAAACAAAGACATGGTGCGGATTTCCCGCAGACTTGCTGTTCATCTTGACGGACGTCCTTTCGTTTGTGCTGTTTCGTGGGCGGACAGACAAAAGCGCCCGTCCCAGTGCCCATGATGGGTGGCATTATAGCATAAGATGAACGCCGGCAGGGCTTGTTTTTGCAACAAAAAAAAGCCAGTTTTGTACAAAGAAAGAGGCTGTCACTGCTTCTCGCGCCAGGCGCGCAGGGTCATGCCCATGCGCTTCTCGAAGTAGGTGCGCAGCGACATCGGGCTCTTCCAGCCGCACCGGTTGGCGATGGCTCCGATCTGGACGTCGCGCCGCGCCAGCAACGCCAGCACGTGCGCGAACTTCACGTCGCGGATCTCGCTGAAGATCGAACGCCCCGTCGCCTCCTGGTAGCGCGTCATGGCCAGCCGCCGCGAACAGCCCATGTGCCGCGCGACCTCATCGACGCCTATCCCCTCGCAGGCGTGCGCACGGATGAAGGCGCTCGCCTCGGCTACGCGGGCGTTCACGCGCGTCCGCAGGGGCGCGGACGAGGCGCGGCGAATCAGCCCAAGGGTGCCGAAGGGCTTCCGAACCGGCCCGTGCGCCGGAGCGCGCATCACGAGATCCAGAGCCTCGCCGGCCAGGAAACCGCCCTTCTCCCTGTCCGTGGCCACGGACGAGAGCGGCGGGGGCGTCGCGAGGCAGATGTCCTCGTCGTTGTCGATTCCGATGACGGCGAGGTCTTCGGGGATGCGCAGTCCCAGACGGTTCGCCGCCGTGATGACGCAGGATCCGATTCGGTCGTTCACCGCAAACACGCCGCAGGGATTCGGCAGGGACTGCAGCCAAGGCTCGATCCGCCTCAGGCTGGCGATCTTGTCAATGGCGGGGGCGTCCAGCTCAAGCGTCTGCGCCACGAAACCCAGGCTTCCGACCCGTTCGCAAAACGTCGCAATGCGTCGCCTTGACCAGTTGCGAATCGGCTGGTCGCCGACAGCTGCATAATTCGGCAGCCCCAGCTTGAGCAGCTCGTCCGCCGCCAGCTCGACGGCCTCCGCGTCGTCGTGCCAGACGATCGAGTCCGTCGCCGGGATCTCGTCGATCGGCGCATCGAACCAGACGTGCGGGACATCGCCCAGGACATGATCGGCAAACGCGGCCGTGTAGCAGGCCGACACGACGCCATCCGGCGCCAGGTAGCGGACGGCCTCCCGCGCCTCCCGGAACTCCCGCAGCTCGCCGGAATAGGCCAGCGTCTCGATGCGCCAGCCCGCCACCTTGGCATAGCGCACGAACCCGCGCATCCACGCCTGGGTGACCGAAGCGTTCTCCTGATACTGGATGACGAGCACCGTCTTGCGCATTCGACCTCGCGGGCGCACGCGAATCTTGCTGTTATTCGTCATATGACAGGCATTATGTCAACAATTCCTGGGGACAGGCCCCGAACGCAGACGCATTTACGGACATACCCTGTGGCGGACGAACCGCACCTGCCAGACGAGCGCCTCGCCCTCGCAGAGGCGCTGCCCGTTCTGCAGGGCGTCGGGGACGAAGGAGCGTCCGCTCATCCAGCCCGTGACGAGGCCGACGACGAGCCGCATGTCGTGCTTCGCCGCGACGTCGCAGACTGCGCCGAGAACGGCGCACAGCGCTTTCCTGTTCATCCGACCGTCTCCTTGTTCCTTGTTTTCATGCCTCCCATTATACCACAACGAGGCGAAGGTTGTGCGCACTTCGGCCGGGGACAGGCCCCACCGAATGGGGGGGGGCTGTCCCCGGCCCACAGGAAAGTGCCACGATTGGTGGGCGTCAGCGCGCGCGTTCCGTCACGAGCCGCACGGGGCCATAACGGCGATGGCACCACGCGACGTCCGCCGCGACGTCCGGCGTCTCGCACACGAAGCCAAGCCCCAGTCCCCGCAGCTTCAACGCAGAGGCTTGAGAAATTGAGCCATATGCCGTCGCATCGACGATGGAAAGAGACGGCGCGCGGGACGCAGAAACCCGAAGAGGTTCGAGACGAGCCGAAGCGAGTCGTGCCGTACGGCCGTCGAAGGAACGCACGTGTCCGAGAAATCCGTTCCCGGACAGAAGCGGAGGCCTCGTTCGACTGCCGGTGCGGCGACCCACGCACGTGCCGCTGCAGACGCGGCACGTAGGCGTAGAAGCGCCGCGCCTCGTGTTCGGCGACGGCATGACGCGAGAAGCCGAAGAGGAAGACGCGCGTCGGTGGTGCGCCGATGACGGCGATCTCGTTCGAGGCGTTCCTCAGCTGCGGACGCACCTTGCCCCACACATGAGCCCAGAGAGACGTCACGGCGTGGAGGCCGATGGGAAAGCGGAACGGGGCGGGTGAGTTATCCACGAATTGACACGGATTATCACGGATTTTGGTTTGAGAAGATTCGTGTAGATTCGTGGACAGCAGCCGAACCCAGGTCCTCCCCCGGTAGGCGTCGGTGAGGTGCCACGTGCCGACAAGCCGCGCGTTTGTTGGCCTCTTGCTGAAGTCGGCTGCGTTCGCCCGCATCGTTTCGAGGCGATAGCCGCGCACCACATCGTTGGACGAGAGGGCGGGGTTGCCTGCGGCACTTAACGCGGAGTTGTAGGAGGAAGGGAGGCACGGAGTTTCGACGACAGGAGTTACAGGATTCACAGAATTTGACGAGCCTGTCCTTTCTCTTTCAATCCTGTCAATCTTGTCAATCCTGTCGAAAACATCTTTCCCCTCTCCGTGTCTTTCTCCCTCCGTTTCCTCCGCGTTAGGCGCCGCAGGCCTCTCGTCTGTCGAAGTTTTGTCCACGGATTGACACGGATTCTCACGGATTTGGATTTGTGTCGATTCATGTTGATTCGTGGATAACCCATCTCCCGATCCGTGTGAATTCGTGAAATCCGTGGATGTTTCTCCGTGCCTCCACTCCTCCTCATTCTCCGCGTTAGGCGTCGCAGACACCTCCTCCTCAATCCGTGTGAATCCGTGAAATCCGTGGCCACATTCGCCAGCTTCTGCGCGAAGACCGTCGCAACGACGACCGCCGTCACGATGACGGCCTTGCTGGACGGCGGCAGCTTGATGAACCGTTCCGAAAGCCCCAGCAGAAATCTCCTCTGCCAAACCGCGAGCGCGGCAAGAACGCACCCGCCCATGAGGGCGACGCAAGCCCAGACGAAGGCCGATCCGCTAAATGGCGGCAGCGACGCCGCGCCTGCTGTCAAGAGGCCATTCACGGCGCGTCCCTTCTCCAGAGGTCGGCGAGGCGGTCGTCGTAGAGCGGGTTCAGGTACTCCGGGTCGATCGCCTCGCGCGGCGCGAGGCGGCGCGTGTCGTCCTCGCCCCACCGCGCGCAGGGCGCGCCGGAGGCGACCGCCGCGAAGAACGCGCGCGCGAGGCCGAGGGCAGCCGCGTCGGGCCCGTGCCCGCCCCTCGCCGGCTTCCAGACGAGTGACCCGCCCGCCTCGCGGTAGCGGCAGGCGAACGTGCGGCCGAGCGCGAAGCGGTCCCCGTCGCCGACGCCGCAGCTGACGAGCGCGGGCGCGCCGGCGCAGGGCGGCGGCTCCGGGAAGGCGCCGCAGCCGTGGACGGCCCACGCCGCGACGGGAAACGGCGGGCGTGCCTGGAGGAGCGCGGCGAGCTGCCCGCCCGCCGAGTAGCCGTAGAGGAAGACGGGCAGCGGGCGGACGCCGTGGCGGCGGCGCAGGGCCTCGACCGAGAGCCGCAGGACCTCCGCCGAGCCGCTTGACGGCTCCCACCAGCCGTCCCCGACGAACGAGGGCGCGACGAGGCACCAGCCGCGCGCGACCGCCCACTTCGCGAAGCCGAGCTCGCGGACGGCCTTCGCGCCGCGCCAGCCGCGTCCGCCGAGGAGGACGAGGACGCGGGCGTCGGCGCGCACGTCTCGCGGGACGACGTGGACGACCTCGACGCCCTGCACCGTCTCGAACGAGACGAGGGGCCTGTCATTCCCCCCGGCGCGCCCGGGCACGCCCCACGCGGCGGCGACGGCGGCGGACGGCAGCTCGACGCGGTCCTCCGGCATGACGTCGGCGGCCTCCGGGGAGCCCGACGGGTGGTACGTGCCGTCCGCGTCGTCGCCGACGAAGGACGGGACGGCTGACGGAAGCGGCGTCTCGCCGAGGTCTTCGGGATGCGTCCAGTGGTGGTGCGCAAGGAACTCCCGCGCGAGGCGGGCGGATGCCTCCGGCACGTCGTGCGGGCGGTTCGGGAACGACTTCCAGACGACGGGGACGCCGAGCGCGCGGTAGCCGTCCACGAAGCGTCGGCTCAGGACGTAGCGGGCCGTGTCCGCGTCGCCGCAGGTGACGAGGCCCGCAACGCCGCGCATCTTCGGGGACGGCTCGTGGAAGACGCCGCAGGCGTGGCTCGCGTAGGCGCGGCAGAGGTCGGGACGCCACGCGGGGAAGAGGTTCGCGGCCTGGCTGCCCGCCGAGTAGCCGTAGAACAGGAGGCCGCGCGCCGCGACGCGGTACTGCGCGGCGAGGGCGTCGAGCGCGCCGAGGAGCGCGCGGCCCGACCACGCCTGGGGCTCCCAGTAGGCGTCGTCACGGAAGGTCGGCGCGACGAGGAAGATGCCGTTCAGGTCGGCCCATGCCGTCCAGCCGAGCCTACCGGAGACCTCCGGGCGTCCGTCGGCGTTGCGTCCGCCGAAGAGGACGAGGACGCGGTGCCGCTCGCGGCGGGACGGGTCGTAGGAGGACGGCACACGGTACCAGACCTTCACGAGGGGGTTGTTCGGCGCGCGCGTCGGGATCTCGACGCAGTCGACGGCCGCCTCCGCCGCGCGGACGGGGACAGGCCCCGCCGCGAGCGGGGCGAGAAGCGCAAGGGCTGTCAGTCTTCCATGCACGTGACGGGAACGCCTTTCGGGACGAGGTAAGCCCACTCGCGGCAGTCGCCGAAGAGCAGGACGCGGTTGACGGACGAGAGGTCGAGGCCGCGCGGGAAGCGCGCGACGGGGCGGACGGGGACGAGCGCGTCCGCGCCGGCGCGGGCGCGGACGGCGCGGAGGCTCCAGCTGTCGTCATAGAGCGCGAGCGTACGGGGCGCGGCGCCGGAAGCGGCGCAGCCGCCTTGGACGCGCGGCGCGTCCCCCGGCGGCACGCATCGCGCCGCGAGCACGAGTGCCCCCGCGAGGCCTGCGGCGCTTAACACGGAGGAAACGGAGAACAGGAGGCACGGAGTCTTTCTGACAGGATTTACAGGATTCACAGGATTGGGCGAGTCTGTCCCTTCGCCTTCAATCCTGTCAATCTTGTCAATCCTGTCTAAAACACCCCCGCCCTCTCCCGTTGAGTTTTTGTCCACGAATTGACACGGATTATCACGAATTGGGATTGGTGAGGATTCGCGCAGATTCGTTGCCCCCCTCTTCCCCAATCCGTGTGAATCCGTGAAATCCGTGGCTACCTCTCCGTGTCTCCGATTCTCCGCCACCTCCGTGTTCAGCGTCGCAGACACCCCGTCTGCCGAGTTCCTGTCCACGAATTGACACGGATTATCACGAATTGAGACTGGTGAAGATTCGTGCAGATTCGCGGACGCACCCTCCCACAATCCGTGCGAATCCGTGAAATCCGTGGATGCCTCTCCGCGCCTCCGTTCCTCCTCGTTCTCCGCGTTAAACGCACCCCGCCTAGCGGCCCCTTCGGGCTGCTTCGCAGGGGGATACGTAGGCTTTATTATCAGCCGCGCGCCGAAGACGGCGAAGAGCGCGAGCGTCAGCCACGACAGCGCCAAGTTCGTCCCACCGAGTCCGCCCTGCGAGGCGCAGCCGAACAGCACGGGCCAGTCGAAGACCGTCGAGGAACACGCCGAGAGGGCAAGCCCCGCGAACGCGAGGCCGACGCGCGGGCTCCGGCGGACGCCGCAGAGGGCGAGCGCGAGGAACGCGAGATACGCCCATCCGACGAGCCACCCGCACTCGGCGAGGAGCGTCAGGTGCGAGCTGACGAGCGTACGGACTTCGGGCACGTCGCCCGGAAGCAGGAACGCCGAGGCAAGCGCGCCCGAGTTGCCGAGCCCCACGCCGTCCGGGTTCGCCGCGAAGAGCCGCAGCCCCGCAAGCCAGATCTTCGGGCGGTTCAGGATCGAGCCGTCGAGCGCGAGGCGCGGCCCCAGCCGCCAGAGGGACAGTCCGACCGCCAAGACGACCACCGCCAGCTTGCCAAGCCACGCGAGAGCGCGGTCACCGAAAACAGCCCCCTGACCTCTGAATCCCATTCGGCTTCTGAGATCCGGAATTTGAAATCCGCATTTGCCCCTTCTCATCGTCCACCACGCCGCCCATTCGAGTGCCGCGACAATCAGCCCCGTCCGCGACTGCGTCAGGAGCAGCACTGCAAACAGCCCCCCCGCGACGCCGCGCCCGACCCACGCCGCCCGCCGCCACCCGAAGCACAGCGGCAGCAGCGCGCAGGCGAGCGCCGCCGCGTGGTTCGGGTTGTGGAAGCCGAAGGAGAGGCGATCAATCATACTTTCCTCGGAAAAGATCAACCCATGCGACGGCTCTTCTTTCCGTCCAAGTCCTTCAACCAAGACACGACCTGCTCACGCCCCTTCCCAAGCGACAGATCACCATCTGCAATCCGCCTGAAAACCTCACGCGCATCGAACACCTTCTTCTCCTTGAACTCAAACGATTCCGCCTCATGAAGCAGTTTGTCGAGTTCGTCAACCTCACCACACAGGACGGCCGCCATGCCATAGTAGTAGAAGCAATAGGCCCTGTCACGGGGAAAGACCTTGCGATTCCACAGCAACGACTCGTCAAGTTCCCCTCGTCCGGCCTTCAGCACAGAGACCCACGACGTGCGAAGCATCGACAACGCCAAGTCGTATTCATGCAGACGGAGATGCTCCACGCCAAGGTTGAACGAGGCGTAGAAGAAGTCGGGAACGCGCAGCAGGGCATCCCTGTAGTCGTCCATGGCCTCTCGGCCTCGCCCCAATTCGGTCTTTGCCAGGCCGCGGTAGAAAAAGCCTGCGGCACGTTCCTCCCTGTTGTTGGCATGGTCACGCGAATGCTCAAGATAATAGGTAAACGTCCGGATTGATTGTCCATACGCCCCTCGGCAGTACCAGCGGTATCCGCGAAACAACGGTGCCGTCTCGCAACCGTTGAGCAGAAGCACACCAATAATCGATACAATCCAAAACGACAAGCACTTCATCCTACACTCCTTGTGATAGGCGTAAGTGTACGATGTCTTCCCGGACATCACAAATAACACCTCGTCAAAGTAGCCGTAGTGATAGGTTCATTCCTTTCGCAGATGAGCCAGCCCTTCACAAGCATTTTATTCAGCAGCTTCATTGACAAGCCCCCATATTCTTATAATCATATTGCTTCGGCGATGAATTAT
>DCMF01000124.1 GCA_002321305.1 Verrucomicrobia bacterium UBA1629 | reverse complement strand
TTTCACAAACCTCTGAAGAGGCCAAAACAATCGCTTTCCATGCCGTTTTCGGAGAATTGGCAGCCTTTCGTCGGCCTATTCTGCGAAGCGGTAGCGAGAGCCATACGGATCGGAGTTTATTGTTCATGGGAAACAGAGCCTCCATATTTAATCGCCGAAGCAATATTTAACCGGAACAGTTGATACAGTGATTGATGAACATAAAGTGGCGAGAGAAAAGATTGTGCATCACTATGACAAGGACGGAAAATGGCAGTGGGAGGTCAAGATGCGCGACAACAAGGCGTTCGAATTTTGGCGGAGCGAGAACGGGCGGGTCGAAGAGAGTCCTGACCTTGAACTCGCGCAGAAACTGGCCGAGCAGGCGACGATCGAGGATGTCGAGTAGCGCACGGCGGTTGAGACTTTATCCTGCTTTGCGTTTAGACTCTTGTGCCGCGATGATCTCGCGCACGAGCAACAGCGCGGGAACCCAAAGCAGCCGCTCCACGCTGTCGAGGTGCCAGTTGAAGTCGGCAGCTCCGCTGAGCGCGAAGATTGCTCCGAAGCAGCCGACCATGAATACCACGCCCAGACAGACCGCTCCAAGTGCAGAAGGCCCACGCCAAGAACGACGGGCAAGCACAACCAAGCCAACGGGAAAGGCGAAGCCATAACGCCACGGCTCCAATAGCGCATATCGCGCCATCCGTACGAACGCCGCGAAGCCTTTTGCCTCGCTCATCTGACAAAGCGGCACATAGCCGTCGAGCGAGGCACCCACCAATCGACACCCGCACTGCCAGACAACCGGCAACAGCGCACCGCTGACAATGCGCAGCAGAAGCCGAATGCGCAAATCCGAAGAACGCAACAGAAACACCGCGACCGCCAGAGAGACAAAATAAATCAGACCCTCGTTCTTGAACCAGCCGGACGCGCCCAGAACAAGCCACCCCAACCAATCGAGCGAATCGCGCCGAATGCGCTCCCACCCTACGAGAACGCACAGCCCAACAAGGCACTCCGGATAGAACAGCGTCGCGAGCCGAACCGTCAGCGGCGTCAGGAAGAATGCGACCACCAAGAGCCGCCCCGGCCACGTTGGCGCGAGCGTGAGCAAAAAGCCACACAGCAATGACATCCAGAGACACGGCACGAGCTGAATCAGCCACTCGCCGCTCACGTTCGCCAACGAATAGCCACACAACACCAGCATCGCCGCCCCCGGCGGATAGGTCGGCTGATAAGGCGCAAAAGAACCGTCTGTGAAGAATCCAGTTGGAAAACCTGCCGAGAGCAACAGCAGCTTGGCTTTTCCGCCAACCGTCCCCAATCCGTTCGGCGCGACGAACGTGTGCGTCAACGCCAAAGTGCCATAGACAACGAAAAGACACGTCGCCACCCCCACGCAAGGCCACCGGCGTCTGCCTCTTTTCGCAGAAGCGGGCATCCGTGCGGCAAGGCCCAAGGCAACGGCAAGGCTGACAGCCGCGCACGTCCAGCCCGTCCAATGCAACCCTGCCGCAGAAAGGAACATTGACACGGACAAGGCCAAAAGCCCCCACACCAAGCCTTCAAAGCCTCCGACGGCAACCAACGCGGCAACTGCCAAGCCGAGCGCGAGCGTCGGCACGAGTTCGCCGCGCCAAGGTCTGGCTGGCGAACCTGTAGACGATGAAGACGTCCAATCCGTTCCTTTCACCCACAAGTGAAGCCCACCGCCCGAATCGAGAATGCGATAGCCCTGTGCCGACAACTCCGCGTGAGCCAACGAACTGTCGGACGGGGCGACAATCGCATCTGTCTCGGTCAGCTCCGGCACAGGGCCGAACTTCACGGGCTTCGGCGTCGTCGCCCAGGACATCGCCAGGACGCGCGACCGATCGACGGGAAGCAGTTCATGGCCGCGCGAACAGCAGTAGGCGACCGACTTGCCGGACGTCTGTGCCCGTGCAGCCATTCGCCGCGCTGCGTCAACGTATTCGCCCGTGCTGCGGAAGCCGTCCCGCCACGATGTCGCCAGACGGACGCCTCGGCGCACAAGCCGCGCGTCCTGCGGAAGCGCACACGCAACCGTCGCAACCGCAAGGCCGACAAGGAGTCCGTCACGAAACTTCATCCGTCCTCCGGGACAATCTTGCGGATGACCATGACCGTCGGGCGGTCGCCGACAAAGACGATGCGCAGACGGTCGGCCACGCGCCGCAACGTGAACCGAACCTCGCCGCGCCGTTCGGAGAACAGGCCCACGCGATGCCACTTCTCGCCTCCGGTGGAAGCCTCGACGGCAGCATTTTCAAGTCGTTGACTGCCGTTCTTCAGGCCGGACACGATGCGGAACTTTCCCCGGACAGGTTCGGGAAAGACGATCTCAATGCGGTCGCCACGACACGCCGGACGAGCCGAGACGTAGGCCGTGGCGTCCAGTCCATCGACGATGCGCTCCGGCCCGTGTCCGGCATCCGCGCCGGGGACGCTCGCCGTGCATTTTGCCTGGGCGAGGATACGCGCACGTCCGTCTTGGGCGTTCGTTCGGGGCGCGCCCTTGGCAAACACCCACTCCCAGACGGCATCCTCGCACCACGCCTTGCTCCAGGCGTCATGCCCTCGGTCGGGAAACGTCGAACGCCGAAAGTCACCTCCGCCGCTGCGGACGATCTCCTCGATCCGGCGGAGCGCCCGCTGAGAGGCTGCGCCCTGGTAGGAATTCTCGTTGTAAAGCATCCAGTAGTTTCCCGGCGAGGTCTTCGGAATCCGTTCGGGACTCTGAATGCACGACGTCGGCACGCACGCCGCAAAGCGGCCGGGGAAACCGCACGACAGCTCAAACGCGGCGACGCCGCCCCAGGAAAGTCCCGTCACGTACAGGCGGTTCGTGTCGACCTTGGGCGACTTTAGCGTGGCGATCACAGTGTACATCGCGTCGCACGTCAAGTCCGCAAGCTTGCTCGACCCCGGCAGGGCCGCCCGCATGACGGCGCCTTTCGGCATCAGCGGCGCAAAGACGTAGCACGGATGACGCTTCTGGAATTCGTGCGCCGTCAGGCGGGAGAAGAGCGTCGTCTGACGGAACTGGACGACGAGGTTCGTGCCCTGCTCGCCCGTGCCGCCGAAGTAGACCACCATCGGGGCTGGGGTCGCGCTCCGCTTCGGCGAGAAAAGCAGATACGGCAGCTCGTTGACCTGCGGACGCGAGAACCGCACGTAATCCTCCGGCAGCTCGTCCCGGCGAAACCACCCCGCCGTCATGCCGAACTTCGCCATCCGCAGACGCAGTTCCGTTGAGACGGGATAGGGTTCGAGCCGCCCCGCGTAGCCAAAGCCCGGACGAACATCCTTCACAGGAGCGGAAACGCCCAGCCCCACCAACGGCAGAAGGAGAAGGACTATCGTCCGCCTGAACATACTTCAGCCCAATCGCCGCGCGCTACTCGACGTCCTCGATCGTCGCCTGCTCGGCCAGCTTCTGCGCGAGCTCAAAGTCGGAACTCTCTTCGACCCGCTCATGCTGCATCTTTCCGTCACGAGAAATTCGTTCCTCATGTTCGAATGTCAGAACCTCATGTTCGGTCGGAAACATCGACGACACGTCAAAACCAGATTCATTAAGCGGCAAGGCGCAGACTCTGAAGAACTGGCTGCGCCCCCGCCCATTCGTCAACATGCACCGCTTTCCTCGCTGAAGCGACACGCCAGCCCCAGTGGGGTGGACGTAATCATATCTGCCGTCGTCCCTTTGAATCGCCAACGAGGGCTTGTTCCACGACCGAAACGTCAGGTGAAATCCCTTGTCCTCCGTCCAGGACAGCGTCTCCGTCCAGACCGACAGCGTCCACTCAAAGCCGTACCTCTTCGATGCAGCAAAACTCGCGTACGCGACCATAGGCAGCAGAACGGCCAGTGCGATCTTCTTTTTCATTTGCACCACAACCACCACGCTTATCTCGGACAGACACTTTCTGTCGAGTTCCCTTTAGCTCTTGAACTTTCAGATTGCCACGAATGCCAGACATCTAGCCAATGCCGACGTTCCTCTTCAGCGGTCAACCCGACAGGTCTAGGAAGATTGAGAATCATGCTAAAGACCAGAGGCGCCTTTTCCCTCAATTCCTGATTGGAAGAATCGAACAGCGCAACCCAACGTTTCGCGTCATTTCTCGTCAACGCGGGCAAATTCTCCTTGAATATCTCATCTATGTCATCTACAGGATAATCTCGATGACCTAACAAACACCTGACCCTCAACATTGCCAATACCGCACGCTTGGCCTTTTCTCCACGAGTCCCGCCTTTTCGAGCCTCGTCCAACAGTTTTGGAATGGAAACTGACAGCGGCAGAAAAGACGAAAAGGCCATCACGTAGCCCACGCTCGTCCCATCAAATGTCGGCCTCTTCAGCATCTGCATCCCGACAACGCACACGACATCCCGCCAAAGTTGCTTTCGTCCTTGCCAACAGGGTACATCCGACGCCAGAAACAAGACCGCCGCAAGGTCTCGCCCAGGAGTCATGGAATCAGCAAGCAGCACTTTGCAGAGCTGTGTTTCATCATTCGCCGAGAGCCGCTTGTAGAACAACAGGTTGTCAATCACCTTTGAGCACTTCTCAACCGTATTCAGATTCGGACGGACTCCAGAAATTCCCCTTGGCCAGATCGAATAGTCGCCCCATTCCAACAAGATTCCTGATCCTTCCCTTTTCCCGATGACAATGCAGTCCGCCCCGTCTATTGCCCTGACCAGCCTACGCAAGTCAAAAAAGATGCCCCTGGGAATCGCTCTCACGCGCACCTCGTCCTGTCTCTCACTTCCGATTTCCATAAAGACGCCCGACTTGTCTTCCGCAAGCCTTCCCGACAAGACCGAATCGGCTCCTACGACGAGAGCTCCCGGCGATGGGAATCGAAACGACTCGCCAAAGGCAACTTTCGGAGAAGTCACCTCAAGCACGAGCAATAGAGCGAACCATCGAGATCTTTTCATCTAGTCCTCCCAATCATTGAGTGTTCCATGTTGCTTGCCCGGATCTGCCCAGTCCCGCGTGGCATTGTCATGTTCATTTATGGCATTGTCCGCTGCATTCACAGCCTCGCTTTCAATTGGATGGGGACAAAGATTCGGAACTGGCAGCGTCCACTTGGCAGGCCACCACACGTAATTCGCATGATCTAGCGAAACATCATCCCCATGTCCCGGCTCAAATGGTGGCCGGACAGAAGCGTCATCGATCACTCCGTTTTCATCGTCATCAACTCCTGCAATGCCCCAACATCTGTCGATCCCGACGCTCCAATGATTGTGCGGTTCTTGATTCCAGGACCAACCGTATCTAAACGTGTCATTTCCATTCGTAATCAGGAGAGCGTCTGCGCGCGCGATTTGATCGATATGCTTTTTTTCGTGAATAATTGTGCCGATGAACATGTCTATCCCTGACAATTCTTTGCCTACGCCATATTGACCTCCTTCTCCTAAAGCATTATTGTATATGTAAACAACCGATTTGTTCGGTTGAGAATCATACGACCATTGCGTCATTCCCTTTACCTCACCTTGTTTACCCCAACCATCACTACCAGCATAAACGATGGAGCGTTCGCCCGACACCTGTCCCCAATAGTAAAACCAATTAGGGGCAGACGCCTCATCTCCTGGGTGGTTCGCGGCATCTCGAGGAAAGAATACCTCATAGTTATTCTCGTCACAAGAGATTCCCTTGAACAGAATAGAAGCGGTCTTCTTCCCGAAATTAAGATTTCGTTTCGGCAACCCCGTGAACGTCACAGTGGCAATCAACGAACCTCCACTGGCAACAGCGCGTCCAACTGGATTGGCGCCATCCCACGCCTTAACCGAATCTCCAATGGATTCCACCCTGAATATACATGAATTCGCAATTTCTGATGCGGCAGCATCTGGCGTCACCTTTGCCTTCAGGTTCATGGTCAGGACGCCCGGCGAATCGGACGAGTAGGTGAACTCGTTCTGCCCGTCACCCGAATCCGAGGGAGCCGAAACGGGATCGCCGCTAGGCGTCACCAGCTCGATTTCGAAAATCCGCACGAGGCACGTGTCCCTGAGGGACGAGAACCGCGTCGAGCGCGCCGTCACCACATACTCCCCCACCGAAAGTCGCGAGGGGTTAAAACTAATGGATCGCCCCGTGCCGCTGATCCCGGCGGGGCTACTCGACCAGACAACTGTCCCGCCCGGATAACTGTCGCTCGTCAGCCGCAGCGTACCGCTCCCGGCCTTCCGGCAAACGTTGAACACATCAGACGCGATATCAAGTTTCAAGACACGGATCAGCCCCGCAAACGTGTCCTCTGTCCCGGACTCGTCCTGAACCTGATACCCGGAGACTCCACCCGGAGCAAGTTCAACCCAGCCAGACTCCGGCGAGATCAAATTGAAAGGGTCGTTCGCCGAGACGGACACCGCAAGAGCCGTTGACTTGTCGTCCGCATTTCGCGACAGCAAATAGAAGTCGCTGTCGATTGCGTACGCCGCAGAAGCGTCCCCGCTACCGACAGAGACGTAGGCGTTGTCCGCACCCGCCGCAATTGCATCGTAAACGATACCGTGCCACCCAATCGCCACAAGCGTCAGGTAGGCGAATCCACGAGGCAACGCACACATGATGGCTTTCGCTCTCACGCGCACATTATACCAAAAATCATTCGTCCATCCATGCGGTAACGGGCTAGACTCGCTCGGTTTGTTTTGTTTGTTTTAACACAGAGCGGCCTACGGCCGGGCGATGCGAGGCGACAGGGAGTTTCGCTTCGCGCATATCTGTCGGCTTCGTCGCCCTTTCAGTTCTCTCTATCATAACGCAAAGGTCTCAAAGGGAAAACGCAAAGAGCGCCAAGAGGAGAAACGCGAAGAACACAAGCGTATTGGCGACCTTTGCGTCATAGTCTTTGCGAACTTCGCGTTAAAAAGAAGTACTGGGGTGCAAGGAAAAGTCGCACGTGGCGAGAATCCAACCTCTTACATTCAGGCCAGTGCGCCGACCGTCAGCATGCCGAGCGCATGCGTGACCGCCTGGGCGCGGACGGCCGCGCGGTCGCCCGCGAAGATCGCCTTTTCCGTGCGTACGCCGTCCTTCGTCGCGAGGCCGAACCAGACAAGGCCGACCGGCTTCGCCGCGCTCCCGCCATCCGGCCCGGCGATGCCCGTCACGGAAACCGCAAGATCGGTCTTCAGCAGCCGCCGTGCGCCGTCCGCCATCTGCGCGGCCGTTTCGGATGACACCGCGCCAACCGTTTCAAGCGTTGTCGGCGACACGCCGAGGACGCCCTGCTTGACCGCGTTCGCATACGAAATGACGCCGCCCAAGAAGACCGCGCTCGATCCGGGCACGGACGTAATCGCCGCCCCCACGCCGCCACCTGTGCAGCTCTCGGACGTCGCGCACATCAGTCCCTTCGCCTTCAAAATGGCGACAAGTCTTTCCGCAACCGTCATGTCAGCCTCCTATTCGCTCTTCCTGATCGGCGATCCACGCCTCGTCCACGGCCTCTTCGGGCGACGGCGCGAGCCAGTCCTCGTAATCCCACTTCCAGTCCTTTGTCGAACCCGGAGGCCGGAAGATGCCGCGCTCAATGCGCGGCAATAGCCGCCGGATCTCCGCCTCCGCCTGCGGCAGGCAGCCGCCGTTCATCGGCTCGGAGAAGACGACGTCGTCCGCCGTCTTGCCTAGCACGCAGTAGCAGGCCGAGATCTTCTCGCGCGTGGCCGCCGAGCCGGACGGACGCCGTCTGCCTGCTCTCGGAGAATAATGACAGGCCGTCTTCTTCCCCGCCTTCCGCGCCTTTCGACGATCCCGGTGCTGATTGTGGTATAATGCGCACGTTGGCGTGAGCGGCTTCCTCGGCTGTTCTCGCGAAGTCATTTCCATAACAGGCAACAACGCAGAAAGGCAACAAAACATGACACTCGAACTGAATCTTCCGTTTGACGCCGAAGGCAACGCGCAGCTGCTCATCGACGAGACGCTCGCCGTCAACGTCTCGCGCAACGACGAGGAGGGGCGGCTCACGCTCGCCGCGCCCGTCGCGCAGGAGCTGCGCGAGGACATCGGCTACGCGCAGGTTCTGGAACTGCTCGACCTGGCGCTCGGGCCGCTCGTCGGCGACACGCCGGCCGTGGGGCGCGATCCCGTCAGCGGCATGCTGATCGCCTACGCCTCGGTCTCCTACGTCCACGTCACCGAGGCCGAATGGCCGGAGATCCTCGGCCGCTTCGTCGCCTTCGCGAAGGGCATCGCCGAGAAGCTGTAACCGAACGGCCCCGTCGCGCGTAGACGGGGCGTTCCGACAACGAACCGAAGACCACCCCACGACCGACAAGGAGAAAGACCATGCCCACGCGAATCGACGCCACGTTCCAGAATGCGCAGTCCATCACCCTCGATGCGTTTACGCCGCCCGCCGACCGGAAGGAGACGACGCCGTTCAAGGACGCCACGATCCGGGTCGGGCGGGACGCCTTCCGCGTGTCCTTCGCGGGCGACGGCGGCGTGTCCGTCAGTTTCGCCACGACCTCGTTCTTCCACCTCTTCCAGGGGTCGCGCAAGACGGCCGTGCGGGAGAGGATCCGGGAGCTCGTCCAGCTCAAGTCCGTCACGGAGGACGTCGCCCGGGCGGTCTCCGCGACCGGCTTCCGCGACAACGTCGCGCGGACGATCCGCGCGGAGGTCGGGAACATCAGCCAGACCGCCGGCGGCAAGTTCGCGCACTACGGCTTCTCCGACGTCCGCGTCCAGGCCTTCGGGGTCATCAACGGGGCCTCCGTGGGGCCGAACGGTTCCCTCATCATGACGCACCAGCTCATCAACGACTACAACGACGTCATCGGGCTGGGCGAGAACACGAACGCGGCCACGACCATCGCCTTCGTGCGTGACAACAACCGGGGGGCGTGGCCGTACACCCCCCTTGATCGCGTCGACCGCGGCATCCGCCGGGAAGACCAGGAGGCTTGGGTCGAATATCTGCGGGGGCACGACATCGACCTCTTCTCGAAGATCCGCCAGGCCCGGTCGGAGGCGGCGGACGGCAAGGTGACGGGCTGGGCCGGCGAGATCGCCCGTCAGGGGATCAAGGGCGCCGTCCTCGACCTCGTGCGCAAGAACCTCGACCCGCGCGTCATCCGGCAGTACCCGGACGTGAACCTCGTCCTGAACGCCGTGGCGGACGCGGTGATCGAGGCCGTCGACGCCGACTTCACGGGGCTGGACGTGCGGGGCATCGCCGCGCGCCTCCGGGAGATCGTCGACCGCCATGCGCCTCAGGGCCGGGGAGAACTCGCGTGGAGAATCTTCGACAACGCGGCGACGTCCGCCTTCTGGCGGCAGACGAGCAAGCTCGGCCTCGACTTCTTCAAGGCGCGCGGCGAGACGGTGGTCTTTGAGTGGACGCAGTTCGACGGCGTGCGGTCCGACGGGACGGAACTCGCCGACAAGTGGTGGAAGCGTCCCGACGTGGATGTCCGCAGCCGCTTCGGCGTCGCGATCACCAACTCCGAGATGCGCCACCTCAACGGCGCGAAGTACGCCGCGAAGGAGGGCGACGGCCGTGTCGTCAAGATCGAAGGCTCCCTTTCGCGGGCGGATGCCGAGCAGGCCGTCCGGGCGAAGATCGCCGGCCTCCGCGCCCTGTCGGCTGCCGAGCTCCAGTCGATCCTCGCCAGCCTCAAGGCCGGGTTCGCGGAGATGAACGCGGCGTCGTTCCACGACGCGGCCCGCCACGCCATTGCCTCACTGCCCCAGATGACGTCCCTGGGCTTCATGTCCAACAGCGGCGATTTTGACGCCAGAACCCCCGCCCTGATCGAGGCCGCCTTCAAGCGCCTGTCGGCGAAGATCGCCGCCGCCGCGACCCCCGTCGCGCAGGCCGCGATGCTGTCCAGCCTGCGGGAGATGTTCGAGGCGGAGTTCCTGTCCGCCCCGGAGGTCCTCGAGGAACTGCGGTTGAACGCGCCCCGTGAGGCGCCCGCCGCGCCGGTCTCCGCGCGCACGCAGAAGGAGCGTACGCTCGCGGGCCTCGGTGGCGGCCTCGGCGGCGAGGTCTTCTTCGCGTCGGACACGGGGCGCCCCAACGCGCTCGGCGAACTCCTGCTGGACGACGGCGGCGACGTCAAGGCCCTGGGCGAGGCGCTGGCGGGCAGCTTTGGCGTGAAGATGGGCGTTTCGCCCGAGGAAGCCCTGCGGCATCCGGCCTTCAAGACCTTCATGCCCCGCGCGGCGCTCGCCGCGCACGGCAGCTACGACGTGCTGCTCAAGTCGCTGGACACGGTGAAGCTGGCGTCCGACGCGAAGGACGACCTCGTGAAACGGGGCGTCCTGCAGCAGCCGGCGGACCGGCTCTTCGCCCGGCGCGGCGAATGGGACCTGAACCGCCTCATCTTCAACGAGGCGGTTGCCGCGAAGGCCGCCGGCCGAGCCGTTGATCTCGACAAGCTCGCGAAGGCCGCCGACAGGCTCCACGAGATCTGCCGGACGGCGCAGGACTTCGCCGTGGACGTGGCGCGGCTGGTCAATCCGGATGACGCGGAGGGTCTGCGCCTGATGGACGCCGAGCGCGACCGGCTGGAGGACGCCTACCTCGACCGCGACCGCTCCGCTGTCGTGGCCTATCGCCGGTCGGGCCGGGAGGAGGATGCGCGGCAGGTCGCCGGCGAGGCCCGGACGACCCTTGGCAGGACGGCCGCGTTCGTCGAGGCGCTGCGGACGGAAGGCGATGGCCTTCCGGACGACCTGTTCAAGAGCATGGTCATCGACGCCGTCGCCACGCGCGCCAAGCCTGTCCACGCGGCGGTCGCCATCGCGGCGCTTGGGGCGGTTCGCGCCGGCGGGCCGATTCCGCCGGGCGACGGCGCGACGGCGACCGAACGCCTGCGGAACTTCGCGCGCGCGCTGTCCGACCGCATCGGGACGGCCTGGCGCGACGCCCGGCAGGCGGCGGCCGTCGCGATGGCCGCCGAGGATGCCGCCAACGTGTGGGGCTTTGACGACGGCAACACGGCCATGCGGATGTTCTTCGCGGCCTACCTGAAGGCGAATCCGGAGGTCAAGGCGTTCCTCGACCGGACGGTGCCCGGCGCGGACGTCGTCGAGCTGATGGACTACGACCGCGACGCCCTGCCGGCGGGCGATCCGCTGCCGCACATCCTGGAGCAGATCGGGACGCACGGCCAGCTGTAACCGGTCAGACGCGGCAGCGGCGGCCTCGTTTTGCTATAATACGCGCCATGAAGCAGATTGTCAGAACGACGGTCGCGTCTGGGCGGCCACGGACATCCTGCGGGGAGGCGAAATGATCGGCTGGCTCATCGCGCTGCTCTTTGCGGGGGCCTTTGCGGGGCTTGCGTGGTACGTCGCCTCCGGCGTGAAGGTCAAGGCCGGGTGGCAAAACGGCGAGTCGCCGCTCGCGCGCTACCTGGACGGCAAGCGGCGCGCGGCGTTCAACCGTCAGCTGCCGGAGGCGCTGGCGACGATGTCGAACGCGCTGCGGGCGGGCTTCTCGCTCTCGCAGGCGTTCGAGTCCGTCGTCGAGCAGGGCGAGCCGCCGGTGAGCGAGGAGTTCGCGATTCTCCAGCAGCAGCTGAAGATCGGCATGGGCTTCGAGGACGCGCTGGAGTCCCTGTCGTCGCGCGTCGGCTCCGACGACCTGGCGCTCGTCACGACGGCGATTCTCATCTCCCGCAAGACAGGCGGCAACGTGACGGAGATCTTCGACAAGATCTCGGAGACGATTCGCGGCCGGCAGAAGATCGAGCGCAAGGTGAAGTCCTTGACGGCGCAGGGACGGCTTCAGGGGCTCGTCGTCTCGGCGATGCCGATCTTCCTCGGCATCGTGATGACGCTCATCAAGCCGAAGCTGATGGTTCCGTTCCTGACGAGCCCGACGGGCGTCCTCGCCGTCCTGGGGATGTGCGCGCTCATCGCCGTGGGCTGGCTCATGATCCGCAAGATCATCCGCATCGACGTCTGACGGCGCAGGGGACGGTCGCTGGCGGCGTCTGCGCAGGCGTGTGCCGGACGTCGCCCGGAATTTGGTATAATGTGCGCCCGACTTTCGGGGGCGGACATCCGCCCGTTGACCCGAAGGCGTGCATTTGAAAGACGATTTCACCATGGCAGACAAGAAGAAACCGAACGACAACCAGCCGCCGAGCCTGTTCGACAACCTCGACCTGTTCGCGGCGAAGCCCGATGGGGGCGCCGGCAAGGCGGAGAGGGACAACGGACAGGGGACGGCCGACAGCGGCTCAACCACCCAAACCTCCCAAACATCCCAAACTTCCCAAACTTCCCAAACCTCCCCAGCCACCCTCCCCCCCGCCGGCCTGACGGGCACGGGTCCGATGCAGGCGCTCTACGACTTCAACTTCCGCCAGTATTCGGCTTACGTCATCTGCTCGCGTGCGATTCCCGCCGTCGAGGACGGCCTGAAGCCCGTGCAGCGGCGCATCATGCACTCCCTCTGGGAGAAGGACGACGGGCGCTACACGAAGGTCGCGAACATCGTCGGCCACGCGATGCAGTACCATCCGCACGGCGACGCCTCGATCGGCGACGCGATCTGCGTCCTCGCGAACAAGCTCTGGGGCGAGGGGCGCGGCTACCTGATCGACGGGCAGGGCAACTACGGCTCGCTCTACACCGGCATGCCGCACGCCGCGACGCGCTACATCGAATGCCGCCTCACCGACCTCGCGCGCAAGGAGGTCTTCAACAGGAAGACGACGACCTTCGTGCCGAACTACGACGGACGCAAGGAGGAGCCGGTCTACCTGCCCGCGAAGATCCCGCTGCTGCTGATGCTCGGCGCGGACGGCATCGCGGTCGGCCTCTCGACGGCGATCCTGCCGCACAACTTCATCGAGCTGCTGGAGGCGGAGATCGCGATTCTCCAGAAGAAGCCGTTCGCGGTCTACCCCGACTTCCAGCTCGGCGGCGTCATGGACGTCTCCGACTACCAGGACGGCCTCGGCAAGGTGAAGGTGCGCGCGGTCATCGAGCCGCAGGACAAGAACCGCCTCGTCATCACGCAGCTGCCGTGGGGCGAGACGACGGACTCGCTCGCCGAGTCCATCGAGGACGCGATCAAGAAGAAGAAGGTGCCCGTCCGCCACCTGAACGACCTCACGTCCGAGACGGTGCGCATCGAGCTGGAGCTGCAGGCCGGCGCGAACCCGGAGAAGACGATCACCGCGCTCTACGCCTTCACGAACTGCGAGAAGTCGCTGACGTCGCGCCCGATCGTGCTGGACGGCGGGCGTCCGAAGCTGATGCGCGTCTCGGAGATCCTGAAGAAGAACGTCGAGCGCCTCACGGAACTCACGAAGCGCGAGCAGGAGATCCGCCTCGCGGAGCTTGACGACCTCTTCCACGCGCGGACGCTCGACCGCATCTTCATCGAGGAGCGCATCTACAAGCGCATCGAGCAGGAGAAGACGATGGAGGGCATCCTCGCGACGGTGAAGGAGGGGTTCCGTCCGTTCCGCGGCGAGCTGCGGCGCGACGTCACGAACGAGGACGTCGAGCGGCTGCTGAAGATCCCGATCCGCCGCATCTCCCAGTTCGACATCGACAAGAACCGCGACGAGATCAAGGCGATCGAGAAGGAGGAGGGCGAGGTCAAGGACAACCTCGCGCATCTCCGGGCGTTCGTCGTCAAGTACCTGAAGGGGCTCGTCCGCGAATACGCGAAGAGGTATCCGCGCTGCACGCAAATCGCGAAGGGCGCGTTCAAGCAGGTGGACGTGCGGGCGATCACGGCGTCGGAGCTGACGGTGCGCTGGGACAGGGAGAACGGCTACGTCGGTTCGGGCCTTCGGGGCGGCGACGAGGTGTTCAAGTGCTCGTCGCTTGACGAGCTGATCCTCGTCTGGAAGGACGGCCGCTTCAAGAAGGTTCAGCCCGAGGACAAGATCTTCGTCGACAAGAACCTCCTGGCGATCCTCCGCTACAACCAGGAGAAGGACCGCGACACGCGCACGTTCACATGCATCTACGAGGAGAGCGGCTACGGGTTCAGCTACATCAAGCGGTTCACGTTCGGCGGGCTCATCCGCAACAAGGAATACCGCCTCGCGCCGGAGAAGCCGAAGTCGAAGATCATCCTCTTCACGGAGGGGTGCGGCGAGACGCTGTACGTGAAGTACAAGCCCGCGAAGGGGCAGAAGATCCACCAGCAGTTCTTCCGTCCGACGGATCCTGTCGCGCGCGTCAGCCGCGAGACGGGCCAGTCCGAGAAGAAGCCGGTCGTGGAGGTGCGCACGGCGGGCGCGAAGGGCAAGCAGCTGACGACGAAGCCGATCGCGCGCGCGTCCTTCACGAAGGGCTCGTGGTGGGACGACAAGGAGACCCCGTCGAAGGGCGTCCTCGACTGACGAGGGGGCGCACGGCGGGCGTCCGCTTGATTTCCGCCGCGAAATTCGGTATTCTATCCGTCCAAACGTTCTGACAAGTCAAGAAAACCAAGGAGAAGAAAAGACATGAGACCCGGTTTGATGCAAATCCTCATCTGCGTGCTGATCATCGCGGTGCTGTTCGGCGCGAAGAAGATCCCCGAGCTCGCGCGCTCGATCGGCAAGGCGAAAGGCGAGTTCAAGAAGGGCCTTCAGGAAGGCGAGAAGGAGCTGGCCGAGGCCGACGCCGCCGAAGCGGCCGAGAAGGCCGCCGAGCCCGCGAAGGAGCTCGTCTGACCGAACTCGTCCGAGAGCGGCTGAAGTCCGTTCCCGACCGCCCCGGCTGCTATCTCATGCGAGATCGCCGGGGCGTCATCATCTACGTCGGCAAGGCGAAGAACCTGCGCCGGCGCGTCTCCTCGTACTTCCGCGCGGGCGCGCGGCATCCGCCGAAGGTGCGCTCGATGGTCGAGACGGTCTACGACTTCGAGTTCATGACGGTGAAGAACGAGGCCGAGTCGCTCCTGACCGAGGCGTCGCTCATCAAGAGGTACAAGCCGCGCTTCAACATCCTCATGCGGGACGACAAGCGCTACCTCGCGCTCCGTGCCGACCCGACGGCGGACTGGCCGCGCTTCGCATGCTGCCGGATCGTCCGCGACGACGGCGCGCGCTACTTCGGACCGTTCCCGTCCGCGCCCGTCGTCCGCGCCGCGAAGGACTTCGTCGAGAAGCGCTACGGCATCCGCGAATGCGACTGCCTCGCGCCCGACGAGGCCGCGCACCGCCACTGCCTCGCGAACGTCATCCGCCACTGCTCGGCGCCGTGCCTCGGCCAGGTGACGCGGGAGGACTATCGGGCGCGCTTCGAGGAGGCGTGCGCGTTCCTGGAGGGGAAGCGTCCCGAAGTCCTGGGCGAGGTCGAGGCGCGCATGAGGGGCGCGGCGGCGAAGGGCGACTTCGAGGCGGCGGCGCGCTGGCGCGACACGCTCTTCGCCCTGAAGGACATGACGAAGGCCCATTTCGTGCGCCGGTCGCCGCACCTGCGCGAGGAGGAGGCGAAACGCGGCCTCGCGGAGCTTGCGGACGCGCTGGGGCTCGCCGCGCCGCCGCGCATCATCGAGTGCGTCGACATCTCGAACCTCTTCGGCACGCACAACGTCGCCTCGCTCGTCGTCGCGCGCGACGGGCTGCCCGACGGGCGCTACTACCGGCATTTCAGGATCAGGTCGTTCGCGGGCGCGGACGATCCGCGCGCGATGGCGGAGGTCGTGCGCCGCCGCTACGGGCCCGACTCGACGCTGCTCGCGACGTCGCCGCGCGCCGACCTCTACATCTGCGACGGCGGCGAGACGCAGCTCCGGGCGGCGCGCGCCGTCTTCGCCGAGCTCGGCATCACGGACATCCCGACCGTCGGCCTCGCCAAGCGCCAGGAGGAGGTCGTGCTGGACGACGGGCGGCCGAACGTCTTCCTGCCGCGCGACTCGCAGGCGCTCATGGTCATCACGCGCCTCCGCGACGAGGCGCACCGCTTCGCCATCACCTACCACCGCAGCCTGCGCGAGCGGACGATCCGCGAGTCGGCGCTGGACGAGGTGCCGGGGATCGGCGAGGCGAAGAAGGTGAAGCTGCTCCGGGCGTTCCGGTCGATCCGCGGCATCGCGCGCGCGCCCGCCGAGGAGATCGCGTCCGTCGCGGGCGTCAGCGCGGCGGTCGCCGCCGAAGTCCTTCGCACGGCGCGGACGGCGGCGGGGGAGAAGGGCTAGGCGAATATGGTCTGGACGGTCTGGATTCTGCTGAGCGCGTGCTTCCTCGCGCTGTACGACCTCGCGAAGAAGGCGAGCGTCCGCGCGAACGCGGTGCTGCCGGTCCTTCTCTGTTCGACGTGCTTCGGGTGCGCGGCGTTTCTCGTCGGCCTCGCCGCGTCGGGGCGGCTGGACGTGACCGTCGCGGCGGCGGATGCGCGCGTGGTCGGCCTCGGCCTCGCGAAGTCGGCCGTCGTCGCCGTCTCGTGGATCTTCACGTTCTGCGGTCTGCGGACGCTGCCGATCACGGTCGCGACGCCGATCCGGGCCTCCGCGCCGGCGCTCGTCTTTCTCGCGGCGCTGTTCCTCTATGGCGAGGTGCCGACCGCCGTGCAGGCGGCGGGGATGCTCTGCGTCTTCCTCGGCTACTGGGTCTTCTCCTGGGCGGGCCGCCACGAGGGCATCGACTTCCTCCGCAACCGCGCCGTCTGGTGCGCGGTCGCCGGCATGTGCCTCTCGGCGCTCTCGGCGCTCTTCGACAAGTACGTCTTCCAGGTCGCCCGCGCGCCGGTCGAGGCGACGCAGCTCGTCTTCCAGTGCGGACTCGTCCTCGTCTACGCCGTGTGCCTTCTGGGGGCGCGCCTCTTCCGGGCGTCGCTCTCGCCGCATCCCTTCGCGTGGCGGTGGACGATTCCGCTCGTGGGCGTGCTGCTGACGTGCGCGGACTGGCTTTACTTCCAGGGCCTGTCCCTGCCCGACGTCCCGATTTCCGTCTGCTCGCTCATGCGCCGCCTCTCGGTCGCCATCACGTTCGTGCTGGGCGCGCTCTTCTTCCACGAGACGAACCTGCGGCGGAAGGGCCTCGCGCTCGCCCTGATCCTGTGCGGCATCGCGCTCCTCTGCCGCAGGGCGTCGGCATGAACGGCATTCCGCCCTTTGGGCCTGCCGGACGCGGACGGGGTCGGCGCGCGACGGAGACGGACGGAAAATGGTATACTATGCGCCCGATTGAAAAAAAAAGGCGTATCAAGCCATGTCATTTAAAATTCTGGTCATCAATCCGGGGTCGACATCGACCAAGGTGAGCCTGTTTGAGGACAAGCGGGCCCTGTTCGAGAAGAGCGTCTTCCACGACGCTTCGGTTCTCCTGAAGTTCGCGCACGTCAACGACCAGCTGCCGTTCCGCTACGACCTGATCGTCTCGCTGCTGAAGGAGAAGGGCGTCGCGCCCGCGTCGATCGACGCCTTCGTCGGGCGCGGCGGCAGCGCGCACACGCAGCCGGGCGGCATCACGGTCATCGACCAGAGGCTCTTCGACGACACGGTGGCGGGCGTCGGCGGGTCGGAGCATCCGGCCAAGCTCGGCGTCATGCTCGCCTGGAAGTTCGCGCAGGAATACAGGAAGCCCGCCTACACGCTCAATCCGACGAACGTCGACGAGTACGGCGAGCTGGCGCGCCTGACGGGCATCAAGGGCGTCTACCGCACGCCGCATTCGCACGTCCTCAACCAGAAGGCCGTGGCCGAATACCATGCGGAGAAGATGGGCCGCCGCTACGAGGACTGCAACTTCATCGTCGCGCACATCGACGGCGGCATCACCGTCGGCGCGCACGAGCATGGGCGGATGGTCGACGGCAACATGGGGGCGGACGGCGAGGGCGCGTTCACGCCGACGCGCATCGGCTCCGTGCCCGCCCTGCAGCTGCTGGACTACATCGAGGCGCATTCCGTCGCGGACGTGCGGCTGCGCTGTTCGCGCGCGGGCGGCTTCGTCGATCTCTTCGGCACGTCGAACTCCGACTTCATCCACGCGAAGGTCGATGCGGGCGACCGCAAGGCGACGCTCGTCTGGCAGACGATGATCTACCAGGTCTGCAAGATGATCGGCGAAATGGGCGCCGTCCTCTGCGGCCAGGTCGATGCGATCCTGCTCACGGGCGGGCTGCTGCGCTTCCCCGATGTCGCCGAGGGCATCCGCCGCCGCTGCGGCTTCATCGCCCCGATCGCGACGTACCCGGGCGAGATGGAACAGGAGGCGATGGCCTATCCCGCCCTGCGCGTCCTGAAGGGCGAGCTGACGCCGCACCGCTACGTGAGCTGCGACGTCTGGGGCGGCTTCGGCGACATTGACCTTTAAGGAGATTGAAGACATGAATCTGATCGAGACGATTCGGAACAAGGCGCGGGCGAACGTGAAGACGATCGTCCTGCCGGAGGGCGACGAGCCGCGCACGGTCGCGGCGGCCGCGTGCATTGTCAAAGAGGGGCTGGCGAAGCCGATTCTGCTCGGCGATCCCGCGAAGATCCGCGCCGTCGCGGCGGAGAAGGGCGTCGCGCTCGCGGGCGTCGCGCTCGTCGATCCGGCGACGGACGCGCGGGCGGCCGCCTACGCGCAGGCGCTCCACGAGCTGCGCAAGGCGAAGGGCGTGACGCCGGAGAAGGCGGCGGCGCTTGTCGCCGACCCGATGTACTTCGGCATCATGATGGTCAAGGCGGGCGATGCGGACGGCCTCGTGTCGGGCGCCGTCCACTCGACGGGCGACATGCTGCGCCCCGCGCTGCAGATCATCAGGACGAAGCCGGGCATGAAGCTCGTCTCGTCCAGCTTCCTGATGGAGTGCCCGAACCGGGAACTGGGCGAGGACGGCCTTCTCGTCTTTGCGGACTGCGTCGTGAACCCGTGCCCGAACGCCGAGGAGCTCGCGAACATCGCCGTCGCGGCGGCGGAGACGGCGCGGACGCTCTGCGGCATCGCCGAGCCGCGCGTCGCGCTCCTCTCGTTCTCGACGAAGGGCAGCGCGCAGCACGCGCTCGTCGACAAGGTGCGCGAGGCGACGGCGCTTGCGCACGCGCTCGCGCCGGACCTCCTGCTCGACGGCGAGCTCCAGCTCGACGCGGCGCTCGTGCCCGAAGTCGCGGCGCTGAAGGCGAAGGGCAGTCCCGTCGGCGGACGCGCCAACGTGCTCGTCTTCCCCGACCTGCAGGCCGGCAACATCGGCTACAAGCTCACGCAGCGCATCGGCGGCGCGAACTGCTTCGCCGTTTTGCAGGGGCTTGCCAAGCCGTGCAACGACCTCTCGCGCGGCTGCTCGGCGGACGACATCGTCAACACCGTCGCGATGACGGCCGTGCAGGCGGCGGGCTGACCGCCGCACGACCCTTCCATCGCGATCGCGCGGACGGCCTTGGCGAAATCTTTACGGAGGCCGTCCGTTTTTGCTATAATTCGCGCCAATTGAAACTGAAACAAGAAAGACAAGGCGAAAAAGACATGAACACGGACAAGAAGTACGTTTATTTCTTCGGCGCGGGGCAGACCGAAGGCAATGCGAACATGCGCGAGCTCCTCGGCGGCAAGGGCGCCAACCTCGCGGAAATGGCGGGGCTCGGCCTCCCGGTGCCGCAGGGCTTCACGATCACGACCGAGGCGTGTACGCGCTACTACGACGACGGCAAGAAGATCGGCGACGACATCCTGGCGCAGGTGATGGCGTACATCGACAAGCTCGAGAAGTCCGCCGGCAAGAAGTTCGGCGACGCCCGGAACCCGCTCCTCGTCTCCGTCCGCTCCGGCGCGCGCGCGTCGATGCCCGGCATGATGGACACGATCCTGAACCTCGGCCTCAACGAGACGGTCGTCGAGTCGCTCGCCGAGCAGACGAGGAACCCGCGCTGGGCGTGGGACTGCTACCGCCGCTTCATCCAGATGTACTCCGACGTCGTGATGGAGGTCGGCAAGAAGCACTTCGAGAAGCTCATCGACGAGCTGAAGGCGAAGAAGGGCGTCAAGCTCGACGTCGAGCTGACGGCCGACGACCTCAAGGCACTCGCGGGCCAGTTCAAGGCGGAATACCGGGCGAAGATCGGCGCGGACTTCCCGTCCGACGCGAAGGAGCAGCTGCTCGGCGCGATCAAGGCCGTCTTCCGCAGCTGGGACAATCCGCGCGCGAACGTCTACCGCCGCGACAACGACATCCCGTACAGCTGGGGCACGGCGGTCAACGTGCAGATGATGGCGTTCGGCAACCTGAACGACGAGTCGGGCACGGGCGTCGCCTTCACGCGCGACCCGGCGACGGGCGAGAAGCGGCTGATGGGCGAGTTCCTCATGAACGCGCAGGGCGAGGACGTCGTCGCGGGCGTGCGCACGCCGATGCCGATCGCGAAGATGGCCGAGGTGATGCCGGAGTGCTTCGCGCAGTTCCAGGAGATCTGCGCGAAGCTGGAGGCCCACTACCGCGACATGCAGGACATGGAGTTCACGATCGAGAACCGGAAGCTCTTCATGCTCCAGACGCGCAACGGCAAGCGCACGGCGAAGGCCGCGCTGAAGATCGCCTGCGACCTCGTCGACGAGGGCATGCGCACCGAGGAGGAGGCCGTGCTCATGATCGAGCCGCGCAACCTCGACACGCTCCTCCACCCGCAGTTCGACGCCGCCTCGCTCAAGAAGGGCAAGGTCATGGGGCGAGGCCTCCCCGCGTCGCCGGGCGCGGCGTGCGGCAAGGTCGTCTTCACGGCCGACGACGCCAAGGCGTGGAAGAAGCGCGGCGAGAAGGTCGTGCTCGTGCGGCTGGAGACCTCGCCGGAGGACATCGAGGGCATGAAGTCGGCGCAGGGCATCCTCACGGTGCGCGGCGGCATGACGTCCCACGCGGCGGTCGTCGCGCGCGGCATGGGCACGTGCTGCGTGTCGGGCTGCCAGGAGATCGCGATGGACGAGGAGAACAAGCGGTTCACCCTGGGCGGCAAGACGTTCCGGGAGGGCGACTGGCTCTCGATCGACGGCTCGACCGGCAACATCTACGACGGCGTCATCACGACGGTCGACGCGACGATCGCCGGCGAGTTCGGCCGCATCATGGCGTGGGCCGACAAGTTCCGCCGCCTGAAGGTGCGCACGAACGCCGACACGCCGCGCGACGCGAAGAAGGCGCGCGAGCTCGGCGCGGAGGGCATCGGCCTCTGCCGCACGGAGCACATGTTCTTCGAGGCTGACCGCATCGCGGCGTTCCGCGAGATGATCTGCTCCGACACCGAGGAGGAGCGCCGCATCGCGCTCGCGAAGATCCTGCCGTACCAGCAGGACGACTTCGAGCAGCTCTACGAGGCGCTGGAGGGCGAGCCCGTCACGATCCGCTTCCTCGACCCGCCGCTGCACGAGTTCGTGCCGCACACAGAGGACGAGATCCAGCTGCTCGCGAAGGCGCAGAACAAGCCGGTCTCCCGCATCAAGGAGATCATCGAGGGCCTCCACGAGTTCAACCCGATGATGGGCCACCGCGGCTGCCGCCTCGCCGTCACCTACCCGGAGATCGCGCGCATGCAGACGCGCGCCGTCATCCGCGCGGCGATCAACGTGCAGAAGCGCCATCCGGACTGGACGGTGAAGCCGGAGATCATGATTCCGCTCACGGGCGAGCGCAAGGAGCTGAAGTTCGTCAAGGACATCGTCGTCGAGGCGGCGGACGCCGAGATTGCGGACGCGGGCGTGAAGCTGGCCTACGAGGTCGGCACGATGATCGAGATTCCGCGCGCGGCGCTGACGGCCGACGAGATGGCGAAGGAGGCCGACTTCTTCTGCTTCGGCACGAACGACCTCACGCAGATGACCTACGGCTTCTCGCGCGACGACGCGGGCAAGTTCCTCACGGCGTACTACGACGCGAAGATCTTCGAGAACGACCCGTTCGCGAAGCTCGACCAGGTCGGCGTGGGCAAGCTCATGGAGATGGCGCTGGCGCTCGGCAAGCCCGTGAACCCGAAGCTCCACTGCGGCATCTGCGGCGAGCACGGCGGCGACCCGACGTCGGTCGAGTTCTGCCACCGGATCGGGCTCGACTACGTGAGCTGCTCGCCGTACCGCGTGCCGATCGCGCGCCTTGCGGCGGCCCAGGCGGCCCTGCGCAAGTGAATCGGGGGGCGGACATGAACGACATAACCTTTGGACAGGCCTGGGCGTATGGCGGACCCCTGATGTGGGTCCTGGCGGGAATCTCCGTCTTCGCCCTCGCGGTCGTCCTCTACCTCTGGATCGCGCAGATGCGCTTCGTCTTCGTGCCGTCCGCCCTGCGGCGGCTGCAGACGGCGAAGGATCTCGCGGCGGAGGGCAAGCGCATCGCCGCGCGCGCGAACGCGGCCGTGGACTGGCTCGCGGACATCGCGGCGGTCGCGCCGCTCGTCGGCCTCCTCGGCACGGTGCTGGGCATGTTCCAGGCCTTCGGCGGCATCGCGAGCGACGTCTCCGCCGGCGCGAAGCCGGTCGTGCTCGCGCAGGGCGTCTCGCAGGCGATCGTGACGACGATCTTCGGCCTCGCGGTCGCCATTCCCGCGCTCGTCGCCTACGCCTTCTTCCGCCGCCGCTGCGCGAAGCGCATCGCCGAGCTGGAGGAGGCGTGCGAGGAAATCGCCGTCGGAGCGGCCCGGAAATGAGCTTCGACACGCCACGCTCCAAGGCGCCCGCGCTGGCGCTGACGTCGATGCTCGACGTCATCTTCCTCCTCCTCTGCTTCTTCGTCACGGTCAGCGTCTTCTCCCAGTGGGAGAGCGAGATCTCGATCAAGCTGCCGAGCGCGGAGACGGCGAGCGAGCCGGAACGCCTGCCGGGCGAGATCATCGTGAACCTCGCGAAGGACGGCACGGTGCGCGTCAACGGCGCGACGTGGACGCGCGCCGACCTGAAGGCGCGGCTTCAGCGCATCTCGAAGTTCTATCCGGGCCAGCCGGTCATCATCCGCGCCGACCGCGAGACGAAGTACGAGACGCTGGTCGAGGTGATCGACACGTGCCGCGCGGCGGACGTCTGGAACTTCTCGCTCGCGACCGAGGGCGCGGCGAAATGACGCTCGGCCTCCTCCTCGCGGCGCTGTCCGTCCTGCCGTCCGACCGGCTGGCGATGGCCGACCGCCTCTTCAACAGGGGCGACTACGCGGCCGCCGACGTCGAATACCGTGCGCTTGTCGGGGAGGCGTCGATCGCGGCGGACGAGCTGTCCTACCGCCTCGCGGAATGTGCGCGGGCGACGGGGCAGGCGGACGACGCAGCGCGCCACTACGCCGCGCTCGTCGAGAAGACGCCCGACTCGAAGTACGCGGGGGCGGCGCGCCTCCAGCTCGCGCTCGGCGCGACGGGCGACGAGCGGCTGCGGCGGCTCGCGGCGCTCGACACCGACCGCGTCGCGCCGTCCGTGCGCGCGGCGGCCCTCTACCATCTCGGCGTCGCGCGCAACGACGCGGAGATCCTGCGGCGGTGCGTGGCGGCGGAGCCGAAGGGCCGCTACGCCGCCTATGCCGACCTGCGGCGCGGCTCGCTGCTGACGAACGCGGACGATCCGGCGACGCGGCGCAAGGGCGTGGAGATCCTCCTGGGCATCGCGTTCGGCGGGAGCGCGCTTGCGGACGACGCGCTCTTCCTCGCGGCGTCGGTCAGCTACCGCGAGAAGAAGTACGGCGAGGCGGGCAGCCTCTTCCGCCGCTACCGCAAGATGTTCCCGAAGGGCGCGCACGCCGCCGAGGCGCAGACGCTGTCCGTCTGGTGCGACTACACGGAGGGCCGCTACGCCGACGCGGCGGCCGCGTGCGGTGCGGGGAAGACGGACGATCTCGCCTACGTGAAGGCGTGCTGCGCGGCGCAGACCGAGGGCGGCGAGACGGCGCGCGCCCTCTTCCGCAAGTACCTGGACGACTACCCGGAGGGCCGCTACCGCGCGGACGCCGGCCTGCAGCTCGCGCGGCTGGAGTTCTCGGCGGCGGTCGCGGCGGACGACACGGCGAAGGCCGTCGAGGCGGCGCGGCGCGCGGCGGCGGCGGGCACGGCGGCGGACGCCCTGCGGCTCGCGTGGATCTACGAGAAGGGCGGCCGGCGCGCCGAGGCCGACGCCGAATACGCGCGCATCGCCCAGGCGCATCCGCAGACGGACGAGGCGGCGCAGGCCCTGTATGCGCGGGCGATGTCCGCCGCGCGCGCGGGCGACTGGGCGAAGGCCGAACTGCTGCTCGCGGAGGCCCTCGCGACGGGACGGCTCGCGGCGCAGCGGGCGAGCGCGCTCTACTGGCGCGGCGTCGCGGCGATGCGCCTCGGCCACGCGGCCGAGGCGACGGGCTTTCTCGCCGAGGCGCTGAGGCTGGGACTGGGGCTCGCCGAGGCGCGCGAGGCGCGGCTGATGATCGCCGAGGACGACCTGAAGAACGGGCGCACCGACTCCGCCAAGGCCGCCTACGCGCAGCTCGTGCGGGAAGGGGCGTGCGCGCGCATGAGCGCGGCGCGCATCCACGCGGTCGGCGAGCTGCTCGGCGGCGAGGCGGCGGCGACCTGCGCGAAGGCGCTGGTCGCGGAGAAGGCGCCGGAATGGCGGCAGGCAGGCTGGACGATGCTGGGGCGCTGCGAGGAGTCGCGCCAGTCCTTCACGGCGGCGATCGACGCCTACCGAAAGGCGCTGGCCGAGCCGGTGAAGACGGAGTCGGCGGCGGCCGCCGCGCTGGCCCTCGGCAAGCTGGAATGCCGCGCGGGCGAACACGCGGCGGCGGAAGAGACGCTGAAGAGCGCCGTGACGCTGAATGCGGGGCATCCGGCGGCGCGCGGCGAAGCGTATCTCGCGCTCGCGCAGAACGCCTTGGCGAAGGGCGACGTCCACGGGGCGCGCGGCTATGCGACGGTCGTCACGACGCTCTTCGCCGACCCGGCGCTCGTCGCGGCGGCCGAGAGGATCCTGATGGAAAGCCCCGAGCCGAAGAAATTCTAATTTTAGGTCTGACCTAATTTTGGAAAATGCGGCGTCGGCTCGTTTCCCCACGCTGCCGCCGGGCTGGCACTACGACGAAGACACGGGTGCGCAGATGCGCGACGTGATTCGCCGCATGGGGCGGCGATGCCGCAACTGGGACTATTGCGGGAAAGGCGCCTATCAGATCACGCTGACGCTCGCCGACCGAAAGAGCCGTCTGCTGGGGCGGTTGTGCTTCGATGAGCGGAAGGGGGCGTTTGCCTCGTTGAGCGCGTTAGGGGCTCAAATCGAGGCGCTGATGCGGCGATTGCCCGCGTTTACACCCGAAATCGACGTGCTGGGCGTGTGCGTCATGCCCGACCATGTTCATTGGGTCGTGCGGGTTGTCCGAAGGCTGCCGCCCAAGAAACCGCTTGGCATTGCCTTGCGCGGGTTCAAGGGCGGCGCGACGAAGCTCTAATGGGATCTCCTCGGCTTTTCAGCCGAGGCGCAACAGGACGTGCGGCGCGCGGATGGCGTTGCCTTGGTCGAGGGCGCGCGAGAGGCGCGGTGTGCGGCTGCGCCGGGGCAGAAAAGCCCCGGACCTCTTTTTGCCGAGGGCTATGTCGATACGCGCGGTCTTGGTCTCGCCGTGCATCAGCGAGGGCGAACGCGAAATCGCCCGCCGCGCCTTTGCCGCCGGCTTCCGCGTCATCACGCTCGCGAACAAGGGGTTCTCGCCGCTTTACAAGCCGGGCGGCAAGCTGTTCGACGTCTGCGCGGCCGGCAATCTGCTGATGCTCGCGCCCGCCAACTGGCCCTATTTGCCGGGCGAGAAGAAGATGCTGCGGTCTGATGCCTGTGTGCTCAACCGCCTTGCGCAGTTGATTGCCGGTTCAGGCGCGGTCGAGATCGTCTACAAGGGCATGCGCCCGGTGGCGATCGACCAACTTGCGCGAAAGGCCGTGACCCGCGCGTAACAGGGGTCGTTTCCGTCGGCTTGAGGGGTTTGGGGCGGCGTTTCGGGGTGCGCAAAATATAAGCGAATTTTGCGCCATATATAAGGAAGAATATGATATAATATGCGCATGATGTTTTACGCGAGAAAAGCAGAGGTTGAAAAACGGGCGTCCTGGGCGGCCCTGCGCGCCGCTTTTGCGCTGGTCGCCCTGTCCGTGACGAACGCCGCAGATGCGGCGGACATGGAGGGCAAGATGAAGGTCGTGAAGTCGTTCACGACCGCGCTCGGCGCGCGGGGCGACATCGTCTGCGACGCGCCCGGCGGCTGGACGTTCGACGTGACGTGCGGCACGGACGGTGGACGCGACGCCGTCACCGTGCGGCTGACTTCGGTTGAGGAGGCCCTGCCGCCGCATTTCGGCGTCTTCCTCGTCACGTCCGGCGCGGGCGTCCAGAACGTCTGGATCAACGACCATGAGAAGGACGGCTTCCACCTGCGTCCGAAGCTCTGGTGCGGGTGGTGCCTCAACGTGTCCGCGCTGGCGCACAACACGCCCATTGCCGTCGGCTTCAACGCGCAGGGGACGGCGCCCGTCGCCATGGCGTGTTCGGAAGCCTTCGAGGAGACGAAGTGGGGGCTGTACGCGGATGACCGGACGTGCGAGCTGACGGCGCGTTTCGAGTTCTTCGAGAAGCCCGTGCGCACGATGAAGTCCTACTCTGCGACCGTCCTCCTCGACCGGCGAGGGCGTCCGTTCCCCGACGCCGTGCGCGACTGCACGGACTGGATCGTCCGCGTCAACGGCCTGACGCCGGCGAAGGTGCCCGAGGCCGCGTTCGATCCGCTCTACTCGACGTGGTACGCCTATCTGCAGGACGTCTCCGCCGAGGCGCTTGAAAAGGAGGCCGTCCTCGCCGCCTCCCTCGGCATGAAGGCGATGATCCTCGACGACGGCTGGCAGAAGGTCGACAGCGCGACGTTCTATTCCGCCACGGGCGACTGGCTCCCGGCGCCGTCGCGCTTCCCCGACATCAAGGCGCACGTCGCGAAGGTGCAGGCCGCCGGCCTCCGCTACCTGGTCTGGCTGTCCGTGCCGTTCGTGGGCGACGAATCCAGGGCGTGGGCGCGGTTCAAGGACAAGTGCCTCTCCGTGAGCGGCACGGCGTCGCCGGGGCGTCTCGGCGTGCTCGATCCGCGCTTTCCCGAAGTGCGCGAGTACCTGATCCGCACGTATGAGCGGATCGTCGGCGACTGGGGGTTCGACGGGCTGAAGCTCGACTTCATCGACCTGTTCCAGATCCCCGCGAGCGGCGATCCGGCGGTTGCGGACGGCTATGCCGGGCGCGACATCCGCTCCCTGCCGGCGGCGGTCGACCGCCTGATGAAAGACGTCCGCGCGCGCCTGCAGAAGCTCAAGCCGGACGTGCTGATCGAGTTCCGGCAGA
>DCMF01000093.1:654-8862 GCA_002321305.1 Verrucomicrobia bacterium UBA1629 | reverse complement strand
TTGCCCTCCTCGAACCTGAACGTCCACGGGCCGTTCAGGTTGACGGCCAAGGCCGCGACCAGCGCGAATGTCGTCATTGTCATCTCTTCGTCTGTCCTTTCTCGTTGTTCGCATTGCAATACCCGAAACCTCAATCTTCAAGGCTTCAGCATGAAAGACGCCTCCTCTTACTTATGCGACAGTCGTCCGCATCCTGGCCCGTCGGCCCGACAGCTCGCCCGACCCGTCGCTCCGGGAGTCGCACCTGTCGCCACACGTCAGTCAATCGAGCGTGACGAGGCATTCCCCTCGGCAGAATGCGCTTCCGCAAGCGCAAGCACCGAGGCGACAGGCGATCCCTGCGCTCCTCCCGTGCGACTGTCGGTCCCTCCGGGCCACGGGCGGCCTGCGCCGCCGCTTCGCGAGCATCTGCGACCGTCAGAAGACAAGGAAGAGTCCGGCGATCGGGGAGGGAAGTTGCGTGAGGAGCGGGCGGGACGGCCGAGCGCCGAGCGGAGAGAGACGGGCGGACGCGGTTCGGCGCACGCGCCGCGAAGGGCGCGCGGGGCGAGAAGCCGGCTCCGCGGCGACGAAGCCCCGCGCGGGGATTCGCGGATGCGGGCGGCGGGAGCGGACGGACGGCGAACGGCAGCGAGGCCGAGGACGGCCCGCAAGGCCGAAGGGCCGACGCGACGAACTCGACCAGGAGTCGCCAACGCGGCGCGCTTCGGGGCCGCAGCGGGGCGGACCGCCTGCCGGACGAGGCGGGTTGGGCAGGACTGCGGCCTGCGGCTGACCTCGCGGTCGCCGCACGGCCGGCAGGACGCCCAAGCCGCCCGCCCGGAGGCGGGAGCACCGTTGCCCCGAAACGCGCCGCTCGTCGGCAAGCGACAAGATGAAAGGCACTGTCGCCCAGTGTATAGAATCGTCTTTTCATGCTGAAGCCCTGCCTCAATCTTTTCTCCGTGCCTCCGTGTGAGCCATTCGATTCTCAGCTGCCTTTTTCAGGGCGGTCACTTGTCCGCGACGATCTCGTAGTGGAGGACGCCGCGCGCCGTCGAGGCCGTGAAGACGAGCCGCCCGTGGCGCACCTCCGCCGGCACGGCGGCGAGCCGCGCCCCGTCCGTGCCGAGCGCGTAGACCCGGTACGCCTCCGGGCGGTCGAGGCGGACGGCGAACGCCGCCTCGCCTTTCTCGACGAGGCACCCCTTGCCCCACTGGAGCAGCACCTTGCGCGTCTCGTCGGCGTAGACCGTCCCCGCGCCCTGCACGTCCGTCAGGTGCACCGCGAGGAGGCGCGACGCGGACGGGATAGGTTGCCCGTCCAGCGACGAGACCCACGCCGCCGCCGGCACGCCGCGCACGCGCACGGCGACCGACCCCGCGTCGATGTCGCCGCCCTCGGAGAACCCGCCGCCCGTGCGCGGCGAGACGATCCGCATCGAGCCGGACTTCGCGTCCGTCTCCAGCGTCGCGCCGTCCGCGTCGCCCCGCAGGAACAGGCAGACGGACGCGCGGTCGCCCGCCTGGCCGAGCGGGTCCGTCGCGCAGTCGAAGTAGCCCGGCGCCTGGTCGGGATCGTCGCGCAGTCGCTCCCGGCTGTGCGAGTAGTCGAAGCGCCAGAGCGCGTCCCAGCCGTCCTGCGCGGCGCGCGCCCCCGTGAAGATGCCGCCGAGCGCGCGGTACTTGCCGGGGCCCGAGAAGTTCCACTCGCTGATCGCGTAGGGCTTCGAGGCGTCCTTCGCGTACCCCCTGTTCAGGAGCGGTACGCCGACGCCGCGCAGCGGGTTCTCGTTCGGGCACGACGAGGGCAGCCGCCAGTCCTGTCCGAGAAAGGACGGATGGTCGATGTAGAAGTGCGAGTCCACGTAGTCGAAGAGCGGCGTCGCGCCCTCCCCCTCGCCGTGGCGCTGGCCGAAGTTGTCGTTCGTGAGGAGCGCCTTCGCGCCGAGCGCGCGGACGAACCGCGTCGCCCTCTCGGTGAACGTGCGCGTCAGGTGGTCGTCGAAGTCCCGGAAGCCCTGCGACCCCCGGACGGGCGCGTCGCCCTCGCCGCCGAACGCCTTCCACGCCGCCCGCACGCGCGGGTCGTCCAGGGTAATCCCCCCCTCGTTGATGAGCGAGAGGAACGGCATCCCCGGCTCGTCGGCGTAGGCGCGCCCCGTGTAGGGGTTGACGTGCCACAGGAACGACGCGGCGAACCGGCACCAGTCCCGGAAGGCCGGCTCGTGGCAGGTGCAGAGCGTCTTGTAGAGACCCATCGGCACGTCGCCGTCCCGGTCCACGCCGATGTCGCGCCACCTGACCTTGCGCGAGACGTAGAGGTCGGTCGTGATGTAGAGCCCGCTTCTGATCGCCTCGGCGACCAGGAAGTCCAGCCTGTCGCGCTCGTCGGGACGCTTCGCCCACTCGTCGTCGTGGTGGTGGATGCGGATCGCGTTGTAGCCCAGCCGCCGGAGCCGCGTCACCAGCATCGTCGCGTCCTCGTGCGACGGGTAGTTCGCCATGTTGCAGAGGTTGACGCCGTAGAACCGCTGGCGGACGCCCGGACGCCCCTCGAAGACGAAGTCGCCGCCTTGCGCCTTGAGCCAGCCGTGCTTGCCCGCCGGCGCGTCGGCCAGCCCCATCCCGGAGAAGTCGAGCGCGCTGCCCGCGAGGATGTCCTTGCGGTTCTCCAGCCGCGCCCAGGCCGGGCCTTCCGCGATGACAAGCCGCTCGCGCGGGCGCACCGCCAGCCCGCCCGTCACGGAGACGCGCACGCGGAACGCGGCCGTCTCGCCCGCCGCATAGGCGTGAGGGCCCAGGCGCTCGCCGAAGCGCGTGAAGAGTGTGCGGTTGTCCCACTTCCGCCCGTCCTCCGCGTTGTAGGGGACGGGGGCCTCCCATTCGAGGACGAGCGTGCGCCCGTCCGCGACCGGGTACTCGAAGCGCCGCGCCCGCCCGCCGCCGAAGCCGCCCGCGCCGTCGATCTCGGACGGGAAGATCCGCTCCCGCTCGTCCGCCTTCCAGGCGCGCCCGACGGCGTCGGCCGCCGCGTGCTGGACGACAAGGCCCAGGCACTGCAGGTCCGTCGGCTCGCGGCAGGTCGCCGTCCACGTGCAGGCGAGCGCGCCGTCGGGCTGGAGGCTCGCGTCAAGCGCGGCGTCGAAGCGGGGCCTGCCGCCGGCGCGGAACTGCCAGCGGCGGTTCAGGCCCGCGCTGTCGAAGTCGCCCGACGCCCCCAGGACGCCCGCCCAACCCGGGACGAACGCGTCGAGGCGGATCTCGAACGAGCCGCCGGAGAGCCGCCCGCTCTCGTCGACGCGGACCTCCACCGGCTTCGGCTGCTCCGCCGCGCACGCGGCGGACGCCAGCAGGGCCGCCGCCAGGCACGCGCCGGCGCGGTGAAGACAGAGAGGTGCTTTGGGTGTGATGCTCATGTTTTCGATCCTTGCTGATGGTTTCCTACTTTTCTTGCCTCTTTACTTCCTGTCCTGTTCGTACATCCACGGGAAGAGCGCGATGCGGATCTCCGTCTGCCCGATCGGCACGAGCGTCACCGTCTCCGCACGCCCGCCCTCGTCCGGCACGGGCGACGGCGGCGGATCGACCGCGCGTCCCGTCGTCACGTCGCGCATGTAGCCCCAGCCGCCAAAATCCGTCTTCACGGCGCGGGCGCGGAGGGACAGCCCTTCCGTCCCCTCGCCCTCGACCGTCGCGCCGGCGAGCGTGCGGTCCCCGTTCAGGAGCAGCGCGTAGTTCCAGGGCTCCGTCGGACGGATCTCCTTGCGCGGGAACACGGCATCGGACGCGATCTCCCGGTTCTCAAGCGGCACCTGGTAGCGCGGCACGACCTTCTCCTCCGACGGGATGCGGAGCGCGAAGAGAAGCGGCCCGCGCATCACCGCCGCGGCGTCCTGCTCCCAGAACGACAGCCGCGTCGCCATCGGGAAGTCCAGCTCGACCGTCTCGCCCGGCTTCCAGTCGCGCTCGAACGTGCGGAACTGCCCGGCGTCCGGCAGACCGCTCCACTGGGGAACGCGCGCAAAGATCGGGAAGCGTCCGCCGCCTTCGAGGACGCGGATCTCGACCTTGCCGTCGAACGGGTATCCCGTCGCCATCGCGAGCGTCACCGTGCGCCCGCCGACGTCCGCCGTCACGCGGCACGGCCCGTAGGCGACCGCCGCGAGGCCGCCGCCCCGGCGCATCCACATCGACTGCACGAACTTCGGCCACGCGAAGTGGAAGTTCGAGCGGCAGCACCCGTAGCCCGCGTGCGGGCCCGGACAGATCGCGCCGTTGCGGAAGACGCCCTCGCGCGCGCCGTTGTCCGCGAAGAGCAGGAACTTGTCCTCGCACGACGGCTGGTTGAGGAGGCAGTAGTAGCGCACGCCGCGCCCGTCCTTCGCGAGCGTCGCCGGCAGGGAGTTGTAGGCGACGACCTCCAGGTCGTCCGCCGCCGCAAGCTCGCCCGTCGCGGCGAGGACCGTCTGGCAGCTCAGGATGCGCTCGGCGATCGCGCAAAGCTCCGTGCCGCCCGACGCGCTCCGGTCGGACAGCGGCTCGGTGCCGTTGACCATGCGGTCGGGCCGCCCGTACTGGCGCATGATCCAGCCGTCGGGGGCGAACGCCGCCGCGTAGGCGCCGCGCCTGCGGGCGTCGCCGTCGAGCAGATACTGGAGGGCGGGCGTCTTCAGGCCCTGCATGAAGTTCACGATGTGGCTGCGGCAGCCGTTCGCGTTCCGTCCCGCCGGGTCGCCGCCGCGCCAGTAGTAGGCCGTCCAGTCCGCCGACTGCGCCGAGACCGTCCGCGCGAAGTCGAGCCACTCGGCCTTGCGCGTGCGACGGCAGAGCCACAGCACGACGTCCAGCTCGTCGCCCGCGCGCGCGGCCGCCCATTTCGAGTCGGCGGCGAACGGATGGGACTTCAGCGCCTCGCGCTGGAAGACGAAGTAGCGCTCGAGGAACGGCACGACGCGCGCGTCGCCTGTCGCCTCGCACCAGTCGCGCAGCAGCCATAGCGCGATCATGTTCGCCCACCAGCTCCGCCGCTGGGGGCCGAAGTCGCCGTCTGCCCGCTGCGAACGGAGAATGGCGTCCACCCACCGCTGCGCCCTGGCCTTGAGGCTCGCGTCGTCGAGGACGAACGCCAGCGAGACGAGGCCCTTCGCGTAGTAGGGGCCGCGCTCCCAGGCGAAGTCCTTCCCGACGTTCGCCCCGGTCAGCCAGTCGGACTTCCCGATGTCGTCGTACAGCTCCTCGGCATGGCCCGTGAGGCCGTCGGCCTGCTTCCGCAGCTGCCCGGCCAGCCACCCGTCCGGCCTGACGCAGCCGAGCGGCAGGACCTCCATCGCCGGCTCGGCAAGCCCCGGCACGTCCGCACCGCCGGCGGAACAGGCAAGGGCAATTCCCGCCGCCGCCATCAACGTCCGATTCAACATCTTCAGCGCCTCCTCATCACAACAGGATCTTCATCGCCATCTGAACTCACCTGATCACCATGAGGAACCTGCCGCGCCTCCGGAGTCTGAGGTAGTCGCCGTCTTCCGCCCTCTCGACGCGGACCGAAAACTCGCCTTCGCGCTTGGGACGGCCGGACAGCATCCCCTTGGGACACTTCGCAATCGTCAGGCCGCTGTCGAGGTCCAGGCCGGAAAGGTCATCGACGGCAAGCGTGCTGCCGCGCGCAAAGGCGAGCTTGGTCTCCGAGACAAGAATCCGGGACGGTTCCGCCAGAAGGTCGTCCTTGCGCACCGTGTAGCGCCCCGCAACCGTCAGCGCCTGCGCCGCCGAGACCGTCAGCGTCCCGATCATGTTGCTGATGACCGTCAGTCCCGGCGCGTCGGTCGGATGAACCGTCACATGATCCATGACCGTGCCAGGTCCGAAATCGCAAAGCGCGGCGCACTGGTTGAGATAGGGGCCGCCTCCGTCATTGTTCGCGAAGTTGACCGTACAGCCGTTCACGGTCTTGAAGACGGGGATGAGCGCATCGCCCTCCACCTTCATCGCCGCGCCGTTGTACATGGAGAACGTTGCGCCGTCCAGGGTGATGTTGCCGGGATTGCGGATCGTCGGGCCCGACCGGAAGCGGAACAGCCCAGTGCGCCCGAAGATGCTGCGAAGCGTCAAGCCGTGCCCGTTCATGTCCCAGACATTCCAGTCGTCGCTCCGCACAAGCGAATCAGCGCTGAAGTTCGCCTGGCTCGCGAGAAGCGTGATCAGCGCATCTCCGTCAAGCGTCCAGCGGCACCACTGGTTCTTCGGGAAGCTGTCGTGTCCGAAGCAGAACGCGCCAAGGCGGTTCGAGCCGTCGAAATGCCCGTTTCCGGACAAGCGCACGTCAAGCCAGCGGCTTTCCGAGGTCAGTTCATCCAGCCCCTTGTTCACCCAGAAGGTCGCGCCGTCCCTGACCGTAACCTTCATCGCGCCGTCCTTGACCGGCAGCTCCGCGCTGTCGGAGACGACGTAGACGCCACGGGCAACGACCAGCTCGGTGCAGCCGGCCGTCGCGCCAGCGCCCTGCGTCAGCGTACCACGGCCGATCTTGACGAGTTTCTTGCCGGAGGCCTGCGAAAGGTCGTCGTTGGCCGTCGCCTGTTCCCACGTGTAGGACGAACCGTCCGGGACGAAGACCGAGAACTCGTCCTCCGCAGGCTCGAAGTCGGATTCCCAAACGAGCTTCACGTCTTTTCCGTCCACGCTCGCCGCCATGAGATGCGTGGGATTCGCGAAGTCGTCGCCGCCCGTGACCTGCCCAAGCACTTCGTCGGCGACCGTTGCGACCACATACGCCTTGCCTTTCTCCAAACGCGCCCCGTCGTCGATCGAAATCGGCGTCTCGACCGTGAAGTCGAGATTGGACGCCGCCGTGAGGACTCGGTTCTGAAGGATGTCTTCCGCTCGGACGACATAGCTCTTGATCAGGGGTCGATGCTCGAAAGTCATTCCATCCTTCTCGCCCGAACCAAGAATCTTCGGGGAACCGATCAGCCTGTTGATCGTGTACGTGCCGGGAAAGTCGGCCGTCGAGACGCCCATGTCGCCGATTTCCGTGCCGTATTCCGCATCAATCGCCGCAACGTTGGCGAGCCACTGGCTGGAACTCGTGCAGCCGAAGTTGCACCGCGCGCCGTTCACGAGCCGAATAAGGGGAATCGTGCCGGCGGAACGATCGTCAGCACCCTTCCAGACACGCATCGAGCCACTGTTGTAGCGCGTGAACCTGCAGTTGTCGAAAACCATCTCGCCCGGATCGATGATCGTCGGCCCCGTGCGGAAGCGGTACCAGCTCCACTGGCTGGCGCTGGTCGAGCCCCTGAACCGCAGGGAGTATCCGTTCATGCGGAACAGGTTGTGCGTATCCGCCGCGTCCCAGCCGTTGCAGCTGAAATCGACCTTGCGGCCTGCGCTGTCCAGGTAGAAGACCGTGTCGGACGTCAATGTCCAGTTGGGACTGTACTTCGCGCCCATCTCGGTGTCGGCGGTGAAGACGATCGCACCGCCCTCGCCCTCTGCGCCGCTGCCGCCCACCGTGATCTCGATGAAGGTCTTCGCCTGGTTCAGGGAGAAGCCGATCCGCAGCGTCGCGCCATCCGCAACCGTGAGCGTCGCGGTCGAATCGACCGTCGGGAACTGGCTGAGCGCCTTCGCGTCGTAGACGCCGGCATTGACGACAAGCGCCGTGAACCCCTTCGCGGAAAGGTCTTCGCCGGGCGCAAGGACGCCCAAGCCTTCCTTGACAAGGCGCTTGCCGTCCGTCGCCGAACCGACGGACGCCTCAACCTGCGACCATTTCCACGTCTCCCCCTGCGGCACCGTGACCGTGTAGTCGCCCGCACCCCACAGCAACGCGGGAATCATGCTCCCCACGACGCACGCAATCCACCCGGCACACCGCAAGCCATCCCTTCCATTCCGGCACGGCACGCGCGCTGCCCGACGACGACTCATTCGCATTTCTTGATCTTGTTTCATACGACACCTCATTTCTTGGTTTTGTTGTTTTGCGTCTCCCTTGGCAACCTGCCTCAGGACAAGCAGAAAGGCATTAAGATTCGTCCCGCCCGTGAAGAACGGACGGACAGCCGACCGCTCTCGTCAAGGCGGACGTCCAGAGGCTGCAATTTAACCGCGCACGCGACGACGGCCGACAGCAGGGGTATAGCGGCGCACAGGACGCCCGCCAGACGCGCGCAGAGTCCCGTCAGCCGCGCGCAGAGGCCCGTCAGAGCGTTAGCTAAAAGTGGC
>DCMF01000093.1:392-593 GCA_002321305.1 Verrucomicrobia bacterium UBA1629 | reverse complement strand
AGGGGGGGGGGGGGGGATTAGAACCGTGTGCAGACGCGCCTATGCGGCTCCTGACGCGCTTTGCGGAGGCGCTACGCCCCACGTACACAAAATCCTGCACAAGTATCATGATTCGTATTGTACCAAATCCCGCCGCGCCGCGCAAGGGGGGCATCCAGCGGTCTAAGGGCTTCAGCATAAAAAGGAGAACCGATCACTGGG
>DCMF01000093.1:0-358 GCA_002321305.1 Verrucomicrobia bacterium UBA1629 | reverse complement strand
ATCACTGGGGGACAGTCGTCCTTGAACACGAGCGCTGTCGCGCGAACACGAAACAGCGCCGCCGCGAGACCGCGCGCTGCGCGGGTGAGGGTGCGCCCGCGTCGCCGGGGCCGAAAACTCCGTTTTCGCCCGGCATCGCCTCCGCACCCTCGCCCGTTCGGGCTCTCGCGACGGCGCTGGCACGAAAGCGCACCGATGGTGCGACACGAAAACCGCCCGCCCGTCCGTCGAGGCACGAAAAGGCTTGCGCGACCGTCTCGAAGCTTCGTTGGCCCGCGTGTCACGCCTCGCGCAGTGCCGCAGAGTTTGCAGAGTTCCGCAACGAATCTCGGCACCTCTGCGCGAGCCGTTGCGACGT
>DCMF01000076.1:489-6809 GCA_002321305.1 Verrucomicrobia bacterium UBA1629 | reverse complement strand
GAGGCCGACCGCCGACACGCACACGCGTACACGGTTCGTCATCCCGCCGCGCCGCGCAATGCCTTTTTCGGCAAAAAAGAACACCGATCAGGCAACGCCGACTCCTCGGCGCCTGAACCGCGCCCTTGGCGGCCGCTCCCGGCAATCCCCAAGAATTTTCCGCACAGAATTCTCATTTTCCGATATCCGCGCAAAACAACCACTTTTCAGCTGTTTTCAATCACAGAAACTGGGGACAGACCCCACGAATCGGCGACCTGTCAACAGGTTTCCGCCAAAGGCGAGCGCGGCGAGCGGAGGGCAGAGCCGCGAAGAGTTTTTCGCGGGCCGACAGGACTGGCGACGCGCCGGTTCGCCTCGGTGATTGCGGGCGGAAGCGAAAGACGCGCACGCGATTCACCTCGGTGATGGCCTGTCGGCGGGCTCCCGCGAAAAACCTCGGAGCGGACTGCTACCCGTAGCGAGGCGTCCGCCCACGCCGCCTGTCCCCCAGTGATAGAATCGTCTTTTCATGCCGAAGCTCCGTAGGCAAACCCAACTTTCGGTCTAAATCGGCAAAGGCAAGTGCCAGTCGGTTCAGGCATCCATTCATGACGTCTCTGTCGATTTTTGCAACAGGCTTTGGGCATGACTTGCGCTATTCGTCCGCGCCGCCCATGCGCGCGGCTAGGCGTTCGGCGATCAGCCGCTTGGTCGGCGGATGGATGCCCTTGTCCGTCTCGCAGATGTCGTCCGTGCGCACGAGCGTCACGCCCGGCACCGTCGCCGCGACTTTCGCCTGCGCCGCCTTGACCGCGTTCCACGCCGCACGGTTCGACCCGCCCGTCGTGTCGGCCGCCAGCTGCAGGACGTAGAACGGCAGGCCTGGGTCGCGGAAATCGTTCCGCCACTGCCCGATGAGCACCGCGAGCATGTCGGCGTAGAGCGTCCCCTCCTCGACGCTGTGCGAGTTGCTTTCGCCCTGGTACCACGTGACGGACGAGACCGGATACCCCGCGATCTCGGCGAACTGGCGCTCGTACAGCGTACCGCTGCGGTTCCAGAGAGAATAGGCGTCCTCCCGCTCGTCGGGATGCGAGCACTTTTCCGGCGGCAGGCTGAAACGCGGCTCCCGCGCCAGGGTGCGCGGCATCCACGTCTTGATGACGCTCGCGCCCTGCACGCAGCAGATGACGCCGACCGCGCGTCCCGTCGCCCGCGCACGCCGGACGGCCGTCTCGCAGCCGATGGCCGTCCACGCCCAGGCCGACTTCTTCGCGAGCGGCACCCAGCCGTCCGCCGCGCCGAAGACCGCGCCGCGCTCCAACCGCGTCGTCGAGAACAGCCGGATGCGCGGATCCTCGAACCGCTCCTTGGTCGTCGATTCGCCCAGCAGGAACTGCATGTTGGACTGTCCCGCCATGACCAGCACCTCGCCGATCATGACGTCCCGGACGATCTGCCGCCGGCCGCCGAGGTCGGCCTCCAACACGTAGGGCCCGCCGGCTTCCATGGGCGGGAACGTCACGCACCAGCGTCCGCGCACGGCCGTCGTCCGCCGCTCCTGTCCGCCGAACCGCACGGCGACCGCGCCCTCGCCCGTCCCGAAGACACAAAGCTCCTTGCCGGCCGGAAAGACCATGTGATCCGAGAAGACCTCCGCAAGGCGCGGCGAATTGTCGAATCCGGTCACGAGATTCGCGGCGGGGCGGTCCGAGTCGTTCCCCTCGATGCGCACGGACGCGCAGCTGTTCAGGCGGATGTCGAAGCCCTCCGCCCGCGCCGCCGCGCGCGCCCACGTCCGGCGGAAGACGTTCCCCGCGACGCGCAGCCCGTCCGTGCACTCGGCGTAGACGGCGTTCGACCCGATGTCCTCAAACCGGCAGCCGACGACGCGCACGTTGCGAAACGCGCCCGGCGGACATTGAGAGGGCGTCCCGTTGTGGTTCAGCTTGACCACGACCGCGCCGAGCGGAAGCCCGTTGAGGGAGTTGGCGCACTTCTCGAACGTGCAGTCTCGGATCTCGCAGTCCGCAGTCGGCGCCATTTCGTTCCACGTCACGACATCCGAAGTGACGATGATCGCGGGGGACGGGAAGCCGCGAAAGCGCGAGCGCTCGACCGACACGTGCCGCGTCTGCAGCAGGAACGCGCGCGCCCGCGTGTTCTCGACCGAACAGCCCGTGATGCGGACGGTCGGCAGGTGGCGCACGTTCGCGACGATGTCGCCCCTGTCCAGCTTGAACGTGACAGGAGCGAACGTCAAGGCCCCGTCCCTGTAGCCCGTCAGCCTGAGCGAGCCCTTGACGCGAAGCGTCTTCGGATCGTAGACGTCGATCGTGTCGCCCGCGCGCGCCCAGCCGGACGGCAACGGCTTCGGCTTGCGGTCCACGAGCCGCAGGATGAGCGTCGCCGTCCCCTGCGCGGCATCGCAGTCGGCAATCTCCCCGCCCATCGCGTGCACGTTGAACGCATCGTCGCCCAGGCCCTTGAAGTGGCAGTCCTCCAGACGCAGCGTGCCTTCGCACCCGAAGACGTGGATGCCGTCCGAATTGGAGGCGTGGAGCGCGGGGTCGTCCGCCGCCGGGCGGATGCAGAACCGGCGCAGCGTGACGTCGGACGTGCCGGGCGCGATCATCATGCCCATGGCCGCCGTGCGCGAAATCTCGACGTCCTCCATCGTGAGGCCGCGCACGTTGGAGATCCAGAACGCCGTGCCGCTGCTGCGCGAGTACCGCAGCAGGGCGCGGTGTCCGTTCGTGACCGTCTGCACCGACGCCCACGACGGAAGCGACAGCCGGATCAGGCGCTCGTCGAGCCGCGTGTACGCAAGCCCCTCGTGACGCACGGCCCCCGACTCATTCGTGACGGCATGGATGTTGGCGTGCGTCTCCAGCGCGCGGTCGGGTGCCCCCTCCTCGTCGCACGTGTCGATCTGGAAGACATGCTCGCGCCCCGTGAACGCACACGCCGCATCGACGCGAAAGTCCACCGTCCGCGCCGCCGCGTCCTTCGCGACGATGCGCCCGGCGCAGCCGATCGGATTGTCCGTCGTCAGCCGCAGCCGCGCGATGCGCACCGCACGGCCGCCGTTCACGACGAAGCCGCCCGAGCTTTCCGATTCGGGGCCTTCGGGGTTGTTGTGCATCTGGATGACCGCTCCGGGCTCGCCCGCGAGCGTCACGTCCTGGAGGTTTTCGAGGCGGACGTTTTTCCGAAGCGCGTAGACGCCGCGCGGGAACAGCACCGTGTCCCCCTTCTGCGCCGCCCGACAGGCCCGCACGATGGCGTCCTGACTCGGCTGCGCACCCGTGGGATCCGCGCCGAAGTCCGTGACGCGCACGGTCGCGCCGCCCGCGATTCCGCCAAGCGCCGCCACCGCCACAACACAGGCCCAACGCAACCTACCGGCCATTGTCTTCTTTTTCATCTGCATACTCTATTTCCTTAGCCTTTCATTCTACCGCACAACGAAAACCAGTCCGCCCGCACGCTTCAGCCCGTCGATGACCGCCGCCCCCGGCCCCGCGTAGGCGAACGCGAGCGCGCACGTCTCGCCGGACGCCGCCAGGTCGAGTTCCGCATCCGCCGTGCAGACGATCGACTTGCCGCCAACCGTCACCGTCAGAGTCCCGCCGTCCGGCACCCGTACCCGAAGCAGATAGCGCGATTCGGACGGGCCTTGCACGACGGCCGTCAGGCGTGCGTCCGCCGTCAGGACGACTTTACCCTCCGCATTCGTAGTCACGGCCGGCGACGCCTCCGTGACCGTCACGCGCGACCGGCGGATCGCCCGCGCATAGACGGGCCGCCAGTCGCCCTCCAGCGCGCCGATGTCGAGCCGGGCGTTGGAAACGCGCGGGCCGCCGAGAAGATCCGTCTCGCCAACGTACGCCCCATTCAGCGCCGCGTCACCGGCGTCGACCGCCGCGCAGGCGCCGACGACGGGACGGCCCTCCGCATCCAGCTTCAGCGCGTCCGATGACGCCAGCACATTGCCGTCGCCACTTTCGATCGCGCTCTTGAAGCGGCCCGTCTGCGCGCCGTTCACATCGGCGGCAAACGCACAGTGGCGGAAGAGATCCGTGGAAACCGCGTCATCCGCGATGTCGCCGTTGCTCATCTTCGAGCGGATCAGCGTGTTCTTGAATGTGCAGGATGCGTCCTTCGGCCCGCCTGTCCGCGCATCGAGCAGTGTGCCGTTCTCGCAGACGTCCCAATAGAACAGGCCGTCCGCCGCCGTGTGGACGTTCGCCGACCTGTTTTCGCGGGTGAGGCAGCTGTAGTGCTTCGACGTGTCGGACGCGCCGCCGCCGTAAAGCGCCACGTTGCGTTCGAGCAGGCAGTTCACCAGCGTCGCCTGCCACGCGCCGCCGCCGCGAAAGGCGTGGCAGTCCACGATGCGGCAGCGCTCCGCGCGCCCAACGCCCGCGACGCCTGCGCCGCAATAGTCCAGGTTGTTGTGTCCGCCGCCGCCCGCGTCCGTCGCGCCGCGCACGTAGCAGTTGGTCAGCGTAAAGCCGCAGACGGCCGCATCCGCCCCCGCCAGGTAGACGCCGCGCACGGCCGACTTGCCCATGCCGGCGATGGCGCCCGCATATTGGGCGTCGTTGGATTTGTCCTGGTCGGACGGCAGGCAGGCGGAGCCGCAGATGAACGTGTTCGTCCACCCGTCGCGCGCCACAAGGACGGCGCCGTTCGGCACGACCGCACGCGCCTTCACTTCGCGGGAGGCGTCAATGGACATCTCTCCGCTGTCGTAAATGCCGGGGTTCGCGATCACCGCACCCGCCGCGCCCCCCAGAGCCTCCAGCGCCTGTGCGAGCGTCCGGTAGGGCTTCGCCTCCGTGCCGTCCTGCTCCGCCGTCTCCGCCACCGTCGGGTCGGCGTAGCGGACATTCGCCGTCCGCGCAAACGAGACCGTCACCGTGTCCGTGATGTCCGCCGGCGGCGTCACCTCGACCGCGCCGTCCGCCGGCAGCGGGATGGAAGTCTTCGTCTGTCCCTGCGTGAGGTGCGCCCACAGGGCGCGCTGTCCTGCCTCCAGTTCGCACCAGACGCGGACTGTCCCCATCCCGTCCGTCGAATAGACATAGGACGGCGCATACTGCGGACCCGCTGCCTCGCCGAACAGCACGGACGTGTCCGCCGCGACGACCGCCCCGGCGGACGGCGTCACCTGCACCTGCGAGCAGCCGGCGGCAATCGCGCCGGACGACGGGATATCCGCGCCGTCCAGATCCTTGAACCGCTCGACCGTAAAGAGCGTCGGGAACGGCACGAGCGACGTGTCGGCCACATGCTTTGCGTCGCCCGCCGTCGCCGCGTCCGCGCCCGTGCGCAGGCGCACGTCGCCCAGGGCCGGCGCGATCAGGTTGCGCGTCGCCGTCGCATCGTCCGCGCGGTTCTGGTGCCGTCCGCCGCCATACGTGTCGAACTGCGTGCCGGACACGAGCGTGTTGTAGAAGTCATTGTAGCTGAGCGAATAGAAGCGGCCCAGGTTGCAGGCGAAGGTGCAGTTGACGAACCGGCCGCCGGGCGACAGCAGGATCGTCCCCGAAACAGGCTTGGCCGTCGCGGCGTCCACCGTCCTGTTGCGGACGAAAAGCGTGTTGAAAAAGGCCGTCCCGTTCGAGAGCCGATGGTTGGACGCGCTGTTCGGGTTGCTCATGTCGGACGCCGGAAACGCATTGCCCTGCACGCGGCAGCGGACAAACGTGCCGCCCAGGGCCAGCGACTCGACAGCGCCCGTGCAGTTCGAGACGACACAATCGACCAGGAACGTCTTGTCCGCGACAGGGTCGGTTCCGTTGGCTGACACGTGCAAGGCGCCGCCGCGTCCGCTGGGGGAGTTCGCCGCGTTGCGCGTCGCGCCGTCCCGCAGCGTGAAGCCCTCAATGACGTTCTCCTTGTCCGAATTGGAGTTCTCGATGTCGATGCACCGCACAGCCTTGTCGCCGAGGCCGGAAGCCGACGACGGATCGTGTGCGCCGACGATGTGCGTCACCGCCGCGCCGCCCGTGGACTTGATGTGCAGCGACCTGTTGCTGACCAGGATGCGCGCACTGCCCCACCAGTGGCCTGAGGTCGAGATCGCGCTCCCCGTGCGGCCCAGCCCCTGGTCGTCGCCGTAGACGCCCGGCGCGACGAGAATCGTGTCGCCGTCCGCCGCCTTGTCGATCGCGTCCTGGATGCGCCGCAGCGCACGTTCGGCGGACGAGCCGTCATGTCCGTCGTAGCCGGACATCCCGTTGTCGACGTAAAGCGTCGCCGCCGCGCCACACAACGGCAGCAGCAACAGCGCACAGATCAGGGAAGAGGACCCCCCCCCCCCCCCCCCC
>DCMF01000076.1:0-452 GCA_002321305.1 Verrucomicrobia bacterium UBA1629 | reverse complement strand
CCCCCCCCCTAAGAAGGGTTGAGACATTCCGCATCGCTTTCGCGTTTTTCGTTCGCATGAGTCGTGTTCCTTTCTGTTGGTTTTTCAGACTGCTTTCGACAGCATCCATAGTATAGCATATCCTCCGCCATCGGTGTGCAAATTTTGCGCCAAAATCTTCGCCTGTTTTGCGCAATTGCTCGAGGTCTGTCCTCTTGATCTACCCCCGCAAACACCCGATCGGGCAAATAATTTGGCGAGGATCCATTAGGTAATTTGGCGTTAAATCATTAGAGGTAATTGCAAAACCCCACTTTCGCGTCGTCCGCGAGCCAAGCCGCACGGCCTGACGCACCCGCCGAACCCCTGCCGCAGAGGTGGAGTCGCAACTCGGACATGATACCAAAATCCGCCCCCTGCCGCAAGGGGCAAGATGGAATTCTCTTTGAGGGGGGGGGGGGGGGAAAATTTGC
>DCMF01000029.1:21540-37085 GCA_002321305.1 Verrucomicrobia bacterium UBA1629 | reverse complement strand
ACGACTGCGGGCAGATGTCGGCATGGTACGTCTTCTCCGCGCTGGGGTTCTATCCGTTCGACCCGTGCGGGGGCGACTACGTCGTCGGCGCGCCGCAGGTGCCGGGCGCGGAGCTGGCCCTGCCGGGCGGGAAGACGCTGACGGTCCGGACGGAGAACTTCGCGCCGGGCGCCGCCGTGGAGAAGGTCGTGCTGAACGGACGGGAGATCGCCGATTCCAGGCTGCGCCATGCCGATCTCGTGAAGGGCGGCGAACTCGTCTACCGGATGAAACGGCAGGCCTCGCCCGACAGGACGGTCCGCCTGCCGGACGGCTGGCGGCTGCTGAATGAAAACACTTCACAAGGAAAGGAATGAACAAAATGACTGACACAGGAAATCGCATGCGCATCAACATCCTCGCTGCAGGGCTTGCCCTCTGCGCGACCGCCGGTCGCGCCTCGGCCGAGACGGCCGAGCTCGTCTGGCTGAAGGCGGGCGGGGCGGCCGAGACCAACCGCGTCGCGCTGGCCGATGCGGGCGACCGCTGGACGCTGCGCCTGACGGCGGACGAGATCCGCGCGAAGGGCGCGACGGGCCTGCGCGTCACGCCGGACTTCGCCCGCGCGGCGAAAGGCGAGGCGGGGTACTGGTTCTCGTCCTACGGACGCTACGGCGAATTCGACCGCGCGGCGGGCGTCTACGTGACGGACGGCATCCGGATGCCGCTGCCGATGTTCGGCTGGGACACGCCGCGCGGCGCGTACCTGGCCGTCGTCACGTCGCTCGCCAACTATCCGGGGCTGCGGGTCGAGGCGGCGGACGGACGCTACGCGATCTCCTGCACGCTGGACGCCGACCTCTGCCGCGACCCGCACGAGGACTTGGCGATCGCCTACTACAGGTTCCCGGCCGGCACGGGCTACGCGACGCTCGCGAAGCGCTACCGCCAGTACCAGCTCGACCGCAAGGCCGTCACGCCGCTCGCCGAGCGCGTGAAGGCGAACCCCGTCCTCAGGCAGGCCGTCGAGGCGCCGGAGATCCGCATCCGCCAGGCGTGGAAGCCCGTGCCGAGCCCGCGTCCGTTCCAGCAGCCGGAGGACGAGCCGCCGCTCACGGTGCGCGTGACGTTCGACCGCGTGAAGGACATCGTGCGCGAGCTGAAGCGGCAGTGCGTCACGAACGCCGAGCTCTGCCTCGTGGGCTGGAACGTCGGCGGACACGACGGGCGCTGGCCGCAGTCCTTCCCGTCCGAGCCGCTTCTGGGCGGCGACGCGAAGCTGAAGGAGGCGGTCGCCGAGGCGCACGCGGCGGGCTACCTCATCGTGCCGCACGGCAACTTCCTCGACGGCTACCGGATCGCGGACAACTGGGACGTCGAGTGGACGGTCAAGAACGCGGACGGCACGCCGAAGGAGGTGCCCGGCATGGACTGGGGCGGCGGCCGGCCCTACCGCATCTGCCCGAAGCGCGCCTACGAGCGCTTCGCGACGAAGGACATGGACCGCATGGCCGCGCTGGGCTTCAGGGGGATGGGCTACTTCGACGTCGTGTCCATCCTGCCGGCGCCGCGCTGCGACGACCCGCGTCATGCGCTCTCGTTCAAGGAGGGCGCGCGGTACTGGGGGCTGTGCGCGGAGGAGTCGAAGCGGGCGTTCGGCGGCTTCGCGAGCGAGGGGTGCATGGATCACTTCGCCGCATCGCTCGACTCGGTCCTCTACGCCTCGTTCGACGACCCGCAGAAGGTCGCCGCCGAATGGCGCGCGGGCAAGGGGCTCGTGAAGCGGCTCGTGCCGATCTTCCAGATCGCCTACAACGGCATCATCGTCTCGAACCCGTTCTCGTCCACGGTGAACTTCACGGTGCAGGACCGGTACTGGCTGCTGAAGCTGCTGGAGTACGGCGGGCGTCCGAACTTCTACTTCTACTCGAAGTTCCTCTCGAACGGCAACGACTGGATGGGGAAGGGCGACCTCGGGTGCGGGACGGACGACGAGCTGCGGCGGGCGGTCGCGGCGATCAAGGAGGGGGCCGACCTCTACGCGCGGCTGGCGCGTCTGCAGTACCTGTTCATCGACGACCACCGGGAACTCGCCGAAGGCGTCTACGCGACGCGCTGGTCGGACGGGACGGAGATCGTCGTCAACTACTCGGACGGGACCTATGTCCTGAAGTGAGGGGGCTGACCCTCCCTTGCGCCTCATCGGCTTCGGAAGGGGGCGACGCCCGTCTGGACGATCCGCGTTTGGGCGGGACGCCGAACTGCGCGAGGTAGACCTTGCGGAACGCGGATTCCGAGGCGTAGCCGCAGAGGTTGGCGACGACCTTCAGGGGACGTGACGCGTCGCAGAGGAGTTCGCGCGCGCGTTCGAGGCGCACGCGCTGGATCTCGTCCAGGATGGAGCGGCCGGTCGCCTCGCGGAAATGCATCTCGGCCGTCCGCCGCGCGCCGTCGAGGACGCGCAGGACGTCGCGGGCCCGCAGCCCCTCGCACGCCTTCTCGCGGATGAGGTCGATGGCTTGCGAGACGCGGCTGTCGGTGCAGGCGCGCCGCCGCGTCGAGTCGCGCCGGACGACCATCAGCGGAGGCACGACGCGGGCCTCCGGCCGCAGGTCCGGATGCCGGAACTGCTCGGCGAGCAGGTGCGCGGCGAGAAAGCCCATCTGCTCGTTGTCGGCCAGCACGCTGGAGAGGTGCGGACGGACGCTCATGCAGACCGACTCGTCGTTGTCGACGCCGACGATCGCGATCTCGTCCGGAATGTTCAGCCCCTCCGCCGCGCAGACGCCGCGCACGAGGTTGGAGACCTCGTCGTTCGCGGCGAAGATGCCGCAGGGGCGCGGCAGGTCGCGCAGCCAGCGGCAGAGGTCCTTGTTCCAGGCGAGCGGGGAGGACTTGCCGCGCGCGGCGAACTCGGCGCACGTGCCGCCGTTCAGCCGGACGATGTCGCGGAAGTGCCGCGCGCGCTCGACCGACCAGTAGCGCGTGCGCGGAAACGGCACGAAGCCGAAGTGGCGGTAGCCGAGCTGCAGCAGCTCGCGCGCCGCGCATTCCGCCGTGCCCCGCAGGTCTTCGCAGATCGTGAAGGGCCGCTCCTCGGAGGCGGGGCGGCAGGTGAGGTAGACGGCCGGCAGGTGGCGGACGGCGCGGACGTCGGGCTGCTTCGAGAAGCCGCCGCTGTCGAAGACGAAGGCGTCCGCCCGCCAGAAATCGACGAGACGCTTGAGGTCGGGCGTGCGGTTGGCGGGCAGCGTGACCGTCTGCACGCGCCAGCCGTGGGCCTGCGCGCCGCGCGAGAAGCCGGTGCATTTCTGGACGGAGGGCTGGCGGTCGCTGCCCTTGACATAGAGGATCGTCTTCATGTCCGCAAGTATACCATAATTCGCCTCCGCATGGCCGCGCGGGCGCCCAGCACACCGGGGCATTCGCCTGTCGGGGCGTTTGCACCCCGCAATCGGGATATGGTATAATCCCCGCCGATGACGGCCGGGGCCGTTTGCCGCAGAAGCGATCAGGAGGTCAACGCAAAGATGAAACACAGGAAGAAATTGTCGAGATTCATGCTTCATGCCCTTTCCCTCGCTCTTTTTGCCGTCCTGCCAGTCCTCTCCGGCTGCGGGCCGTTCTGGGTCGATCCGTACATCACGGTGAAGGAAAGCTCGCTCAACTGGGTGATCATCCACTACTACAACATGAGCCGCGAGCCGATCCGGCGCATCGGCGTCGAGATCTACGGCAACGGACTCGTCCTCGTGAAGAAGGGCACGAGCGAACTCGTCTCGAACGACTTTGCCAAGCGTCATCAGGACGACGACTGGGGCAAGATCAAGACCTTCCGCCTTCAGATCGACCCGAAGGCGGCGAACGACATCTTCCAGAACCTCGTCAACTTCGGCGTCCTCGACCGCGAGAAGACGTTCAAGGCGTCCAAGAGGGCGTCGCATGACCGCTTCATCGCCGTCAAGGCGAACCTCTGCAACAACACCTACTCGGACAACGTCAACATGTTCGAGGAGGATCCCGACCTCGCGGAACAGCTGCTGGACGTCGTGCGCGAGTTCCAGAACCCCGCCCTGTGACGGCGCGCGAACAGAAGGCCGCGCGCCGCGCCGAGATGCGCACGCGGCGCAGGGGCGTCCCGCCGGCGGAGCGCGCGCGCGTGTCGCGCCTCGTCTGCGAACGTCTGCTCGCGTTGCCGCTCGGTTCGGCGGTCGCCGTCTATCTGGCCGGGCCGGACGAGATCGACCTCTCGGCTTTCGTCGAGGCCGCCCTGCAGCGCGGCGTCCGCCTGCTCGCGCCGCGCTGGACGGGCGAGACGTATGCGCTCGCCGAACTGCTGGGCCTGTCCCCGGACTGCCTGCGCACGGGTCCGCATGGCATCCTCGAGCCGCGCGAGTCCGGCGACGGCGGCCTGCGTCCGACGGCGTGGATCGTGCCGGGGCTCGCCTTCACGCGCGACGGCCGCCGCCTCGGCTACGGCGGCGGCTGGTACGACCGCCTCCTCGCGTCCGCCGCGCCGCTGGCGCGCACGTTCGGCGTCGCCTACTCGTTCCAGGTCGTCGACGACCTGCCGTCCGAACCGCATGACGTCCGGCTGACGGCGGTCGTGTCGGACGGCTGAATGAGATTTTGCTATAATGTCGGCATGAAACGTGAAATCGTACTTGTCGCGAGCCTCGTCGCCGGCGTCCTGGCCGCCGTGCTGACGCGCGTCTACCTGTCGGCGAAGGACGCCGAGGTGCAGGATCTCAAGAACGCCATCAACAGCAAGTACGGCACTCTGGACGTCCTGTGCTTCGACAGGGAGGTGCCGTCCGGCACGGTGCTCGCGAAAAGCGACCTCGGCCTCAAGACCGTGCCGGCGATCGGCATGCGCGGCCAGGCGCTGGAGCTCGAGAACCTCGGCGAGGTCCTCGGGCGCAAGACGCTCCTCGGGCACAGGCGCGGCGACGTCCTCTTCTGGGCGGACATCGAGGGCGGCAACCCGACGGCGACGGGCCTCTCGGCGGACATCAAGCGGACGATGCGCGCGGTGTCCATCAACTGCTCGGGCGCGGCGAGCGTCTCGTCGATGGTGAAGCCAAACGACCACGTGGACGTGATCGGCACGTTCGACTTCGACCGGGGCGACGCGCGCAAGAAGAACTTCGTCACCTGCACGATCCTCCAGAACGTGCTGGTGCTCGCGACCGGCTCGCGGACGGCGAAGACGCGCGCGAAGGACCTGGGCCTGTCGTCCGGCTACTCGACCGTCACGCTGGAGGTCACGCCGCGCGAGGCCGAGATGCTCGCGTTCGCCGAGCAGATGAAGGGGCGGCTCGTCCTCTCGCTGCGCAACCGCAACGACACGTCGTTCGAGAAGGAGCTGCCGAAGGTCGACTTCGAGAAGATCCAGGGCGAGATCGAGGAGCTGAACCTCAAGCGCCAGAGCCAGAAGCTGACCAACCGCTGACAGGGAGGGCGACATGATCCTGACGACGCTCATCGACGGCGTGCGCGAGACGCGCGAACTGACGGACGGGACGTATCTCGTCGGACGCGGCGAAAGCTGCCGCATCCGCTTCGCGTCGCCCGACGTGAGCGAGCGGCACGCGATCCTGACGGTGCGCGGCCCGCGCGTGCTGATCGAAGACCTGCACAGCGCGAACGGCACGTTCGTGAACGGCGTCGCGATCGACCGGGCGGAAGCCCTCGACGGCGGCAAGGTCGTGCAGGTCGGCAGCGGCATGCTGCGCGTGAGCGAAGCGCCGGCGCCCAGGAACGGGGATGAGGGAAATGACGTGAGGGACGCGGGCGGCGAGAGCGGACAAGAGACGCGCGGCGACGGCCGCGAGCCGCCCCCCTCAAGTCTCGCGTCTCGCGTCACTCGTCCTGAATTCGCTTCGGGCGCAAGCCCCGAAGCCGCCGAGCCGCCGGCCGAAGACCCCTACCGCGCGCTGCGGCGCAGCGTGCAGAAGCAGATCCAGCACGAGCTCCTGAAGCGCATGGACATGAAGAAGCTCACCGTCCAGGGCGTGGATCGCGAGGGTCTGGAGGAGAACGCGCGCGCGAAGATCCGGGCCATCGTCGACGAGGTCGTCGCGAACGGCCGCCTCCCGGAGGGCATCGACCCCGTGCGGCTCGAAGACGACGTCTTCAACGAGGCGATGCGCCTCGGCCCGCTCGAAGACCTGCTCGCGGACGACTCGGTTTCGGAGATCATGGTCAACGGCCCCGGACACGTCTACGTCGAGCGCGGCGGCAAGCTGGCGCTCTCGGACTGCCAGTTCTCGGACGACGCGAGCGTCATGGCCGTCATCGAGCGCATCATCGCGCCGCTCGGCCGCCGCTGCGACGAGTCCCAGCCGTATGTGGACGCGCGCCTCCCCGACGGCAGCCGCGTCAACGCGATCATCGCGCCGCTCGCGCTCTCCGGCCCGACGATCACGATCCGCAAGTTCGCGAAGAAGGCCCTGACGCCGGAGGACTTCATCCGCTTCGGCACGTGGACGCACGACGCGGCGGAGTTCATGCGGCTCTGCGTCACGCTGCGGAAGAACATCATCGTCGCGGGCGGCACGGGGTCGGGCAAGACGACGCTTCTCAACCTGCTGTCGGGCTTCATCCCGGCGAACGAGCGCATCATCACCGTCGAGGACGCGGCGGAGCTGCGGCTCCAGCAGCCGCACGTCGTGCGACTGGAGGCGCGTCCGCCGAACATCGAGGGGAAGGGCGCCGTGCCGATTCGCGACCTCGTGAAGAACTGCCTGCGCATGCGCCCAGACCGCATCATCGTCGGCGAGTGCCGCGGCGGCGAGGCGCTGGACATGCTGCAGGCGATGAACACGGGCCACGACGGCTCGCTCACGACCGTGCACGCGAACTCGCCGCGCGACGTCATCTCGCGCCTGGAGACGATGGTGCTGATGAGCGGGATGGAACTGCCGAGCCGGGCGATCCGCGAGCAGATCGCGAGCGCGGTCGACGTCATCATCCACGAGTCGCGCATGAGCGACGGCTCGCGCAAGGTGACGGCGATCACGGAGGTGACGGGACTCGAAGGCAACCAGATCGTCATGCAGGACATCTTCGCGTTCCGCCAGACGGGCGTGGACGCGCACGGGAAGATTCTCGGCGAAATGAAGCCGACGGGCGCGATCCCGACGTGGATCGACCAGCTCAAGAGCCGGGGCATTCCCATCGACATGAAGATGTTCCAGGAGGACGCCTGACGTGAAGACGGTCGAACAGCACTACCGGGACATCGCGCCGAAGCTCATGAACTATTTCATGGGCAACGGCGCGAACTACGCCGACGCCTGCGAAATCGTGCAGGAGACGTTCGCCCGGCTCTGGAAGATGCGCGACCAGCTCCGCGACGACGAGGCCGCCGTGAGCGGGCTCGTCTACACGATCGCGCGCAACATCCGCAACGACCGCGCCCGCCACGGGCGCTTCGAGGTCTTCGCGACGGCGGTCGTGGACGGTGAGGAGGCGTCCGTCGCCCCCGAACAGACGGTGCCGGCCCCCGAGACGCTGCCGAGCGACCGGGCCTTCCTCCGCCGGCGCATCGTCGCGGCGCTCGGCGCGCTGCCCGAAGTCCTGCGCGAGGCGTACACGCTCTTCCACATCTCCGAACTGAGCGTCCGCGAGATCGCCGCCCAGACGGGCGTGACCGAAAACCTCGTCAAGGTGCGCATCCACCGCGCCAAGCTCAAGCTGCGCGCGAGCCTCGCCGACCTTGCGACCTGAACACCTGCAAAAGCCATGAACGTGAACCTGCATCGCCTTCTCTTTCCCTGCGCGCTCTGCGGCGGCCTGCTGGCGGCCCTGGCCGGGTGCGGCGACCGCGCGGCGTCCCGCGCCGATCCGCGCGCGGCGGACCCGTCGCGTCCGCTCGTCTTCCTCACGCACCCGACCGACTCGCCGTGCTCCCACACGAACGCGGCGGGGCAGTGCGAGGGGACGGACGTCGACCTCGCGCGGAAGATCGCCGCGAAGCTGGGGCGCGCGCTCGTCTGCGAGGCCGTGGACTTCGAGGAGCTCATCCCCCGGCTGAAGGCCGGCACGGCCGACTTCGCCATCGCGACCATCACGATCACCGAGGCGCGGCGGCTGGACGTCGACTTCTCCGAGCCCTACGCGACGAGCGGCAACTGCTTCCTCTACCGGGCGGACGGCCCGCGTCCGCAGATGTCGCAGATCGCGTCCTTCCGCGTCGGCGCCGAGCCGGGCACGACGGGCGACCTCTACCTCTGCAACCACGGCGCCGACCCGATGCGCTTTGCGCGCGCGACGGATGCCGTCGCCGCGCTGAAGCGGGGCGACGTCGACGCGATCTTCTTCGACGCCGTGCCCCTGCGGAACTGGGCGGCGCAGTCGGGCGGGCGCCTCGTCGCCTCGCCCCTTGAGACGCGCGAAGGCTACGGCGTCGCCGTCGACAAGCGGCGGCCGGACGTCCTCGCGGCCGCCAATGCCGTCATCCGGGCGGAGAAGGAGAAGACGAAATGACCGCGCGCCGCAGCCTGAACCTCAAGCTCGCCCTGAGCATCCTCCTCGCGTTCGCCGTCTCGCTCGCGGTGACGTGGGGCGTCCACGGCTACCTCGCCGCGCGCGAGGCCGACAAGCTCATCGACCGCGCGTTCGCGGACGTGCAGGCGGAGATCGTCTCCCGCGTCAACGCGCGCCTCGTCCGCCAGGCGATGGCGGTGCGCGAGCGGCTGGCGGACGGCGCGAAGACGGACGTCCTCTCCCTGCGGGGCCTGGCGCGCGAGCTGCGCGTCACCGAGATCTGCGTCGCGGACGCGAAGGGCGTCATCACGCAGGCGTCCGAGCCGGACTACGTCGGCTTCGACTTCGCGACGGCGGAGGGGCAGGCCGCCGAGATGATGCGCCTCATCGACGAGCCGGTGACGGAGCTCTGCCAGGCGTTCCAGCCCAACACGGCGAAGGGGTCCTGGCGCAAGTACGTGAGCGTCTGGCGGCCCGAGGGCGGCTTTGTCGAGATCGGCTGCGACGGGGCCTCGCTGCGCGCGCTCGCGCGCTCGTCGCTCGTCGGCCTCTCCCGCAACTGGCACGTCGGCGGCACGGGCGGCATCGTGATCGTGACGCCGGCCGGGCTCGTCCTCTCCGACTACGCGCGCCCGAACCGCGAGGGCACGCAGTGGACGGGGCCGGGCGACGACTTCCACTGGCGGTCGCGCGAGGTCGACAGCTTCACCGTCTACGTGATGATCCCCCGGTCGGCCGCCGCCGTCACGCGCAACGTGCTGATCTCGACGACGGCCGTCCTGAACGCCGTCGCGCTCGCGTTCGTCGCGCTGCTCGTCGGCTTCGTCGTCTCCGCGTTCGTGCGGCGCCAGATCCGCGAGCAGACCGAGCGCGAGCTCAAGATGGCGACGGACATCCAGCTCTCCGCCCTGCCGAACGTCTTTCCGCCGTTCCCGGACGAGACGTCGTTCGACATCTACGCGAGCATGAGGACGGCGCGCGAAGTCGGCGGCGACTTCTACGACTTCTACTTCACGGGGCCGAAGACGGTCGCGTTCCTCGTCGCGGACGTGAGCGGGAAGGGCGTGCCGGCGGCGATGTTCATGATGCGCGCGAAGACGCTCCTGAAGGGCGCGGCCCAGACGGGCAAGCCGCTGGCGGACGTCGTCGCCGAGACGAACGACGCGCTCTGCGAGGGGAACGAGGCGAACATGTTCGTGACGGCCTGGGTCGGGCAGCTCGACGTCGAGACGGGGCGCGTCACCTACGTGAACGCGGGGCACAACCCGCCGGTCGTCCGTCGCGGCGGCGCGGTCGCCTACCTGCGCGGCCAGCCGGGGCTCGTCCTCGGCGCGATGGCGGGCGTGCCCTACCGCAGCGGCGAGATCCAGCTTGCGCCGGGGGACGCGATCTACCTCTACACCGACGGCATCACCGAACAGCCGAACGCGTCCGGCGAGCTTTTCGGCGAGGCGCGGCTGCTCGACCTGCTGAAGGCGGTGCCCGGCAGCCAGAAGGAGCTGCTCGACGGCGTGCTCGCGTCCGTCGCCGCGCATGCCGGCGCGGTCGAGCAGGCGGACGACTGCACGCAGCTCGCGATCCGCTACCGGGGCGTGCCGGCGGCGGTCGCGCACACGTATCCGCCGACGATGGAGGGGCTTTCGCAGGCGACGGCCGACCTGGAGGCGGCCCTGGCCGACGTGCCAATGAAGGCGCAGGCGACGCTCATGGTCGCGGCGGACGAGATCTTCGCGAACATCGTGCGCCATTCGGGCGCGACGGACTGGACGCTGAAGGTCGAGCGCCAGAAGTTCCCGGATGCCGTCCGCCTCGTCTTCTCGGACGACGGCAAGCCGTTCGACCCGCTGCGCCAGCGCGATCCCGACACGACGCTGGACGCGACCGAGCGCGCGATCGGCGGGCTCGGCATCCTCATCGTGAAGAAGACGATGTCGCCCGTCACCTACGCGCGCCGGAACGGCCGCAACATCCTGACGATGGGGCTGACGCTCGAGGGGTGATTCAGGCCCACGAGGGACGGCGAATCGTTTCTGCGCCTGGTCGCCGCATCGCGGCGCTGACGGCCTGGCGGAAAGGTCGGAAGCGGGCAGCCGTCTCTCGGCGAGCGGTTTTGGTATAATACGCGGCCAGACGAAGGCGGGGCGGTAGCCCCAAGACCAGAAGGAGAGATGTCCGATGCGTGACTTGAACGAGATTCTGACGGAGGTGCGCGGCAAGATCGCCGCCGCCTGTGCGCGGGCGGGGCGCGATCCCGCCGAGGTCGAGATCGTCGCCGTGACGAAGACGCACGGCGCGGAGGTCGTGAAGGAGGCGTGGGACGCGGGCCTCACGATCGTCGGCGAGAACAAGGTCCAGGAGGCCGCGTGGAAGAAGCCCGCGTCCGTCACGGGGCCGAGCTGGCACCTGATCGGGCATCTCCAGGGCAACAAGGCGCGGCACGCGCTGGAGCTCTTTGACTTCATCCACTCGGTCGATTCGACGAAATTGCTCGACCGTCTCCAGTCCGTCGCGCAGGAAATCGGCGCGTCGCCGCACATTCTCCTCGAAGTCAACGTCTCGGGCGAGAAGTCGAAGACGGGGATGCCGCTCGCCGAGGTGGACGCGGCGGTGCGGCGGCTGGTGGAGGCGTGTCCGCGCCTCACGTTCGAGGGCTTCATGACGATGGCCCCGTTCTCGGAGAACCCGGAGGACGCGCGGCCCTGCTTCCGTCGCCTGCGCGAGCTGCGCGACGCGACGGAGAGGAAGTTCGGGCTTGTCCTGCCGCGCCTCTCGATGGGCATGAGCGGCGACTACGAGGTCGCCGTCGAGGAGGGCGCGACGTGGGTGCGCCTCGGCACGGTGCTTTTCGGGGAGCGGCCGAAGGTCAAGGCCGTGCGCGCGGCGGCGTCCGACGCGGACGACTTCGCCTCGTCCGCCGGGCTGGACTCCTACTCCGGCGCCGGCCCGACGTACAAGGTGCTGGACTAGGGCGGGGGGAAGCCGGCGTGCGCTTGGTCGCGTTTGCCGCGAGGCGGCGGCTTGTGGTATAATTTCCGCTCCCTATGAAGATTCTGTCGCGATATGTGCTGAGGGAATTCCTGGTTCCGCTGTTCTACTGCCTGACCGGCTTCCTCATGATCTATGTGCTGTTCGACCTCTTTGCGTCGTTCTCGCGCATGGTCGAGGCAAAGCTGTCCGTCCGGGCGGCGGCCCTCTACTTCTGCGGCTACCTGGCGCCCTACTTCCACTACATTGCGCCTGCCGCGCTGATGCTGGCGACGCTCTACACGCTCTGGACGTTCTGCCGCCATTCCGAGCTCATCGCGATGCGCGCGAGCGGCGTGAGCTTCCTCGCGATCGTGCGGCCGCTTCTGGCCGTGGCCGCGCTCATGAGCCTCTTCGTCGCCTACGTCAACGAGGTCTTCGTGCCGCGCAGGGCCGCCTGGGCGGCACAGATGAAGACCTGCCGCTTTGACGAGCGGCAGTTCGCGCGCGAGGACGACATCGTCTACCGAAACGCCGCCGCCGCGCGCACCTGGCAGATTGACGATCTCGTGGACGAGGCCGGGACGCGCCTGCGGAACGTGCGCGTGACGGTGGACCGTCCGAACGGCGGGGCGCGGCTCCTGAACGTGTCGGCCGCGCGGGCGGACTACCTGGACGGCGAATGGTGGTTCGACCATCCCAAGGTGCAGCACTACGACGAGCTGGGCCAGGAGACCGCGACGCCCACGCCGGAGCTGGACGCGCTGCCGCTCCGGAACTTCCCGTCGTTCGACGAGCGCCCGGCGGACTTCCTGCTCCAGAACCGTCCGTGGAAGTTCAACTCGATCCGCGACCGTCTGCGCTACCTGGACAACCACAGGGACCTGGACGCTGCGCGCCGCCGCGACTACCTCTACGACATCTGGGCCCAGGCCCTGGCGCCGTTCGCGTGCCTCGTCATCACGCTCTTCGCGATTCCTTACGGCATCGCGACGGGGCGGCAGAGCGTCTTTCGCGGCGTCTTGAGCGCGCTGGGCATGTACTTCGCGTTCTACGGGCTTACGATCCTGATGATGATCCTCGCCAAGAACGGCTGGTTCCCGGTCGTTCCGGCGGCGCTCCTGCCGGACGCGGTCTTCCTCGCCCTCGGCATCCGCGCGTTCCGCCGTCAGCGGTGACGCGGCGCTGTCGGCGGGCAAACAATATGGTATAATCCGTCATCATGCCTGACACGAGCCTCAAGACCTACGGTGCGGACGTCTTCTCCGAGAAGGCGATCCGCCGCCATCTGCCCAAGGCCGTCGCCGCGAAGCTGCTCGCGACGATGCGCGACTCGAAGCCCCTCGACCCGACGATCGCGGACGCGGTCGCCGCCGGCATGAGGGACTGGGCGCTCGAAAAGGGCGCGACGCACTTCACGCACTGGTTTCAGCCGCTCACGGGCGGCACGGCCGAGAAGCACGACGCCTTCCTGGAGCCGACGGGGCCCGCGCAGGCGGTGCAGCGGTTCTCCGGCAAGAACCTGATCGGCGGCGAGGCGGACGCCTCGTCCTTCCCGTCGGGCGGGCTGCGCTCGACGTTCGAGGCGCGCGGCTACACGGCGTGGGACCCGACCTCGCCGGCGTTCGTGAAGCGCCACGCGAACGGCGCGACGCTCTGCATCCCGACGGCGTTCTGCTCGTTCACGGGCGACACGCTCGACATGAAGACGCCGCTCCTGCGCTCCATCCAGGCCGTCTCGCGCGCGACGGAGCGGCTGATGCGGAAGTTCGGGCAGAAGAGGGCGCACGTCGCGGTCACGCTCGGCGCGGAACAGGAGTACTTCCTCATCGACCGCCGCTTCTACCTGAAGCGTCCCGACCTGCTGCAGACGGGGCGCACGGTCTTCGGCGCCGCGCCCGCGAAGCACCAGCAGCTGGACGACCACTACTTCGGCTCGATCCGACCGCGCGTCCTCGCGTTCATGACCGAGGTCGAGGAGCGCCTCTGGCAGCTCGGCATCCCGGCGAAGACGCGCCACAACGAGGTCGCGCCCGCGCAGTTCGAGCTCGCGCCGATGTTCGAGGACCTGAACCTCGCCGTCGACCACAACATGATGGTCATGGAGGTCCTGCGCCAGACGGCCGAGCGGAACGGGCTCGTCTGCCTCCTGCACGAGAAGCCCTTCGAGGGCGTGAACGGCTCGGGCAAGCACTGCAACTGGTCGATCGCCTACGGCGGGCGCAACCTCCTGACGCCGGGCGAGAATCCGCGCGAGAACGCGATCTTCCTGACGATTCTCGTGTCCGTGCTCCGCGCGATCGACAAGCATGCGGACATCCTGCGCATGACGACGGCCGGCGCGGGCAACGACCACCGCCTCGGCGCGCACGAGGCGCCGCCGGCGATCATCTCGGTCTTCCTCGGCGACGAGCTGAACGCCGTCCTCGATGCGATCGAGCGCGGCGCGAAGGCGGGGCCTGTCCCCGCCCGCTCGGCTCGCGGCGCAGGCTCCGGGGACAGCCTCCGCATCGGCGTCGACACGCTGCCGCCGCTGCCGCGCGACACGACCGACCGCAACCGCACGTCGCCGTTCGCCTTCACGGGCAACAAGTTCGAGTTCCGCGCGCCGGGGGCCTCGCAGAACTGCGCCTACAGCCAGACCGTGCTGAACACGATCGTCGCCGAGTCGATCGACGCCCTCTGCGACAAGCTGGAGGCGATGAAGGGCGACTTCCACGCGAACCTCCAGAAGCTGCTGCAGCGGCTCGTCAAGGCGCACCGCCGCGTCGTCTTCTCCGGCGACGGCTATTCGGCGGACTGGCCGAAGGAGGCGGCGCGGCGGGGGCTTCCGAACCTGCGGGACACGCCGGAGGCGCTCGCGCCGCTCGGCGACGCGGCCAACGTCGCGCTCTTCGAGAAGTACGGCGTCCTCTCCGCGACGGAAATGCGCGCGCGGCGGGAGATCGGCCTGGAGGACTACCACCGCCGCATCCGCATCGAGGCGGGCATCGCCCTCGAGATCGCGCGGTCGATGGTGCGGCCTGTCGTGGCGGACGAGTTCTCGCGGCTCGCGACGGCGCTTGGCCAGGCCAAGGCGGACGGGCTCAAGACCGGCGTCCGGGGGCTGACGGCGCTGTCGCTGAAGCTCGGCGCGGGGCTGGACGACCTGCACGTGAAGTGCGACCGGCTGGAGAAGGCGCTGGGGGGCGACGACCCCGCGCGGCAGGCGGCCGCGATGAATGACCTGCGCAAGACGGTCGACCGGCTGGAGGGCCTGATCGACGACGCGCGCTGGCCGCTTCCGAAATACCGGGAAATGCTGTTCGTCTACTGATGAAGGCCGTGTCTGGCTTTCGGGGCGGGGCTTCGGCAGGGGAAGGCGATCCGCTCTCTGCCGTGTGTTTCGCGAAGCCCGAAGGCTGCGGGCCCTGCGACCGGTTCCGCGCCCCCTTGACATACCTACCTGAAAGTATGTATAATACGCGCCCGTTATGCCGAGAAGGACCAAGGAAGACGCCCAGCGGACGCGCGAGAGGATTCTCGCGAGCGCCCTTGCGCTCTTTTCCGAGAAGGGCTACGAGCGCACGACGTTCACCGACATCGCCGCACGCCTGAAGCTCACGAAGGGCGCGGTCTACTGGCACTTCGACTCGAAGGAGAAGCTGATCGAGGAGCTGGTGCGCCTCGCGCTCGCGAAGTTCCGCCGCCAGATCGAGGATCTGATGCCGGACGGCGCGCTGACGTTCCCCGCCGTCGCGGAGATGATGGTGCGCAACGCCGAGCAGGTCGTGTCCGACCCGAAGGGCGCGGCGTTCTTTCGCCTGATGAAGTGCCAGATCCGCTGGGGCGACGACTCGATGGCGGCGGTGCGCCAGAACCTGCTGACAAACCGCCAGTTCGGCCCGAAGGAGGCGTTCATGCGGGCGATCGCGAACGACGTCGCCGCCGGGCGCATCCGCAAGACGGCCAACGCCGAGGAGATCGCGACCGTCTCGCTGGCGATCTGGGACGGGCTGGTGCAGGCGCACCTCGACCGCTTCCTCGCGTGCGACATGGCGACGACCCTGCGCCACGCCTACGGCGCGATCTGGGACGGGGTGAGGGAGAGTAATCGAATGGTCGAATAATCG
>DCMF01000029.1:0-21482 GCA_002321305.1 Verrucomicrobia bacterium UBA1629 | reverse complement strand
GAATGGTCGAATAATCGAATGGGCGAATAATCGAATGGGCGAAGTTGAAATTTTAAATCCGAAATTTGGAATCTGAAAATAGTCAAGCAAGACAAGAAGGAAAAGCAAAAATGAGCGAACATGACTCGAAAATGAGCGAACATGACTCGAAAACGGGAGAAAAGGACTCGAAAATGAGCGAAAAGAACTCGAAGGTCGGCAGCGCGATCGGTGCGCTGGTGCTGGCGGCGGTCTGCGCGGCCGGCGGCTGGATCGGCTGCGGCATCTACGCGGCTGCGGCGGCGAAGAAGGCGGCGGCGCAGGGGGCCGCGCAGATGGCGGCGATGCGCGGCCAGGCGCAGACGGTGTCCGTCACGGAAGTGAAGGAGATGCCCTACAACCTGCCCGAGCAGTACATCGCCCACGCCGAGGCGGTGGCCGAGGTCGATCTTCTGCCGCAGGTTGACGGCTACATCAAGGAGATCAAGTTCAAGGAGGGCGACGTCGTGCGCGAGGGCCAGCTCCTCTACGTGATGGACGACGAGAAGTACGAGGCCGTCGTCGGGCAGGCGAAGGCCGACCTCAACGCGGCGGAGGCCGAGGCCCGCCGGGCGCGCCGCTACTACGAGCGCATGGAGAAGGCGGACGAGCGCGGCATCACCCAGCTCGAGCGCGACAACGCCGAGGCGGCGGCGGAGAAGGCCGACGCGGCGGTGTTGCAGGCGAAGGCGAACCTCGTCGTCGCCGAGTACAACTGCAAGAAGGCGAAGATCTACGCGCCGATCTCCGGCCAGATCGGCAAGACGTCCGCCCACGTCGGCGACTACGTGGCGCCGTCGAAGGGCGCGCTCGCGCACATCGTTCAGATCGACCCGGTCCGCGTGAGCTTCCCGATGACCGACCGCGCGTTCCTCGCGTGGCGCAAGGCGGTGAAGGACGGCAAGCAGGACGAGAACCGCCTGCGCCTCCTGCTGCCGGACGGCACCGAATACGACCGGGAGGGCGCGTGGGACTTCGACGACAACGAGATGTCGAAGACGACGGCCTCGATCATCCTGCGCCTCCGCTTCGCGAACCCCGACCGCCTGCTCGTGCCGGGCACGTACCTGACGGTGCTCGCCGACCTCAAGAACCCGCCGTCGTACCCGACCGTGCCGCAGTCGGCGATCATCGACCTGCCGGGCGGCAACCTCGGCGTCTACGTGCTGCGGGAGGGCGACGTCGTGGAGGCCGTGCCGGTCGAGACGCGCCCGATGCACGACGGCTTCGTGCCGGTCGTCAAGGGCCTGAAGGTCGGCGAGAAGGTCGTCTCCTCGGGGACGCGCAAGCTCAAGAACGGCACGAAGGTCACCTTCGTCGAGGCGACGCCGAACGAGGAGAACACCCCCGGCTGGAAGGGCGTGCAACTGTAGGAAATAATCGAATGGTCGAATAATCGAATGGTCGAATGGTGAAAGACAGAATGATTAATCATCCGCCAATTCGATAATTTGCCCATTCGACCATTCGACCATTCGATAATTTGCCCATTCGACCATTCGATTATTCGACCATTCGACCATTCGATTATTTGCCCATTCGATAATTAAACATCAGTCTTGAATACTTATGAAACTTGGCATCAGAGCGAGCATTGACAAGATCAAGACCTTCTCGCGGGTCTTCGTCGAGCGGCCGCGCTTCGCGATGGTCATCTCCCTCGTCCTCACGATGGCGGGCGTGATGGCGATCACGAAGCTCCCGGTCGCGCAGTATCCCCAGCTCACCCCGCCGGAGATCACCGTCACCTACAACTACCCCGGCGCGAACGCCCGCGAGGTGCTGAACACGATCGCGACGCCGCTGGAGGACGAGATCAACGGCGTGGACGACATGATCTACATGTCGGCGGACTGCACGGACGACGGCCAGTACCAGCTGAGCGTGTCCTTCGAGGTCGAGTCCGACCGCGACATGGACCTCGTGAAGGTGCAGAACCGCATCTCGCAGGCCGAGGCGAAGCTGCCGGCGGAGGCCAAGGAGCTCGGCGGGACGGTCCGCGCGCGCTCGACGGACTTCCTCGGCTTCTTCACGCTCCGCTCGCCGAAGGGCACGATGTCGCGCCTGGAGATCTCCGACTACGCCTACGCGAACATCAAGCCGGTGCTGCTGCGCGTCGCGGGCGTGGGCGAGGCGACGATCTACGGGCCGAAGCTCGCGATGCGCGTCTGGCTCGACCCGCAGCGCATGGCCGCGCAGGGCATGAACTCCGAGGAGGTCATCGCCGCGGTCACGAAGCAGAACGTCCAGGCGTCGCTCGGCAACATCGGCGCGTCGCCGACCGGGCCGCACGGCGCCTACACGTACACGCTGCTCGCCAAGGGCCGCCTCATGACGGCGGCGGAATTCGACGAGATCGTCGTCCGCCGCGACGCGAACGGCGGCGTCGTCAAGCTCAAGGACGTCGCGCGCACGGAGATCGGCGAGGAGAACTACATGTTCGCCGGCCTCTTCAACGGCGAGAACTCGATCTCCATCGGCCTCAACCAGAAGCCGGGCGCGAACGCGATCGAGGCGATGAACGAGGTCATGGCGGCGTTCGAGCGCCTGTCGAAGGACTTCCCGGACGACCTCGAGTGGCTCGTGCCGTATGACGCGACGGACTACGTGCGGCGCACGATCAAGGAGATCGTCGAGACGCTCGTCATCACGTTCCTGCTCGTCGTCTTCGTCTGCTACCTGTTCCTGCAGGACTGGCGCGCGACGCTGATCCCGTGCCTGACGATCCCGGTCTCGCTCTGCTCGACGTTCATCTTCATGGCGGTGATGGGCTACTCGATCAACACGCTGACGCTCTTCGGCCTCGTGCTCGCGATCGGCGTCGTCGTCGACGACTGCATCGTCGTCGTCGAGCGTGTGCAGTTCCTCATCGAGACGCGCGGCCTCAACTGCAAGGAGGCGACGATCCAGGCGATGAAGGACGTGACCTCGGCCGTCATCGCGACGACGCTCGTCCTCCTCGGCATCTTCGTGCCGATCGGCTTCATGAGCGGCATCACGGGCCGCATCTACCAGCAGTTCTCGGTCACGCTCTCGGCGGCGGTCTGCTTCTCGACGGTGTGCGCGCTGACGCTCGCGCCGGCGCTGACGTCGCTCCTCCTGCGCGAGGCGCGTCCGTTCAGGCACGGGCCGCTGGCGTGGTTCAACTGGGGGCTCAACCGCTTCAAGGGCTTCTTCGTCCGCTGCGCGAAGTGGCTCGCGAGCCGCATCTTCCTTGCGCTGCTGCTGCTCGTGCTGACGATCCTCCTCACGGTGAACGCCTTCATGACGACGCAGACGTCGTTCATCCCGGACGAGGACCAGCGCGTCATCTTCGCCTCGCTGGAGCTGCCGGAAGGCTCGACGCGCCAGCGCTCGACGGACGTCGCCGACCGCGCGACGAAGCTTCTGCGCGAGCAGGTGCCGGAGGTGACGAGCGTCCTCTCCATCACGGGCATCTCGATGATCGGCGGACGCGGCGAGAACATGATCATGATGATCATCGACCTCAAGTCGTGGGAGGAGCGCACGCGCCCCGACCAGCAGGTCTCGGCGCTGCTCGGCAAGGTGCAGTCCGTCCTCTCGCAGATCCCGGAGCCGGCCGTCAAGTGCTTCGTGCCGCCGGCGATCCCCGGCCTCGGCTCGAACTCGGGCATCGACCTGCGCCTCCAGTCGAAGGGCGACACCGACCCGATGCGCCTCGACGCGGTGACGAAGGACGTCCTCGGCCGCCTCAACCGCCTGCCGGGCGTGATGGTCGCGTTCACGGGCTACACGGCCGACACGCCGCATCTCCGGTTCAACCTCGACCGCGACAAGGCGGAGATGTTCCAGGTTCCGGTCGCGACGGTCTACGCGACGCTGCAGAACTACCTCGGCTCGCGCTACGTGAACGACGTCAACCTCGGCACGCAGGTGAACCGCGTGACCGTCAAGTCCGACTGGTCGGGACGCGCCACGCCGGAGGCGGTTGCGCGGCTCTTCGTCCGCTCGGACGCGGGGGCGATGGTGCCCGTCGGCTCGCTCGGCACGATCACGCGCGAGCTCGGCCCGCGCACGGTCTCGCGCTACAACATGTTCCTCTCGTCCGCGATCACGGTGATGCCGAAGCCCGGCGTCGCGTCCGGCGAGATCATGGCGCAGATCAAGGACCTCCTGAAGGACGCGCTGCCGGACGACTACGGCTACGAGTGGTCGGGCATCACGTTCCAGGAGGAGCGCAATTCCGGCTCGGCCGCGCCGCTGCTGGCGCTCGCGATCCTCTTCGGCTACCTGTTCCTCGTCGCGCAGTACGAGTCGTGGACGATTCCGCTGCCGGTGATGCTGTCGATCTTCGTCGCGGTCTTCGGCGCGCTCACGGGCCTCAAGTGGTGGGGCATCTGGGCGACGGGCCAGCCGTATGCGCTCTCGATCTACGCGCAGCTCGGCCTCGTCCTGCTCATCGGCCTCGCGTCGAAGAACGCGATCCTGATCGTCGAGTTCGCGAAGGACAAGCGCGAGATCGAGCACTGCTCGATCGTGGACGCGGCCGGCATGGCGGCGGGCGAGCGCCTGCGCGCGCTCCTGATGACGGCGCTGACGACGCTGCTTGGCACGCTGCCGATGATGGTCGCGACGGGCGCGGGCGCGGCGAGCCGCAACCACCTCGGCACGACGGAGTTCTGGGGCATGCTCTTCTCGGTCGTCTTCGGCATCCTGCTCGTGCCGGGGCTCTACGCGCTCTTCCAGACGTGGCGCGAGAACGCGAAGCGCTTCTTCGCCTACGTCGGCGCGAAAGCCGCGCGCAAGCGCGAGCTGAAGGACATGAAGGGCTGAACTTGTTCCCTTGAATTGTGAGATGAGCAAGGCAGAATCAGGAGCATGCGTCCTGGTCGGGACGTATCGGGCGGAGAACGCCGACTGGATCCGGCGGAAGAGGCTGTACAACCTGCCGATTGCCGAGACGGGCGACGCGGCGGCGGCTTTCGGGAAGTTTACCGCCGTCGTGCTGTATGCGGAAGACGCCGCGCCGCTGGCCTACGCGGCGAACTTCTCGAAAGTCGTGGACAGGGATGGACTCAAGGCGAACGGCTATTCGGTCACGCGTGTTCCGCACGGTACTCGCTATGCGCTCTTTGCGCTCGGCGAGAAGACGAGCGCGGCAAAAGTGCTGTCCGACCCCAAGGCGGACGTCTTCGTCTGCTCGACGCGCTGGACGGGCAAGATCGACGCGGACTTCTATTCGCGGCCGCTTCCGTCCTGCGGCGGCAAGTCCATCCCGAACGTCTTCGAGAAGCTGAAGCCTTATTTCAGGAAGTGGAAGTCGGCGTGTGCGTTCAATCCCGTGCAGGGGGATTTCTTCGCGGCGCTTGACCGTGTGGCCGCGCACGCGGGGTCACTGCCGAAATTTGGCTTCACCGACGGATATCCAATCATCGACCTCTTTTCTGGGTGCGGCGGAATGAGCCTTGGCTTTGAAATGGCGGGGCTTCGACCTGTCCTTGCCGTGGAAAAGGATGCCTGGGCTGCGGAAACCTATGCCAGCAACAGGACGAATGTCAATGTCGTCACACGAGACATCCGCGAAATAGCGAATCCGCGCAAGCAGTTCCCTGTCGGAGACGTCTTTGGCGTGGTCGGCGGCCCTCCCTGTCAGGGGTTCTCCGTTTCGGGCGGACGCGACCCGAAAGATCCGCGCAACAGCCTTTTCATGGACTTCATGCGGTTCGTCCGTGACTTCAAGCCCCTGTTTTTCATAATGGAAAACGTGCCAGGGATCCTTTCGTCGGTGACGAAAGCGGGAGAGCCCGTTCGGGACGTCATTCTTTCGGAAGCGAAGGGGATTGGCTATAACGTGAAGGTGATGCTTCTGGATGCGTCGAACTACGGCGTTCCGCAATCGCGTCACCGGGTCTTCTTCGTTGGGATCAGAGACGACTGGCCGTTTGACCCGGAGCGGCTGACGCCCGCGATGACAACGGCGGACTGTCCGATTACGATCCGACAGGCGCTTTCAGACCTTCCGAAGATTGAGGCGTGTGGCGGACACGAGTCGATGTCATATGGGACGCCGCCGGAAAACGATTACCAGCGGTGGTGTCGGCGCGGATCGTCGGCCGTCGAGAACCATGTCGCGATGCGACACACGCAGCGTCTCGTTGCGCGATTCCATGTCATTCGCTATGGCGAGTCGGCGGCGGACGTGCCGCAGGAACATCGGCAGCGAAAGCGCGGGAACGCGGCGACAATCAGCGGAAAGGTCTATTCGCAGAACAATATGCGGCCCTACCCAGACAAGCCGTCACCGACAATTCCGGCCAGCTTCCAGAGCAATTTTGTGCACCCGCTCTTCGATCGGAACTACACGGCCAGAGAGGGCGCGCGGCTGCAGTCTTTTCCGGATTCGTATGTCTTCCATGGACGTCGAACGACGATGTCGTGGGAGAAGAACCTGTCGCAATACCAGCAAATCGGGAATGCCGTGCCCCCTCTTCTGGCCAAGGCACTCGGAAAAATGATTATTGGCTATTTCACGGAAACCGAAACGGGGAAGGAACGCTCACTCAAATGAATGACTTTCTTGAGAAACTGTCTATGGATGTCCAGCAGTCGCCGTATCTCGTCCATGCGAAAAACATGGTCAAGCAGTACCGCGATCTGTCCGCTGCGTGCGGAAAGTCGGATTTGCCGAAGCTTGCGGGGCTGAAGCGGATTGTTTCCGAATATGAACGATACTACACGGCGAATAGGCAGCGAGGCATTGGCGAGAGCGTCATCCGCAGTCGGGTCGATGCGCTCAATTCCTATTACAATTTCCTGCACGACAACGGATTTGACAACGTGTTCAATCCGCAGACGAAGTTCCGCCCGTCCATTCTCGAGGAGTTCATGGCCTTGCTTTTCCGGGATCTCGTCCAGGATGTACAAGCCGAATGCTCTTGCGCGAAACTTGGCCTTGGGGCGGTCAAGGCCTATGCCAATCTCTATTTCTACGGAAAGGACTTCAGGACGTTCATTGCCAATCCGACAATCGGATTGAACCTCAAGGATCAGGACTTTGCCATCTATCGTGATGTCTTGCTTCAAATGGACGGCAACAAGCCGATCTTGGCAAGTCTCCCGATTGTCGCGGTCGAGTGCAAGACGTTCATTGACAAGACGATGCTTGAAGGCTCGGTGGCGACGGCCGAGAAGCTGAAGGCGGGGAATCCGTATGCGCTTTTCTGCATGGTTTCCGAACTTTATGATGTGGCGATGAACGTCGATCCCGCCTATTCAAGGATTGACCAGATCTACATTCTTCGCAAAGCGACGCGACGCAGCCCTCGGAGGGACATCTCGGCGGATGTCGTGATCAGCTTCGTCAACCGCGTGAAACAGCATTTGACGCGGCCCTGGAGCGACATTTCAAAGAAGCTCGCCGACACGGGCACCCTGATCTGATGCCGCAGGGTCGCCGAGGAACGAAATTGCCATGAGAGAGGCGAATGGTAGTGTTGGCGTGATGAAAGGGACGTGCTGCATGGCATGGCTTTTCCTGCTCGCGCTGTCGACGGGACTCCCGTTCGCCGTCCGCGCGGAAAAGGCCAACGTCTTCTTCGTCCAGTCAGGAGGAAATCTCACACGGAGCCACATATCCCCCGAGCGAAACGAGCTGCGAAGCAGGCGCTATGCGGGGCGAGCCACGGAGTTCCTGTGCGATGAGTGGCTTGGAGCTCGTCAATCCGCCAATTCCTCTTCTCTCCGTGGCGCCGTCTCTCCGTGTGAGCCATTCCGTGTTCCAAACGCGACAGGGCCACGAAGCCTCGAGAAAAAAGCGAGAGCCTTTTTGTGCATCGACGAACGTATGAACCGTTTTCGTGTCGCACCCTCGGTGCGCGTTCGTGCCGCCACCGCCGCGCGGCGGCGTTTCGTGTTCGCGCGAAGCGTCGGCGCCTCATTGACTTCAATCGGGGAGTTTTGCTAAAATCCAACTTCAATTTCCCGTCATCAGTCTAAACCGACTCTTTCAGGCGATTTCAAGATTTCAGACAAGAACAAAGCAAACAGAAAGGAAAACCCAACATGCGCAAAAGCAATTCCATCGTTCAGCCCACCGGGGCTTCTTCGGCTCGGACAACCGCCCCTTCGCCCCTTCGCCCATTCGATCATTCGATCATTCGATCATTCGATTATTCGATTATTCTCCCCCTCTCCCTCTCCCTCGCCCTCTCGCTCGCGGGCTGCTCGCACCTGCCCTCGGTCGGGCCGGACTACGCCGAGCCGGCGTTCGAGGTGCCCGCCTACCTGCTGCCGGACGCGGGCCAGCCCTCGACGAACCTGACGGCGACGGGCGAGTACGCGGCGGCGGACGCGAAGGACGACCTGCGGCAGATCATCTCGAAGGACACGCTCGCGCAGTGGTGGACGCGCTTCGGCGACCCCGTGCTTGAATCGCTCGTCGAGGGCGGCGTCTCGAACAACGTCGGCTTCCTGATGGCGCAGAAGCGCCTGGAGGCGGCGAACTGGCGCCTGCTCGGCTCCTACGCCGCGTTCCTGCCGAAGTTCACCGGCGCCGGCGCGTGGACGCGCTACTGGTACAATCCGCACACGCGCTCGAACGCGAACGGGAAGAACGGCTACCACTACAACGTCGGCAACCTCGCGCTCGACGGACAGTGGGAGATCGACATCTTCGGCGGCAGCCGCCGCGCGACGGAGTCCGCGCTTGCGCAGGCCGAGGCGGCCGGCTGGACGGTCGCGGACGCCTGGGTCTCCCTGACGACGCAGATCGGCACGCAGTACGTGAACCTCCGCACGACCCAGGCGCGCATCGAGGTCGCGCGCACGAACCTCGTCCTGCAGAGCGAGACCTACGAGATCCTGAAGTCGCGCCTCGACTCCGGCATCGGCGACGAGCTGGCCGTCAACCAGTGCGCCTACGTCGTCGAGCAGACGCGCGCGCGCCTGCCGCAGCTGCTTGCGGAGGAGGAGCGGCTCAAGAACGCGCTCGCGATCCTCGCGGGCGAGATGCCGGGCGCGCTGAGCGACGTCCTGAAGCCGCTCGCCGAGCGCCGCGACTGGCTGCTCCAGCCGCAGAAGGTGGCGGAGCTGAGGCTGGACATGATGCGCGGGCGTCCCGACGTCAAGGCGGCGGAGCGCGACCTCGCGGCGGCGACGGCGGCGATCGGCGTCGCGAAGGCCCAGTGGTTCCCGCGCCTCTACGTGAACGGCTCGGTCGGGCTGGAGGCGAAGAACAGCCTCAACCTCTTCAGCCGCGAGTCGTTCTTCGCGACGCTCGGGCCGTCGGTGAGCTGGCCGATCTTCCAAGGCGGCGCGATCTACGCGAACGTGAAGGCGACGGAGGCGAAGATGCACGAGGCGGCGCTTGCCTACGAGCAGGCGCTGCAGAACGCCTACGGGCAGGTGCGCGACGCCTACGCGGCCTACACGCAGGAGTACCGCCGCAACCAGTCCCTGAAGGGCGCGGTCAAGGCGGCGACGGACGCGGTGACGATCTCGCAGGACCTCTACAAGAACGGCCTGAAGGACTTCAACAACGTCCTCGACGCGCAGCGCAGCCGCCTCCAGCTGGAGGAGGAGTTCGTGCTGTCGCGCGGGCAGATCACGCTCGACCTCATCTCGCTCTACAAGTCCCTCGGCGGCGGCCTCGCCGCGACCGACCTCGACGGCCTCCGCTGACCGGACGCCCGGTAACCTTGGACGCACTCGCCCGAATGAAATATATGGTATAATTCGGGTACTTTGGAGGGCGGAAGATGGCGATAGCGAAGATCGAAGTGAAAAGCGAGAACCTCAAGGCGTGGGGCGTTCAGGTCGTGGACTACGAGCTGAACGGCCAGCGCGTCGATTTCCAGGATCTCCTGATCAAGGTCTCGGAGCAGCGCGCGGCGACGGTCGAGCAGGAAATCGAGCCGATGTCGACGCGCATGTCGACGCGCAACCGCAAGCTCGACAGCCTCGGCGCTGCGCTCGCCATCGTCGCGGACATCCAGGCCAAGTTCACCGACGCCGACGACACCGGCAACAAGACATCGACCCTCGCGCTGACGGCCGAGGCGAAGGCCGGGCTTGGCCTGGTCGGCTACACCGGCGGCACGGTCGGCAGTACGCTGACGATGAACAAGTCCACCGCCGAGTACTACCAGCAGATGCTCAAGACCGAGCTCGACTCGCTGAACAACGCGAGCTCGAAGGACATGACGCGGCTGCAGTCCCTCGTCGACAAGCGCGACGAGTCGTATTCGACGGCGACCTCGCTCATGCAGGAGGTCGGCGACACGCGCGCGAACACCATCAAGAACATGTAAGGCCATGTCCGCGATCCAAGTCGAGAAGATCGGCGTCAACGCCTATGCGCCGGAAGGCGCGAACGAGATCGACCTCTACGCCTTCCACGGCGCCGAGGGGCTGACGCTCGGCCAGCTGATGATGGCCGTCTGCATCCGCCGGGCCTCGATCATCGAAAGCCAGAGCGTCCTGAAGATGAACGAGATCAACGCCTCGGCGGCCTGGCTGCAGGTCCTGGCCGAGGTCGGCGAGAGCATCCTGGGCCGCAGCTCCCTGAACGCGACGCTGAACCTCTCCCGCTCGCCCTACGTGCCGACGAAGGTGCCGACGGTGACGACGTACCGCGACTTCCTCGCGATAGAGGTCGGCCTCGGCTACGACGCCGTGCCGGAGCGCCTGAAGACGGCGGACGACCGCACGCGCCTCTACCGCCAGCTCACGGACGCGATGAGCGCGGCCTCGACGAGCAACCAGGAGCAGATGATCGCGCTGCAGTCGCTCCTCTCGCGCCGCGACGCGACCTACAACGCCTCCGCTTCGACGGTCAAGAAGCTCGGCACGACGATGAACCTGACGGCGAGCAATTTCTGATTTACAGGGAGAAACCAACATGGCTACGACATTCTTCCAACCCGATGTGATCAAACTCTCCATGGCGAACCCCGAGACGGGCGATCTCCTCACCGCGAACGTCTACACGCTCGAAGGCGTCATGAATGCGGATGGCGAAACGTTGCGGCAGATGTCAATCGGCCAGCTCGCGATGGCCGTCTGCCTGAGCCGCGCGACCGAGCTCGAAAGCCAGATTCTCGTCGAGATGGAGGAGATGGCGGAGACGACCGACCGCCTCGACCGCTACTCGCGGGTCGAGGCGGATCTCGCGAACTGGCAGAAGGACAACCCGAACGCGACGCTGACGCCGGAGGGCCTCAGCGCGACCGCCTACCCGGATCTTTACGCCACGTTCAGCGACGCCACGAAACGGGCGCAATTCCTTTCGGACATCGGGATGAGCACATCCCAGACGAGCTGGTCACCCGACGAGGTCGACGAGATCATGCAGAAGACCGAGGAGCAGATGGACTCGCTCAACACGATCAGCCAGGAGCAGCTCATCGACATCCAGTCGCTGACCTCCAAGCGCGACGACACCTACTCGCTCGTCTCGAACGTCCTGAAGTCCCTCTACACGGTGATGACGGGCAACGTGAACAACCTCTGATTCCGGGTCGGCGCGTTGAGCGGCTACGGCGAGTTCGGGTGCTGGATCACGGCTTTCGCGCTGTCGGCGGTGCGGATCGGCGCCGCCCTGCTGATGTGCCCGGCCTTTGGCGAGGGGATGATCTCCGGCCTTGCGCGGCGGCTCGTCATCCTCTCGTTCGCCTTCCTCGTCGTGCCCGTCGTCCAGCGGACGATGCCGGCGGCGGGCGTCTCGTGGGCGCTGCTGGCGCTCCTCGCGGTGAAGGAGGCCCTGATCGGCTTCCTGATCGGCTTCTTCTCGGCGATCCCGTTCTGGGTGGCGGAGAACGTCGGCAACCTGATCGACAACCAGCGCGGCGCGACGATGGGCGAGGTCTACTCGCCGCTGTCGGGGGCGCAGGTCTCGACGACGGGCCTCTTCTTCACGCAGGTCGTCACGACCATCTTCTTCGTCTCGGGGGCCGTCCTGCTGCTCCTGGGCGCGCTCTACGCGAGCTATGCGCTCTGGCCGGTCTTCGGCGACTGGGTGTCGTTCCATCCGCACGCGCCGGAGAGGATGCTGGGGACGCTGGACGACATGCTGAAGACGACCGTGGTCATCAGCGCGCCGGTCGTGATCCTCATGTTCCTGGCGACGATCGGCCTCGGCTTCGTCAACCGCACGGCGCCGCAGCTGAACGTCTTCTTCCTGTCGATGCCGGTGAAGAGCGCGCTGGGCGTCGCGATGCTCGTCATCTACCTGCCGTTCGTCGTCGACCGGCTCATGTACACGAAGGAAAGCGACATCCTGGCGCCCGTCAGGCTGCTCATCGGAGGTGCGACGTGAACGAAGCGGAAGTGAAGGACTATCTCGCCGGGATCCGCAAGACGATTGCCGATTCGGAGGCGCTGGTCGAGCAGGCGCGCCTCCGGATCGCCGAGACGGACCGCCTGCTGGCCGCGCAGGGGCTGACGCGCGAGCAGGTGCTGGGCTTCAAGGTCACGCGCGACCAGCTGCTCGTCGTCAACGAGGAGCTGCGTCGGCGCGGGCTGCCGCCGCTCGAGGACGACGAGGCCGCGTTCGACTTCCGGGCCGCGACGGACGAGCTGCGGGCGGCCGACCGCCCCGCCGCGCCGTCCGCCGGCGACGAGCTGGCCGAGCGCCAGCGCAAGTTCGGCGTCTTCATGCAGGACTATCGGCTGTAGCGTCCGCATCCACAGGAGAGAGACCATGACGCTTGAAAAGATCATCGATTGGCTGGATGCGACGCTGGACGTCGCGGCGTTCGACGACGTGTCGAACAACGGCGTGCAGATCGCGCGCACGGCGGCGTCGCCGCGCGAGGCGGAGATCCGCCGCGTCGCCTTTGCCGTGGACGCGAGCGTGCGGGCCGTCCGCGCGGCGGCGGACGCGGGCGCGCAGATCCTCGTCGTCCATCACGGCATTTCGTGGGGTGGCGGCATCAAGCGGATCGCGGGCGGCGTCTACAACGTCGTCAAGGCCGCGCTCGACGCGAATCTCGCCGTCTATGCCTGCCACCTGCCGCTCGACGCGCACCCGACGCTCGGCAACAACGCCCGGCTCGCGAAACGGCTGGGACTGAAGAAGGTGCGTCCGGCGTTTGCGTATCACGGCCACCTCATCGGGCTGATCGGCGAGGCGAGGGGCAGCACGGTCGGCGTCTGCTCCGGCGGCGCGGGCGCATTCGCCGAGGAGGCGAAGCGGCTCGGCTGTGACCGCTTCGTCACGGGCGAGGCGGACTGGGGCGAGGTCATCGCGGCGGAGAACTGCGGCCTCAAGATGGACTGTCTCGGACACTACGAGACGGAGGTCGGCGGCGTCTGTGCCGTCGCGGCGGCGATGAAGAAGGCCCTGAAGGTCCAGACGGTCGACTTGACCGAGGCGCTGAATCCCGGCGAGGCGAGGAGCTGATGGAGGAGACTTGGAAATGACAGGCATTAAACCCGTTGAGTACATCGACCGCGCGACCGGGCAGAAGGTCGTCGAGTCGGTGCTGGGCGACAAGGCGCTGCGCTTCGCCTACGAGACGCTGCTGGGGCGGACGCTTTGGAGCGTGCTGTTCGGCTCGCGGCGCGTCTCGGACTGGCTGGGGCGCCGCTACGACCGGCCGGAATCGAAGGAGAAGATCGCGGCGTTGACGTCCCTGCCGGGCTGCCGATGGGAAGAGGCGGAGAAGCCCGTCGAGGCGTACGAGACCTTCAACGACTTCTTCACGCGCCACCTGAAGTCCGGCGCGCGCCCGCTCGGCGAGGGGCTGGTGAGCCCGGCCGACGGACGTCTGCGCCTGTATCTCAATGCGGACGCGGACCGGCCGTTTCCCCTGAAGGGCGCGACGCGCTCCCTGCGCACGGTCTTCGACGGCGCGGCGCCGGCGGGCCGCTACGACATCGCGGTCATCCGCCTGGCGCCCGTCGACTACCACCGCTTCCACTTCCCCTGCGACTGCACGGTGGACGTCCCGGCGCGCGTCGTGCCGGGCAAGTACCACTCCGTGAACCCGATCGCGCTCATGCGCCATCCGGACGTCTATGCGGACAACGAGCGGCAGATCGTGAAGGGGCATGCGGCGTTCGGCGACTTCTGGCTCGTGGACGTCGGCGCGTTCGGCGTCGGGACGATCGTCCAGACGTTCGTGGGCACGCGGCACGTGAAGGGCGGCGAGAAGGGCTATTTCAAGTTCGGCGGCTCGACGGTCATCTTCGTCGCCCCGGCGGGCGCCGTGGCGTTCGACGCGGATCTCGTCCGCAATTCGGCCGCCGGCATCGAGACGCGCGTCCTCTGCCGCGAGACGATCGGCCGCTGGTGACTCGCCGATTTGGTATAATGTGCGCCATGAATGCAGTGCAAAATGACGAAAGGCGGCCGTGCGCCGCCGTGGTGGTCGGCTTCAGGGAATTGACGGACGCGGAAATCGCCGCCCTGGAGGCGCAGGGCTGCTCGGCCGAGGACTGGCGGGCGGTCACGGTCGCGCCGGGCTTTGACGCGGCGACGGTGCGCGACACGGCCTTTTCGGGGACGTGCCGCCTCGGCGCGTTCCGCAAGACGTACACGCTGCCGGGCGGCGTCCGCAAGCCGGCGGGCGTCTACCGCGCGACGCTGCACAACGTGACGGTCGGCGACGACTGCCGCATCTCGAACGTCCGCAGCTACATCGCGAACTACGAGATCGGCGCGGGCGCGCTCGTCGCCAACGTCGACAAGATCTACGTCGAGGGCGAGACGAGCTTCGGCAACGGCGTCGAGGTGTCCGTGCTGAACGAGACGGGCGGGCGCGAGGTGACGATCCACACGGCGCTCACGGCGCACGAGGCCTATCTGGAGGCGATGTACCGGCACCGTCCGCAGCTCGTCGCCGCGCTCAAGCGCTTCGCGCAGGCGCAGACGGCGGCGGCGCGGTCGTCGCGCGGCACGATCGGGCGCGGGGCGACGGTCGTCGATGCGGGGCTCGTGCGCAACGTCTTCATCGGCGACGGCGCGGTGGTGGACGGCGCGGCCCAGCTCTCGAACGGCTCGCTCGTGAGCCGCCTCGGCTCGCCCGTCGTGATCGGGCGCGGCGTCAGCGCGGACGACTTCATCGTGCAGGACGGCTCGCGCGTCGAGGACGGCACGCGCCTCACGCGCTGCTATGTCGGGCAGTCGTGCGAGCTCGGCCACGGCTACTCGGCGAGCGACTCGCTCTTCTTCTGCAACTGCCTGGAGGAGAACGGCGAGGCCTGCGCGGTCTTCGCGGGGCCGTTCACCGTCACGCACCACAAGTCGACGCTGCTCATCGCCGGCATGTTCAGCTTCATGAACGCGGGGTCTGGCTCGAACCAGTCCAACCACATGTACAAGCTCGGGCCGATCCACCAGGGCGCGCTGGAGCGCGGCTCGAAGACGTCGTCCGACTCGTACATCCTCTGGCCGGCGCGCATCGGCGCGTTCTCGCTCGTGATGGGGCGCCACACGACGAACCCCGACACGTCGAGCCTGCCGTTCTCGTACCTGATCGAGTCGAAGGGCGTGACGTACCTTGTCCCCGGCGTGAACCTCAAGAGCGTCGGCACGATCCGCGACGTGCAGAAGTGGCCGAAGCGCGACCGCCGTGCGCCGGAGGGCCGCCTCGACAAGGTGAACTTCAACCTCCTCTCGCCCTACACGATCGACAAGATGGTGCGCGGCATCGCGATCCTCGAGAGCCTGCGCGCGCTGTCGGGCGCGACGAGCGACACCTACGCCTACCAGAGCGCGCGCATCACGAACGCCGCGCTGGTGAAGGGCCTCGAGTTCTACCGGATGGCGATCGACAAGTTCCTCGGCAACTCGCTCATCTCGCGGCTGGAGACGATCGCGGACGGCGACTACCTCGGCGGGCTCAGGCCGACGGCGCGCGAGGGGCTGGGCGACTGGGTGGACCTCTCGGGGCTTCTCGCGCCCCACACGTGCGTGAGCGCGATCCTCGACGACGTGGAGTCCGGGCGGATCGCCTCCTGCGCGGAACTGGACGCGCGGATGGCCGACCTGCAGGCGCGCTACTACGACTACGAGTGGACGTGGGCCTACGACCTCATGCTCCGCCACTACGGGCTGGAGGAGGGGAAGATCGGCTACCGGGATCTCGTGACGATCATCCGCCGCTGGCGCGAATCTGTCCTGAAGATCGACCGCCTGCTCTACGAGGACGCGCGCAAGGAGTTCTCGCTCGCGACGAAGACCGGCTTCGGCTTCGATGGCGGCGGCGCGACGACCGAGGCGGACTTCGCGGGCGTGCGCGGCACGTTCGAGACGAACCCGTTCGTCCACGAGGTCACGGAGCACATGTCGCGCAAGAACGCGCTCGGCACGCGCTGGATCGACCGACTCAACGCCCTCGCCGGAAAGGTCATGTGAGCGCGGAGACGGGTGCGAAGCTCTCGGTGCGCGCCTGCCTGGCCGTGCTGGCGCTCTATGCGGGCGCGGCCGTCTTCGGCGAGGCGCAGTACCGCCTTGCCCGCTGGCGCGACGTGACGCCGGCCTACGGCCGGGTCGATGCCGACCAGCGCTTCCTGCCGCCGCTCGCGCCCGCGCCGAAGACGGGCGAACGCTATCTCTTGGGCACGGACAGCCTCGGGCGCTCTGTCGCGCTGCGGCTTGTGCAGGGTACGCGCATCGCCTTTCACGTCGGCATCGTGACGTCGCTCATCGCGATTCCGCTCGGCGTCCTCCTCGGCCTCTTCGGCGGCTATCTCGGCGGCAGGGTCGATTCGCTCGTCGTCTGGCTCTGCGCGACCGTCGCCTCGATGCCGGGACTTCTCTTCATCCTCGCGATTGCGCTGGTCGTCGGGCAGGGCCTTCTCGGCATCTACCTCGGCATCGGACTCACGACCTGGGTGGGGACGTGCCGGACAGTCCGCGCGGAGGTGATGAAGCATCGGGATCGCGCGTATGTGCAGGCGGCGAAGGTGCTCGGCTATTCGCCGTTCCGGATCATGTTCCGACACATCCTGCCGAATGTCGCGCACATCGTCCTCATCCAGTTCTCGATCCGCTTCCCGTCCGCCGTCTCGACGGAGGTCTTCATCAGCTTTCTCGGCATCGGCGTGCAGGGCGAGCCGAGCTGGGGCGTCATGATCAACAACGCGCGGCTCCGCCTCTGGCAGGGGGTCTGGTGGGAGATGACGTTCACGACGCTCGCGATCTTCGTCCTCGTGCTCGCCTTCAACCACTTGGCCGACGAGCTGCGCGACCGGCTCGATCCCGCGCTCCGCGCCGAGCGGTGAGGCTTTTTTGGTATAATACGCACCCATCATGAACGTCGTCAGTCTTGTCGGGCGCCCGAACACGGGCAAGAGCGCGCTTTTCAACCGCATCGCGAAGAAGCGCGTCGCGATCGTCTTTGACCAGCCGGGCGTGACGCGCGACCGCGTGACGCGCGAGGTCGAGGTCTGCGGACGCAGGGTCATGCTCGTCGATACGGGCGGCATCGCCTTCGACCGCCGCGTCACGAAGGATCCGCTGGACGACGAGACGCGCAGCCAGGCCGCCCTCGCGGTCGAGGACTCCGCCGTCTGCGTGATCGTCGTCGACGCGCGCGCGGGCGTCACGCCGCTTGACCAGGAGGTCATCACGCGCGTCCGCAAGTCGGGCGTCCCGTGCCTCATCGCGGCGAACAAGTGCGACGTGCCGGAGGACGACGTGCGCGCGGCGGAGTTCGCGCGCTTCGGCCTGCCCGTCTACCCGACGTCGGCCGAGCACGGGCGCGGCGTCGAGACGCTGATCGAGACGTTCGTCGCGAAGCTGCCGCCCGCCGTGGCGGACGAGACGGCGGCGCGCCCCCTGCGGGTCGCCGTCGTGGGGCGTCCGAACGCCGGCAAGTCGAGCTACGTCAACCGGCTTCTCAACGCGCCGCGCGTCATCGTCTCGGAGATCGCGGGCACGACGCGCGACGCCGTCGAGGTGCCGTTCACGATCGGCTCCGGGCCGGAGGCGCGGCACTACATGCTCGTCGACACGGCCGGCATGAAGCCGCACACGAAGATGTCCAAGACGTCCGTCGACAACTTCTCGCTCTTCCGCTCGGAACAGGCGATTGCGGAGGCCGACGTCGTCGTCCTGCTGCTGGATCCCGTGATGGGCCCGACGATGCAGGACAAGCGCATCGCCGGCAAGATCCTCGACGCGAACCGCGCGTGCGTCCTCATGCTGAACAAGTGGGACCTCGCGAACGAGGAGGGCATCACGGACGAGAAGAAGGCGGCGGACGCCGTCCGCCGGATGATGCCGTTCCTCGCGTTCGCGCCGATCGTGTTCTGCTCGAACAAGTCGGGCTACAACATCCGCCGCACGGTGGACGCGATCGACAAGGCCGCCGCGAGCGCGTCCGAGCGCCTGCCGACGGGCATGCTGAACCGCGTCATCGAGACGGCGACGAAGAAGACGCTGGCGCCGATGGTGCGCGGCAAGCGGCTGAAGGTCTACTACGGCCTGCAGGTCGCGACGAACCCGCAGACGATCCGCCTGTTCGTGAACGACCCGAAGCTCGTCACGCCCGCCTACCTCGCGTTCATCGAGCGGAACATCCGCGCGCGCTTCGGGCTGGAGGGCGCGCCCCTGCGCATCTTCCTCAAGGCGCGCAGCCGGAAGGAGCTGGCGTAATGGAAACTGTCATGGGAAAGGAACTGTCTCGCATGAAGAGGAGCGAAACTGCCTGCACGCGCGCCATCGGCTGCGCGGCTGCCCTGGTCGGGCTTGCGCTTCTCCCGGCGCGCGCCGAGAAGGTCGCGCTGTTCAACGGCAAGGACCTCTCCGGCTGGACGTCGGTGGCGGACCACGACGTCACGGGCGGCTACACGGCCGAAGAGCCGACGTGGTTCGTCAAGGACGGGACGATTCTGACGACGGGAACGCCGTTCGGCTACCTGCGCACGAAGCGCAGCGACTTTGGCGACTTCCGCCTGCATGTCGAGTACCGCTGGTGGCGCGAGACGGAGAAGCCGAATTCAGGCGTGTTCGTGCGCCTTGCGGCCGAACGGGGGACGTTCATCCCGACGTGCATCGAGAACCAGCTGTGCCGTGGCCTGATGGGCGACGTGCTGGGCCTGGCGGGCTTTCGCCTGGCGGGCTTCGAGCCGCGTTCGCCCTATGATCCGGCGCAGCCGCTTTCCGGCATCACCAAGGTGCCGCGCAAGGGCGCGGACGCCGAGAGGCCGTTTGGCGAGTGGAACGTCATTGAGATCGAGCTGAAGGGCGATGCGCTCGTCAACCGCGTCAACGGCGTCGAGCTCAACCGCCTGACGGGCGTTTCCGTCCCTGCGGGCGCCATCGCGCTCCAGTCGGAGGGCGGTGCCGTGCAGTTCCGCAACATCTGGATCGAGGTGCTCGATTCAGGGGCGAAGGCGGCCGTCGAGACGCCGAAGGACGCCGATGCGGAACGCTGACGTTGGATTCGCTCGGCGGTTCACAAGACTTGGAAACGGACTGTGACCGTCGTGAGCGCCCCCGGAAGGGCCTGGACAATCAGGTAGCGGCCCTGGCACTTGACCTGCACCTGCACGGGCAGGAACGGATCGACTTTCGCCGGGCGGCATCCGATCACGACGACCTGCGAGCCGTCTGGGTTGCGGAACGCCGAGCAGACCGTGCGCCGGTCGTTCTGCCGCGCCCAGTCCGAGCCGCCCGTCTTCCAGAAGCCCGTCAGGATGTCCGCGCCGCGCCGCACGAAGCGTCCGAAATGGCGGAACGCCTTGAACTGCTCGCTCGGCACGGCCTCGCCCGTGACGGAATTGAGCTCGACAAACCCGGCGCATCCGAAGCCGCCCGTGATGTTGGGCTGTCCATGCTCGTCCAGAACCATGCACCAGCTCGTGAAGCCGCCGCACCCGCTGTTGAACGTGCGCATCATCAGGTCGCCCCACCAGAGCAGGTCGCGGCGGGAACGGTCCACGTGCGGACCCATTTCCGTCATGACCATCGGGAGGTTCGGGTACTTCGCGTGGATGGGCCGGATCCACTCCGGCTGGCCGACGTACGGATGCCACGCCACCGCGCCGACGCTCTCCAGGACGCCCGTGCGCGCGAGCGCCTGCGCGACGCGGTTCGTCCCGTCGAAGTTGTGGTCCCACAGCCACGGCTTGGTTTGAAGTCCGGCCGCCCTGAAGGCGGGGACGCAAAGAACGTCACGTCCGGGTTGACCTTCTGGATCTCCTTCACGACCGGCAGGACGTACCGACGGTCGGGGTCGATCGAGAAGCGCTTCAGCTCCGTGTCGCCCGCCACGTCGTCGTAGGTGTAGGCGTGCATGGAGTAGTCGCTCGACCCGACCTGGAGCCGGGCGACCGAAAGTCCCGCGCCGTCCGCCGTCCAGACCGTGCGCAGGATCTCCGCGCGCTTCTCCGCCGGCAGGCGGGAGAGGAGCCAGCACGACGCCTCGGGGATCGAGACCCCCAGCCCCGTGAACGGATGGCCGGGCGCGGCGGCGTCCAGGTCGACCGTGTTCGCGTTGCCCTGCGGGAGGGCCGACCAGAAGTTGGCCGACACCTCCCGCATCGCCCCGCCGCGCGCTTCCGTGCGGTAGACGTGAGTCTCCGCCTGTGCCGAAGCGGCGGCAAACGCCGCCAGGCCCAGAAGGGGCAGATAGGCTCTCGTTGCTCTCGCTGTCATGGCTTCCCCTATTTGGCCTTGAAAAACGCCTTCACCGTCTCGACCGACCTCTTCGGCCGCCGCAACTGATCGAAACACCCCGCAATCGACCCGCCGAACATCGCCGAGCAGTTCTTGTCGCAGTACCGTTCGCGCGTGCGCCCGTCGTTCATCTGCCAGATCGAGAACCCCGAACAGTCCGGGTTCGCCCACAGGCACTCCAGGATGTCGCGCAGGTATTCCTCCTGGTACTCCTCGGTGTTGATCGAGGCGTTCGGGTCGTGCATCCCGTACAGGCCGCCGCACCCCGATTCGGACACCATGATCGGCTTGTCCGGGTAGAGCCGGCGGAAGCGCGCGATTGCGCTCGTGAAGCGCGCCTCGACCTTCGCCTTCAGCTGCGCGGGCGTCCCCGGCTTCGCGGGAATCGTCCCCGGATAGGCGTTGAACGCGACAAGATCGACGCCCGCGCAGGAGATGTCGTTGTCGATCATGTTGCACGCGAAGGTGACGAGACGCCCCGAATCCTCCGCCCTGACCGTCGCGATCAGCCGGTCCACGAGCGCCTTGACGGACTTCTTCTGGCTACCGCACTCGTTGAGGAAGCCGTAGACGATGACGCTCGGATGGTTGAAGCTCGCGCGCACCATCTCCCGCGTCTGGCGGACCTGCATCTCGCAGAACCCGGCGTCCTCCGCCTCGTTCGGCGGGAACGGCCCGTTCGTGTAGTCCTGTCCGTTGCCCCAGCCGAGCGACTCCTCCCAGACGAGGACGCCCATCTCGTCGCAGAGGTCGAGGAAGCGTTCGCACTGCTGGTAGTGCGCGCCCCGGATGAAGTTGCCGCCGACGGCCTTCAGGTTCTGGAGGTCGCGCAGCATCGTCGTCTCGCCCGTCGCGGAGCCTTCGAGGACGGACGACT
>DCMF01000119.1 GCA_002321305.1 Verrucomicrobia bacterium UBA1629 | reverse complement strand
GTCGCCGAGACGGGGCTGACGCGCAAGACGGTCGTCGAGATCCTGAGGGGGATCGAGCCATCGGTCTTCGGACAGTTCGCGGACAACCCGGAGGAGTTCATCCTCAAGGCGGCGGGGCGGATCAACGACGAGAAGGCGACGGCCATCGTGCAGCACATCACCTACAACGTGCTGGACGAACGGTACGAGACGGACGTCTTCACGGAGCCGACGCTCAAGGGGCGGCTCGGCGTGAATGCCATGAAGACGCGGCACGGACTCTACGACCACCTCCTCTACGATTCGGCGAACGAGCGGAAGTTCGCGGCGGAACTGGATGCGGACGAGAATGTGGCCGTCTACGTGAAGCTGCCGCGCGGGTTCTACATTTCCACGCCCGTGGGGCGCTACATCCCCGACTGGGCGATCGCCTTCCGAAAGGGCGAGGTGAAGCACGTCTACTTCGTCGCGGAGACGAAAGGCTCAATGTCGTCGCTTGAACTGCGGGAAATCGAGAAGTCGAAGATCCACTGCGCCCGCGAGCACTTCAGGGCCATCAGCGGCGCGAACGTCGTCTACGATGTCGTCGATGGCTACCAGGCCCTGCTCGACAAGGTGATGCGATGAGCCCCCCCCCTAAAATCCACATGACACAACCTATATCGGAAATGGTATAATGCCTCAAAACCGAGCGAAAAGGGAGCCGAAACGCAAAGGAGAAAGAAATGAGACGGGACTCGACATTTGGCTCGGCAATCTGGATTCTCATCATCCTGTTCTGCCCGATACTGGTGATCTTCCCGCTGCTTGCGATCGTGTGGATTCTTGCGCCATACTTCATCGAGCAGTGGAAGGAGGACTGGAGGGCGGCAAGGGAACGGGACAGGAAGCTGAAGGAAATGGCGAAGCTGTGCGAAGCACAGAAAGGAAGGGGCGCATAATTCTCCGATAGAAAAAGCGAGGCAATTGCAAGACCTCGCGATGGCGAGGTCTTGCAATTGCCTCAAAAACTGTTTCACGGGCGTCCGCAACATCCCGAACAACGACTTTCCATGTGGCATCAGGGATTCGCGGCGCGGATATTTTGCTATAATACGCCGCATGAAGAGGAGCAGTCCGGAGAAAATCCTGGTTACGGGCGGAAAGGGCATGCTGGGGCGGACGCTCCAGTGCGAGCTGGGTATGGCGTCGGCGAACGGCGCGACGCCCGAAATCGTCGTCGCGGACTTGCCCGACTGGGACGTTACGGACGATGCGGGCTTCCTGGCGAAGACGCTCGCCGTCCGTCCGGACGTGATCATCCACTGCGCGGCGATGACGAAGGTCGATGTCTGCGAGACGAACCGCGACCTCGCGTTCCGGCTCAACGAGGAGGGGACGCGCAACGTCGCGCTTGCGGCGAAGGCGTGCGGCGCGCGGCTCATCGCGATCTCGACGGACTACGTCTTCTCGGGCGAGCCGCCGCGCGAGCCGTGGGCGTGGAGCGAGACGGACATTCCGCGTCCGCAGACGGTCTACGGGGCCTCGAAGTTCGCCGGCGAGCAGATGGTGCAGATGATTCATCCCGACAATTCGGTGATTCTCCGCATCGCGTGGCTCTATGGGGCGGGCGGGCCGTCGTTCGTCCACACGATGGCGCGGCTCGGCGCACAGGCCGGCGAGCCGCTCAAGGTCGTCGATGACCAGCGCGGCAACCCGACCTCGACGAAGGTCGTTGCGGACGTGATCCGCTTCCTCCTCACGCGCCCCGACGTTTCGGGCATCGTCCACGGCACGTGCGAAGAACAGTGCTCGTGGTACGGGCTGACGAAGGAGCTGTTCCGTCTGCTGGGCCTGACGCGGGAAGTCGTGCCCTGCACGACGGAGGAGTTCCCGCGTCCGGCGCCGCGTCCGCGCAACTCGGCCCTGAAAAAGGGCGTCCTCAACGTGCTCGGCTACCGTACGCCGGACTGGAAGGCGGCGCTCGCCGAATTCGTGAAAGCGGATGCCGAACTGTCCGCCCTCAAAGGCGGGCCTGAACTTTGATATAATATGCGGAAAACCTGATTCAAGAGGAGATGCTGTTCATAATGAAGAAGTTTCTGAGTGCGAACGAGGCGGTCGCCCACGCGGCGGCCCAGGCGGGGTGCGTGGTGGCGAGCGCCTATCCGGGCACGCCCTCGACCGAGATCCTGGAGAACATCGCGAAGTTCAAGGACACGATCAAGTGCGAGTGGGCGGTGAACGAGAAGGTCGCCGTCGAGACGGCGATCGGCGCGTCGATGGCGGGCGCCCGCGCGCTGACGGCGATGAAGCACGTCGGACTCAACGTCGCGATGGACCCGCTCATGACGTTCACCTACGTCGGCCCGCTCGGCGGTTTCGTGCTCGTCTCGGCGGACGATCCCGGCATGCATTCCTCGCAGAACGAGCAGGACAATCGCAACCTCGCGAAGTTCGCCCGCGCGCTCCTGCTGGAGCCGGCCGACTCGCAGGAGGCCTACGACATGACGTGCGCGGCGTTCGAGCTTTCCGAGCGGTTCAGTGTGCCGGTCATCCTGCGCCTCACGACGCGCACGAGCCATTCGGCGTCGCTCGTCGAGCTGGGCGACTTCAGGCCCGCCCCGCATCCGCTCCTCCCCTACGTGAAGGACATCCGCCGCAACATTCCCGTGCCGGCGTTCTCGCCGACCCAGCGCCTGAACGCGCAGAAGCGCACCGAGGCGATGGAGAAGGCGGCCTGCGCGTCGAAGTTCAACCGCATCGTCAAACCCTCCAAACCTCCCAAACTTCCCGAACTTCCCCAACCTTCCAAACCTTCCGAACCTTCCCTCGGCATCGTCACGAGCGCGGTCGCCTACCAGTACGTGAGGGAGATCTTCCCCGACGTGCCGATCCTGAAGCTCGGCTGGACGAATCCGCTCCCCAAGGCGCTCGTCGCGAAGTTCGCGAAGACCGTGGCGCGCCTGCTCGTCGTCGAGGAGCTGGACCCGTTCCTCGAAGACCAGGTCAAGGCGATGGGAATCCCGGTCGTCGCGCACAAGACCGAGCTGAACATGCTGGAGCTCAACGCCGACCGCCTCCAGAACCTGCGCCACGAGATCCTCGGCGACGTGCCGAAGGCGAAGGCGCGCAAGATCGACGAGACGCTGCCGCGCCGTCCGCCCGTCCTCTGCGCGGGCTGCGGGCACCGCGGCGTCTTCTACGTCCTCCACAAGCTCGGCGCGACCGTGACGGGCGACATCGGCTGCTACACGCTCGGCGCGTTCCCGCCCCTCTCGGCGATGGACTCGACGATCTGCATGGGCGCGTCGATCGGCAACGCCGCCGGCATGAAGAAGGCGGGCGTGAAGGGCCGCATCTGCGCCGTCCTCGGCGACTCGACGTTCTTCCACTCCGGCATGACGGGCATCCTGTCCGCCCTCTACAACGGCACGCCGGTGACGACGGTCGTCCTCGACAACCGCATCACCGCGATGACGGGCCACCAGGACAACCCCGGCACGGGCAAGACGCTCGCGGGCGACCCCGCGCCCGTCACGGAGATCGCGGACATCGCGAAGGCCTGTGGCTACAGGAAGGTCGCGAAGGTCTCGGCGGACGACCTCGCCGCGCTGGAGACGGTGCTGAAGGACGCGATGGACGGCGACGAGCCGGCGCTCGTGATCGCCTACGCGCCGTGCCGCATCGCGGCGAAGCTGACGAAGGAAGGGCTCTGCGAGACGGACGCCGCGAAGTGCAAGGCGTGCGGCGCGTGCTTCAAGCTCGGCTGCCCGGCGATCACGCGCGGGGAGCAGGTTGCGCCGGGCCGCTTCAAGATGAGGATCGACGCCTCCCAGTGCGCGGGCTGCCGGCACTGCACGCAGGTCTGCAAGTTCGGCGCGATCAGGCGGATCCGCTGAAGCCGCCCATGCGCCGCCGCAGTCCATCGTCTTCCGTCCCCAGTCCTCCGGGGCAGGGCCAGCCGAGCCGGCCGTGGTGTCAGGAAACGCCGGAAGGCGTCGTCCTGAACGTCCGCGCCCAGCCGCGCGCCTCGCGGGCGGGGCTGGACGGCTTCCTCGGCGATGCGATGAAGGTGCGCATCCGCGCGGCGCCGGTGGACGGCAAGGCGAACCGGGAGCTGGTCGAGACGCTGGCGGACGCCTTTGGCCTCCCCAAGGCGCGCGTCGTCTTCAAGGGCGGCGAGACGTCGAAGACGAAGCGCATCCTGCTCGTCGGTCTCACCGCCGCCGCCATTGCGAAACAGTTAACGAAAGGAGTTCATGCATGACAGCTGAAAACGGAAGCACGATGAGCCGCCGGGGATTCCTGGCTGGCACGGGGGCGCTCGCGGCGACGGCCGGCGCGACGGCGGAGACGAAGGCGGCGGCCGCGCCGGCAGACCCGTTCCTCGGCACGCAGGGCGCGCCGCTGACGGTCGGCTTCCCGAACCTGCAGGCGCCGGGCGAGACGACGATGGGCGTGACGTGGAAGGTCTCCGGCCTTTCCAAGGGCGTCGTCGAGTATGCGGACAATCCCGCGTTCGAGAACGCGACGTTCGTCAAGTCGGGCGGCTACGGACTCGTGCCGATCGACGTCGCCGCGCTGGAGGTGCGTCTGGAGAACCTGAAGCCCGCGACGAGATACTGGTACCGCACGATCACGACGCCGTTCACCGACTACCAGAACATCTACGACGCGAAACTCGGTGCTCCCGTCGTCTCGAAGGCGTATTCGTTCACGACGCTCGGAGCCGGCGCGCGCGCGCACTTCTGCATGATGACCGACACGCACGCGCAGTGGAAGCCGTTCGAGATGATCGCGAAGAAGATCAAGGGACTCGCACCGACGGCGGTCGTCTGGAACGGCGACGCGACCAACACGACGCAGAAGAAGGAGACGGCCGTCGAGATCTTCCTCGATCCGCCGATCGAGAGCCGCGACTACGCGACGTCGATTCCCGTCTTCTTCGAGTCGGGCAACCACGACTTCCGGGGCAGCTGGATCTCGAAGAAGGAGGAGGTCATGCAGCCGCGCCATCCGGGCGAGCGGCGCGGCGACCAGTGGGACCTCAAGTGGAACTTCGCCGTGCGGTGCGGCGAGATGGCGCTCATCGGCATGGACACGGGCGAGGACAAGCCAGACGCGCACCCGAAGTGGTTCGGGCTCGCGAACTTCGAGCCGTACCGCCGGGCGCAGGCGGCGTGGCTCGCGGAGCAGTTTGCGCGTCCCGAGATCGCGGCGGCGAAGTTCAAGGTGCTCTTCTGCCACATTCCGCTCTTCGCGGCGGAGGATTCACCCGACTATCCGCATGACGGCGTGAAGATCGACCCGCACGACTACGCCTACTGGTCGCGCGAGTGCCACGACCTCTGGGCGCCGATCCTGGAGAAGGCGGGTGTGAAGCTCGTCGTCTGCGGGCACCGGCACCGCTTCCGCTTCGACGCGCCGACGGCGGATCGTCCGTGGGCGCAGGTCGTGGGCGGCGGGCCGGAGCTGGGCGTGTCGTCCTTCCATAAGGATGGGCGCTGGCAGGATCGGCCGGACGCGGGACGCTTTCCGACGGTTGTCGAGGGCAAGGTCGAGAACGGGCATCTGCGCCTCGTCGTGCATGACGTCTTCAACGGCCGTGTCGTCCTCGACCGCGAGATCGCGTGAAGAGGCCGATTCCATATGTGAACGAGGAAGTCGCCACGCGCGACTTCAAGTACTACATCTTCGACTGGGACGACAACATCCTCCACATGCCGACGAAGATCCGGATGGAGCATCTGGAGGACGACGGCACGTGGAGGCCCGTCGAGGTCTCGACGGCGACGTTCGCGCTCGTCCGGGCCGACGTCGCGCACTACCGTGCGCCCGGCGGGAACTGGTCGGAGGCGTTCCGCAACTTCGAGGATCCGCCGTCCGACGGCGGGGGACAGGTTCCGCCGAACCTCTTCCTGGAGGACACCGTCGCCGCGCTGGAGAAGGTCGAGCACGGCGCGAAACCGGGGCCGAGCTACCAGGCCCTGAAGAAGACGCTGCGCGAAGGGCGGCTCTTCGCGATCGTGACGGCGCGCGGGCACTCCCCAGAGACGCTGAAGAAGGCCGTGCGCATCTTCATCCGCTACGCCCTCACGGAGGAAGACCGCGCCGAGATGATGTCGAACCTGCGCGGCTACCGCCGCTGGATCGACGGCGTGGGCGACGGCGAGTTCGGCACGGACGCCGAGGAGCTCGACTACTACCTCGGCATGTGCCGCTATTCGGCCGTCACCTACGCGGGCTTCCGCGCGCGCATGGCGAGCGACCCGATCTACCGCGAGAAGCTGGCCGTCGCCTCGACGGCGACGCGGCCGGAGCTTGCCAAGGAGTTCGCGATCCGCGACTTCGTGGAGCATGTCTTCCACATGCTGCGACGGTCGGGGCGTCTCGACCGCTCGGTCTCGATCGGCTTTTCGGACGACGACGTCGGCAACGTGAAGACAGTCTCGAGCTTCATCCGCAGCGAACTCTCGAAACGGTTCGACGGCTTCAAGTTCGTCGTCTACGACACCTCCGACCGCACGCTGTCCAAGGGGCGCAAGGTCTGCGTTTCGGGGCAGCTCAACTTGCCGGGATTCTGAACCATGCATACGCTACTTTCCCTTCTCGCCGCTATCGTCGTCGGAACCTGGAACGGGAACTGGTTCCCGTCCGGCCGCGCCGAACACCGTGCGCATCCCGACGTCGAGGAGGCGACGGTCACGGCGGTCGCCAAGATGCTCGCGCGCGGGCTGGACGCGATCGACCCCGCCGGGACGAACGACGTCATCCTCTGCCTGAACGAGATCCGCGGGCCGCGCGCCGCCTCGAACCTCGTCGCGCGCATCGGGCGCACGAATCTCGTGGTCGCCTCCGTTTCGGCCTACCGCCGCCGCGACCGCTTCGACCAGCAGCAGGACGTGATCGCGACGACGCTGCCGGTTGTCGAGAAGGGCTGGGCGAAGTGGAAGCCGGCCGGAAAGGCCACGCCGCCGCGCGGCTACGCCTTCGCCGCGCTGCAAATCGACCCCGCGACGACGGCGGCCGTCTACGCCGTCCACCTGAAGTCGAACTACGGCGCGTCGAAGAAGCCCCTGCTCGCCGAGCAGAACCGCGCCAAGCGGACGCGCGCCGTCGAGCAGCTGCTCGCGCACGAGGATGCCGTCGGGAAGAGGCGCCCCGTCCTCGTCGGCGGCGACATGAACGCCGACCGCTGGCGACGCGAGTTCAGGGACGAGCAGATCTTCAGGCTGTTCGACGCGGCGGGGTTCTTCAATTTTCTCTCGCTGCTGCCGCCGGAGGGACGCGGGACGCATCCCTCGAAATACTACGGCGACAGCGCGCTCGACTACATCTTCGCGCGCGGCTTCCGTCCCGCCGGCGCGCCGCGCCTCGTGCCGAGCGAAGAACTGTCCGACCACAATGCGTTCTTTGCCGTGCTTGCGCCGCAGGCCGCAGTCCTGCCCAACCCGCCTCGTCCGGCAGGCGTTCTGCCCCGCTGAGGCCCCGAAGCGCGCCGCGTTGGCTGGCGAACTCCTGGTCGAGTTCGTCGCGTCGCGCTTCTGCGGCGCATTTCGTCCGTCCGTCTCTCTCCGCTCGGCGCTCGGCCGTCCCGCCCGCTCCTCTCCCGGAGCGACCCGGACAGAGGCCGTAGGCCGACATAGACGGAGCGCAGCGAAGTCCGCTCGCGCGAGCTGTCGGGCCGACGGGCCTGGATGCGGACGACTGGCGCATAAGTAAGAGGAGGCGCTTTTCATGCTGAAGCCCTGTCCGAAGAGACCTCTGCGGTTGACATTCAGGCGCGAGGTTTGGTATATTTCCGCCCATTTCCAGAGATCAGCGGATCAATTTGATGGTCGGAAAGGCAGGACATGAAAGTTGCAGTCGGCTTGAGCGGAGGCGTTGATTCGAGCGTCGCGGCCTTGCTCCTCAAGGAGCAGGGCCATGAGGTCGTCGGCCTCACGATGAAACTTTGGCGCGGACAGTATCGCGGCGGGCCGCGTGACGCCTGCTTCGGTTCCGGGGAGGCTGAGGACATCGAACGTGCGGCCGCATTCGCGAAGTCGTTGGGCATCGCCTACCATGTCTTCGACTGCTCGGCGCAATATGACCGCGCCATCGTCGCCTATTTCCGCGAGACGTATCTGGCCGGTCAGACGCCCAACCCCTGCGTCCGCTGCAACGCGCTGATGAAGTTCGGTCTTTTGCCGCGCCTTGCGCGGGAGTCGGGCCTTGTCTTCGACACGTTTGCCACGGGACATTATGCGCGTGTCGAACGGCGCGACGGGCGATGGGCGCTGCTGCGCGCGACGGATCTCGCCAAGGATCAGAGCTATTTCCTCTACCGCCTCTCGCAGGAGCAGCTGGCGCAGCTTCTTTTCCCGCTGGGCGAGCGGACGAAGCCCGAAGTCCGCGCACTGGCCCGTGCGCATGGCTTGGCTGTCGCGGACAAGCCGGATTCGCAGGACTTCTACGCGGGGGACGTGGACGAGCTGGTGGGGGCGGCGGACCGGACGGGCGAGATCGTCTCGTCCGAGGGCCGCGTGCTGGGGCGGCATCGCGGGTTCTGGCACTATACCGTCGGCCAGCGCAAGGGCCTTGGGCTGGGCGGAACGGGCGAACCCTATTACGTGATCGACGTGGATGCCTGCCGAAACCGCGTCGTCGTCGGCCCGGCGGCGGAAGCCGTCCGTCGCACGCTGACGGTGGCGGACATGAACTGGGTCGCGAGCGCCCCCACGGAAGCGCCGCTGGCCTGCCGTGTGCGTGTCCGCAGTTCGGGGCGGCTTGTCCCCGCGACGCTCACGAACGGCCGTTGCGTCCTGTCCGGGGACGTGGTGGGCGTGGCGCCGGGGCAAAGCGCCGTGTTCTACGGCCCGTGCGGAGACGACCGCGTGCTGTGCGGCGGCGTGATCCAGCGCGCGCGGACGGAGGGCTGCGACGACGAGTCGGCGAGTCCTGCGAACCGCACCTGAAAGGCTTATCAGGAAACCCGCGCCGCCTGTGGGAAAATGGATGCCGATTTGACGGCATTTGGCGGAACGTGGTATAATCCGTGCCGATTTTCAACGTGAAAAACAAGGTCGGGAACATGAAGAACATGAAAAGCAAGGTTAGGGGCGTCGTCCTGTCATCTGCGGTTCTGCTGTCCGCGCTGGCCGGGTGCCGGACGGTCGCGCCGTCCGAGACGATCCGCGTCGGCTCCTACAACATCCGCCTGTCGGGCGACTGGTCCAGGAAGGCGGACGGCGAGAACTGCTGGGACCTGCGCAAGGCGGATCTCGTGGCGCTCGTGAAGAAGCTGGACCTGGATGCGTTCGGGCTTCAGGAGGTCTGCCCCGACCAGGCGGCGTACCTGCGCGAGCACCTGCCGGACTATGCGTTCGTCGGCGACCATCGCGGCGCCGACCGCAAGTCGGACGAGGCGTCGCCTGTCTTCTACCGCAAGAGCCGCTTCGAGGCGGAGAAGTCGGGCACGTTCTGGCTGTCCGAGACGCCCGACGTGCCCGGCCGCAAGGGCTGGGGGGCGGCCTGTCCGCGCGTCTGCTCGTACCTGATCCTCCGCGAGAAGGCGACGGGACGCCGCTTCTGCTTCGCGAACACCCACACGGATCACGTCTCCGAACTGGCGCGCGAAAAGGGCATGCTGCTCGTCATCTCGCGCATGCGGGAGTTCGGGAAGGGCGCGCCGATCGTCTTCACGGGCGACCATAACTGCCGCTACGGCGACAAGCCGGCGGTCGCGGTACGGCAGGTGCTGAAGGACGCGCGGGACATCGCCGAGAAGAAATCCGGTCCGCACAACACGTATCAGGGCTTCGGCCGGTACAAGGACGGCCCCGTCGTCGAGAACGGCAGGCGGTACGACGACTACTGCATCGACTACATCTACGTCTCGGACGGCACGCGCGTCCTGGACTTTGCGACGCACGACGATTTCCGCCCCGGCACCCGGCTGTATCCGAGCGACCACTTCCCAGTCACCGCGACCATCGAACTGCCGAGGTGACGATCGTGAGCGAACTGAAGACGCCGCCGCACAGCCTGGAGGCCGAGCGCGCGCTGCTGGGGTCGATCCTGCTGGACGCGACCGGGCGCGGCGACGAGCGCGTGATGGACGAGTGCCGCAGCCAGGGCGTGATCGACGAGACGTTCTACGGCCCCGCGAACCGCCTCATCTACGCGACGATGCTGCGGATGGCGATGGTCTCGAAGCCGCTCGACGCGCTGACGCTTATCGAGGAGCTGCGGCGCGAGAACAGTCTCGACACGGTCGGTGGCGTCGGCTACATCCAGTCCCTCATCGACCAGGTGCCGACGACGGCGCACGCCGAGCACTACCTCGGCATCGTGCGGGCGAAGTACCTGCGGCGCCTCCTCATCGAGCGGGCGACGAAGGTCGTCGAGAAGAGCTTTGACGAGAACGAGTATCCCGACCCGCAGGTCGTCCTCGGCGAGGCCGAGAAGACGTTCCTCGAAATCGGCGGCACGCGCGGCGCGACGCTGCCGTGGGAGTCGGCCGTCGAGGACAGCTATTCGCGCATCGACCGCATGTTCGAGTCGGGCGGGCGGCTGATGGAGGGCCTGTCGACCGGCTACCGCTACCTCGACGAGACGCTGCAGGGGCTCAAGCCCGCCGAGATGATCGTCATCGCCGCGCGTCCGTCCGTCGGCAAGACGTCGCTCGCGATGAACATCGCCGAGTCCGTCGCGCTCGGGCAGATGATCTCGACCGAGACGCCCGTGCCCTACGACGACGGGAAGCGCCATCCCGTCGCGATCTTCTCGCTCGAGATGCCGGTCGAGCAGCTGACGAAGCGCATGCTCGCCGGCCGCGCGAAGATCAACATGTGGCGGCTGAACCGCAATCTCGTCTCCAAGAGCGAGAAGGTCGAGATGACGGACAACCTGATGCGCGCGCGCGGCGAGCTGAAGGGCGCGCCGATCTACGTGGACGACACGGCCGGCCTCGACGTCATGGATCTCCGGGCGCGCGCGCGCCGCATGAAGAAGCAGCACGGCATCGAGCTCATCGTCATCGACTACCTTCAGCTCTGCAACTGCCGCGAGGGCGCGCGCCAGAGCCGCCAGATCGAGGTCTCGATGATCTCCCAGCAGATCAAGGCGATGGCGAAGGAGCTGAAGGTGCCGGTGATCGTCCTCTCCCAGCTCTCGCGCGCGAACGAGCAGCGCGGCGACAAGAACGAGAAGCCGAAGCTCTCCGACCTGCGCGACTCGGGCGCGATCGAGCAGGACGCGGACGTCGTCTTCCTCTTGCGCCGGCCGAGCCGGACGGCGGGGGCGGACAACGCGGACGACAAGACGCTTGCGATCGTCGACATCGCGAAGAACCGCAACGGCGAGACGGGCGAGGTCGAGATGAGCTTCGTGCGCGAGTGGACGCGCTTCCTCGACCGCGAGCCGGTCTCGAAGTCGGTCGAGAACTTCGAGTCGTCCGAACAGGTGCCCGAGCAGGGCGAGTTCGTGGCCGATCCGCTGGCGTAGCGCGACCTGCCGTGTTCGGATTCTGATTCCCATTCAGCAGGATGACAAGCCGATGAAAGACAAGGAAAGCGAAAGCACCCGGAAGTCAGGGAAGTCCCGGAAATCCGCAAAGCCCGAAAAGCAACAGAAGTTCGAGAGGCCCGAGAAGGTCGAGAAGACGCCGGAAGACCTCGCGGCCATCGCCTACCTTGACCGTCTGCGGCGGGGCGACGGCGAGACGATTCCGCTTGACCTGCCGCTGGCGTGCGTCGTGCGCGTGGTCGCCTACGAGGAAGTCCCGAAGGCGAACGAGCGCTATGCGCTGGCGACGGTGCGCGGGCCCGGCGGGCACGAGTGGAAGATGTGCATTCCGCGCTACAACCTGGAGACGGGCATGGACGCGCTGTTTGTCTCGAAGGACGCCACGATGCCAGAGGAGGAGCGCTATCGGAATCGCGACGCCGCGCGGGTGAAGCTGCGCGTCTACAGGTTCGGCTTCGGGACGAAGGTGCGGCGGCTGCTCCCGATCGTGAACCGCAGCATCTATCTCTTCAACTGCGGGCTTCTCTATCCGCTCGACGACTTCCCCGAACTGGCGGACGTGCCGTTCGGCGAACCCTGTGCGGAGAAGCTGGGCATCAACGGCTCGGACGAGCTTCGCGCGCTGGCCGCCGCGCCGCGTCCGAAGCAGTCGCAGACCCTCACCTTCGCGCCGGGCGCGAAGAAGGGCGGCGTGAGCGGCTTCCTGTCCAAGATCCGCCGGCGTTGAGGTGCGGCGACGCCTTGACGTGGTACGGGTTCCGTGGTAAACTTCTCTCCTGCCCCGGCAAGATGTCCTGTCGGGCGTGACAGTCAAACGCGAAAGCGAGGTGAACGATGAACAAGAAGTACGTGTGCAAGATCTGCGGGTGGGTCTACGACCCGGCCGAAAACAACAACGTGGCGTTCGAGGATCTCCCGGACGACTGGACGTGTCCGGCCTGCGGCGTCGGAAAGAGCGAGTTCGAGCCGGCCTGAGTCGACAGGCCTGGAATGACCGACGGGCGTGATGTCCATGACGCGCATCGCCAACGGAACGATCATCGACGGCACGGGGAAGCCCGCGTTCGTCGGCGACGTGTGGGTGGACGGTGACCGGATCGTCGACGTCGTGCCGCAGAGCGCGGAAGTTCACGCGCAGGGCGGTGCGGATTTCGAGACGGTTGACGCGACGGGGCGGATCGTCTCGCCGGGCTTCATCGACGCGCACACGCATTCGGACGCCTACCTCGTGCTGGAGCCGGATGCGCCGTCGAAGGTCACGCAGGGCGTCACGACCGAGATCAACGGCCAGTGCGGCGGCTCCGTCGCGCCGCGCTACGGCGAAGCGCGGCTGTCGAGCGACTGGGCGGCGCTGCTGGGCGACCGCCTCACGTGGCGTTCTCTTGCCGAGTACCGCGCCGTGCTGGACGCCGCGAAGCCCGCCGTCAACACCGTGCAGTTCGTCGGGCACAACACCCTGCGCTCGTCCGTCGTCGGCTATGCGGGGCGCGCGGCGACGCCGGACGAGCTCGCGCGCATGCGGCGGCTTCTGGAGCAGGCGCTGGACGAGGGCGGCTGGGGCCTCACGACGGGGCTCATCTACCAGCCGGGGAAGTACGCGACGCCGGAGGAGGTCGAGGCTCTGGCGCGCGTCGCCGCGCGGCGCGGCGGCTGCTACGCGACGCACATGCGCTCGGAGGGCGACCGGATTCTCGAATCGATCGACGAGGTGATTGCGCTCGCGCAGAAGACGGGCATCCGGGCGGAGATCTCGCACCTGAAGACGAGCGGCAAGCGGAACTGGGCCAAGATCGACGCCGTGCTGGAGAAGATCGAGCGGGCGATGTCGGACGGCCTGCTGCTCGGCAGCGACCGCTATCCCTACTGCGCGGCGGGGACAGACCTCGACGTGCTGCTGCCGGACTGGGCGCAGGAGGGCGCCGCGCCGGCGGAACTGGCTCGATTGGAGATTTCAGATCTCAGATCTCAGATTGTCGCGGAGATCAACGCGCTCGACCGCGACTGGTCGACGGTGATGATTGGCGGCACGTGGGCGGCGGAGAACAAGGCCTTCAGCGGAAAGACGGTAAGGGAAATAATCGAATGGTCGAATAATCGAATGGGCGAATGGTCGAATAATCGAATGGGCGAATGGTCGAATAATCGAATGGTCGAATGGCCGAATGGTCGAATCGGCGAGTCTGCGAATGGTCGAATGGTCGAATCGGCGAATGGTCGAAGCGCCGAACCCCTGCCGCTGTCGGCTGTCCACCGTCCTTCGTCCTCGAGTCCGTCCTCTCCCTTGACTCCCGGCGACCTGATCTGCTCGATTCTCGAACGGGACGGCTGCAAGACGGGGGCGTTCTTCTTCGGCATGAGCGAGGAGAACCTCGACAAGATCTACGCGCGTCCGTGGATCGTGCCGGGGAGCGACGCCTCGCTCCGCGCGCCGTGGGGACCGCTTTCGGCGGATCATCCGCATCCGCGCGCCTACGCGACGATGCCCGAATTCTATCGCCGCGTCCGTGCGCTCGGCTTCTCGCGAGAGGAGACGGTCGCCCGCATGACGTCCGTTCCCGCGCGGCGGTTCGGGATCCGGGGGCGCGGCGTCCTGGAGAAGGGCGCATATGCCGATCTCGTCGTCTGGGACGAGGCGGCGTTTGCCGCAAAGTCGACGTATCTGAAGCCGCACCAGTTCACGGGCGGCGTGAAGCTCGTCATGGTCAACGGCGTCGTGCCCTATGCGGACGGCGCGTTCACCGGCCGTCGCGGCGGCCGGTTTTTGGAGCGATAAGGCGAGGCTTTTGCATTGTGCCGCCGCCTTTTTGACGTCGCTCACGGTCCGCTGTCCGCTGGACGGTTCGGGCTGAAACTGCTATACTACTGACCTATGCAAAGCGAGATGGCAGTTTTCGACAAGACCTTTCGGGCGGTGGCGGCATGACGCACGAGACGAAGGGCGAGCTTATCGTGACGGCGCTGGTGGTTTCGGCCCTGGTGCACGTTGGCGTCATGCTCTACGCGAAGCCGAAGGTGATGACGCACGTCGCGGCGGGCGGCGCGCGTGCCGTGGCGCGCCCCCCGATGCGCGTCACGAAGGAAGTGCCGCGCCCGGAGCCCGTGAAGATCGACGCGGTCGAGGACCTCGACGCGCAGAAGGACGCGCCGCAGGCCGAGACGGTCGCCGCGACGGAGCCCCTGCCGTCCGAAGTCCCTGACGTGCTGCCGGTCGCCGTGAAGGCCGCCGTCGCGTCCGTGCCGGCCGCCCCGGCGGTGGAGGCGGTCGCGCCGGTCTTCGACGCGGAGCCGCTGCGGCCGGACGCGCTCGTCTCGGCGAAGATTCCCCGCGCGCCGATCGAGACGCCGTCCGCCCCGGACGTGCCCGCGCTCGCGGCGCCGATGGCCCTGCCGCGTGCCGAGGCCGGGGCCGCGCCGCTCCTGCGGCTCACGCCGGCCGTGGGGACAGACCCCGACTCCGCCTTCCTGCCGACGCAGCTCGCGCGCGCGGCGGCTCCGGCGGAAAGCCCGGCGGCGTTCGTGCCGTCCGAGGAAGTCTACGAGAAAGTCGACGAGAAGGTCGTCGAGGAGGAGAAGGCGGCCGTCAAGGCGCTCGTCGAGTCAGACCGGGCGATCGAGCTGCCGAAGTTCGTCCACACGGCGATGACGCGGCAGACGGAGGGCCAATGGACGTACTTCAAGGTGATGGTGACGCCGCGCACGTCGCTTGCGGTCGTGCCGAAGGACGTCGTCGTGCTGATTGACGCCTCCGGCTCGATCGGGTCGGACCGCATCGTCTCGATCCGCAAGGCCGCCAAGCGCATTCTCCGCAGCGCGACCAACACGGGCGACCGCTTCAACCTCGTCGCGTTCCGCGACCGCTTCGCGTATGCGTTCCGCACGTGGCAGGCCTGTACGCAGACGTCGTTCGACCGCTCGGACAGCTGGCTCAACAACCTCGCGGCGCACGGGCGCACGGACGTGTTCGCGACGATCTCGTCCGTCCTCACGCTGCCGCGCGACCCGGCGCGTCCGCTGATCGCGCTCGTCGTCACGGACGGCGACGCGAACGCGGGCGTGCGGGACAATGCGGACATCCTGTCGAAGTTCACCGCGCTCAACGACGGGCTCATCTCCGTCTACATGTACGGCGTGAAGGCGTCCGCGAACCGTGCGCTCATCGACGCGCTGACGCGCGGCAACCGGGGCGAGGGCTTCGTCTTCGACGGCTGGCGCTGGAGCGCGGGCGAGGGCATCGACGGGCTTTCCGAGCGGTTCCGCGACCCTGTGCTGTCGGACCTGCGCGTCATCTTCGCGGCGGACGCGAAGGCCGAGGCGTATCCGCGCGTCCTCCGGAACCTCTACCGCAGCGGCACGGTCGAGATTGTCGGGCGCGTCCCGGCGGGGACGGCGAAGGTCTCGTTCTCGCTGCGGGGCCTCAACGGCGCGCAGGCCTACGAGGGCTTCTTCACGCACACGCTCGACACGGCGGCGGCGGACGCGACGCTCGCGGCGGCGTGGCGCGCCGAGCGCGCGATCGACCGGAAGCTGCGCGGCGCGGCGGACGCCCCATGACGTCGCCGTCCGAGATCCTGCTCGTCGATGACGAGCGCGTCGTGCGGAAGTCGTTCCGCGCGCTCTTCGAGGCGGAGGGCCTTGTCGTGCGCGAGGCGAGGAACGGAGACGAGGGCATCGCCGCCTTCTTCGCGAAACGGCCTGACCTCGTGCTGCTGGACGTCATGATGCCGAAGAAGAACGGACTGCAGGCCTGTGCGGAAATCCGCGCGCGCGACGCGCTCGTGCCGATCCTCTTCCTGACGGGCGTTCCGTCCGAGACGACGCAGTTGCGCGCCTATGGCGTCGGGGCGGACGACTATCTCGAAAAGGACGCGAACCCCGATCTCGTCCTCGCGAAGATCCGGGCGGCGATCCGGCGCGGACGAGCTGCCGCCGATGCGTCGTCCGCCGCATCCCAGGCGGAGGAACGGCTTCGTCTCGGCAGCGTCGAAGTCGACTGGACAAACCTGGACGTCTTCCAGTCGGGGCGGCCCGCGGGGCGGCTCACGAAGACGGAAGGCGACATCCTGCGGATGCTTGCGGCGCATCGCGGACGCGCGTTCACGACGGACGAGCTGATCGCGCGCTTGCGCGGCGGCGGCTTTGCGTGCGTGGACGAGATGCTGTACATGCACATCTCGCATTTGCGCAAGAAGCTTGGCCCGGCGGCGATGCTGCTGACGAACGCGCGCGGCGTCGGCTATGCGCTTCTCCCCTGACGCACGGCGTGATCGCTGACTCGGAGGCCGTTTCGGATTCGTGAACGCTGAAATAAAAAACCCCGCGCGACCTTCAGATGGTCGAAAGCGGGTTTTGCTTGTCTTGCGCGACTTGGTGGAGAAGAAGAGATTCGAACTCTCGACCCCCACGTTGCGAACGTGATGCTCTACCAACTGAGCTACTTCCCCGTGTCGTGAAAACAGTGCGTAGTATATCATAATTCCCTGTCGGTGCGCAAGGGGGTGTGCCAAAAAAAGTTGAGGCTGGGAAAAATTTCATTTTCATTTCATTTTGCGCGGCTGACGGCGGACAATTTTGGTATAATGCGCGCGTTCTCGGCGTGGTGTCGGGAACGCAAACACCAACAACACAGACGAAAGAAAAACTATGACGCTGAAAATGAAATCCGCAGCGGCCGCGTGCGCGACCGCCGCGCTCCTCGCGGGCTGCTCCAAGTCCGCCAATCCCGAAGGGACCGACCTCTCCGCGCAGGCGCGCGCGGCAGCCGAGGCGAGCGGCTACGTTCCCCCCAACGGCGGTGAGAAGGGCGAGCTCCACATCTACACGTGGTGCGACTACATTGCGCCGGACGTGCTCGCGAGCTTCGAGCGCGCGCTGGGCGTGAAGGTGATCGTCGACACGTTCGACTCGAACGAGGCGATGTACGCCAAGCTCAAGGCGGGCGGCACGGGCTACGACATCATGATGCCGAGCTCCTACCAGGTCGCGCAGATGGCGAAGGACGGTCTCATCGAGAAGCTCGACCACGCGAAGATCCCGAACGTGCGCAAGAACTTCGACCGCGCGTTCGAGGCGCAGATCATCGACCCGACGTTCGCCTACAACGTGCCGTATGCCGTCACCTACACGGGCTTCATGTACCAGAAGGACAAGATTCCCGAAGGGGCGGACGTCGCGAGCTGGGCGATTCTCGGCAACCCGGCCCTCAAGAGCCGCATCACGCTCTTGGACGACATCCGCGAGGTGATCGGCGCGGGGCTCATGTACCTCGGCCATTCCATCAACTCGACCGATCCGAAGGAGATCGACGCGGCGGTCGAGCAGGTGCTGAAGTGGAAGGCCGGCTCGCGCAAGTTCGACAGCGAGAGCTACAAGACGGAGGTCGCCAACGGCTCGTCGTGGCTCGGCCACGGCTACTCGACCGACTCGACGCAGGTCATCGTCGGCGACAAGGAGGCCGGCGCGCCGCCGCGCGAGGACATCGGCTTCGCGCTGCCGAAGGAGGGCTACACGATCGCGTTCGACGAGATGGTCGTCGCGAAGAACGCGCCGCGCCGCGATCTCGCCTATGCCTTCATCAACTACATCTACGACGGTGCGGTCGCGAAGGCGAACATGGAGTACATCTGCGGCCCGAATCCCGTCAAGCCGGGCATCGAGCAGCTCGACCCCGACTACCGCGCCCTGATCGTTCTCGACGCCGAGACGATCAAGCGCGGCCAGGTCCTCAGGGGCTTCGACGCGCAGCCGGAGGTGATGGAGCTCTACAACAAGGCGTGGGACCGCATCAAGGCGACTGACGCGCGCTGAGGCGCGCGGAGAAGACGGCTGGCATTCTTGGGGACGATGAGAATTACAGGCGGAAAGTTTGGCGGACGGAATCTCAAGGTGCCGAAGTCGGACGCGATTCGTCCGACGCAGGATCGCGTGCGCGAGGCTCTGTTCAACATCCTCGCGCCCGAGATCGCGGGCGGCGACTTCCTCGACCTCTTCGCGGGCTGCGGCGCGGTCGGTCTGGAGGCCCTGTCGCGCGGCGCGCGGTCGGCGACTTTCGTCGAGCAGAACCGCAGGCACCTCGCCGTCCTGAACGAGAACCTGGACGCGATTGGCCTTGGGAAAGCCGGACAGGCGACAGCGGTTGTCGCCGCCGACTGCTACCGCTACCTCGCGACCTATGCGGGGCCGGGATTCTCGATTGCCTTTGCCGATCCGCCGTATGCGCTCGGCGAGGAGAAGGGGTATGCGCCGGTCCTCGCGACGCTCGCCGCGCGCGGCGTCGTGCGGCCCGGCGGCCTCTTTGTCGCGGAGATGACGGCCGTTCAGCGCGCGGAGGAGACGCCGGGCTGGGATCTCCTGCGCGACCGCACCTACGGCAAGACGCGCCTCTGCATCTGGCGGCGCCTCTGATTCGGCCGCCATCGATGCCAGCACGTTCCATTATGGTATAATACGTCCCCGCTATGACGACGGTTACGAAGACGGTGCGGTTCGACGCCGCGCACATCCTGACGAATCACCAGGGGCTCTGCAAGAACCTCCACGGGCACACGTATCGCGTGGACGTGTCCGTCGCGCAGGAGGACGGCGCGGGCGGCGACATGGTCATCGACTTCAAGGACCTGAAGCGGATCGCGGCGGAGACGGTCTGCGACCGCTTCGACCACGCCTTCGTCTACAACACGGAGTCGGCGGGCGAGCGCGAGATCGCGGCGGTCGTCGAGCGGCACGGCATGCGGACGGTCGCGATTCCGTTCCGCTCCACGGCCGAGAACCTCGCGAAGATGTTCTTCGGCGAGCTGCGGGCGAAAGTGCCGGGGCTCGTGTCCGTCAGGGTCTGGGAGACGGCCGACAGCTGCGCCGAGTACCGCGCATGAGACGCTGCGCCCTGCTGTTCGCCGAGTTCTTCAGGATTTCGCTGTTCGTGATCGGCGGCGGGTATGCGATCCTCGCCGTCGCCGACCAGGTGTTCGCGAAGCGGAAGTGGATCAGGGAGGGCGAGCTGCTGGACGCGCTGCCGGTCTTCCAGATGCTGCCGGGCATCATCGCGACGCATACCGCCGTCTACGTCGGGCGCAAGGTCGCCGGCCTGCCGGGGGCAATCGTGAGCGTCATTGCCGTCGCGTTGCCGTCGGTCGTCATCTTCACGGCCGTCGCGATGGGCTACGATGCGCTGCCGCTCGACAACCCGCATCTGCTGAGCGCGTTCGTCGGCCTCCGCTGCGCCCTGACCGGCATCATTGCCGCGACGCTCGTCCGGCTCTGGGTCCGGGCGCCGAAGGACGCCTTCTTCCTTCTCGTGCTGGCCGCCGCGCTGGCCGCGCTTCTCGGCGGTGTGCCCGTCTGGGCCGTGCTGCTCGCGGCGATGGCGGCCGGGCTTCTTTGCCCGTTGGGGACAGGCCCCGGCGCGCAGGGCACGAAGACGTTCCGCGCGGCGGCGTGGCTGCCGCTTCTCCTCTTCCTCAAGTACGGTGCGCTCTGCTTCGGCGGCGGGTTCGTGCTGGTGCCGATGTACATCGAGGACTTCGTGGGTCCGGCGGCGGCGTTCCTGCAGGTTTCCGCCGAGGAGTTCTCGAACCTGATGGCCCTCACGCAGATGACGCCGGGTCCGATCGGCGTCAACGGCGCGACGTACTTCGGCTTCCGCCTCGCGGGCGTGCCGGGCGCGGCGCTCGCGTCCGCCGCGCTCCTGCTGCCGGGTTCCGTCCTCATGTACCTCGCGCTCGCGTCCATCGACCGCTTCCGGACGAACCGGATCGTCTGCGGCATCCTGCGCGGCGCGAAGCCCGCGTCGCTCGCGCTCATGCTCGTCGCGCTCTGGGCGTTCCTCGGGCTGAGCGTCTTCGCGGACGGTTCGTTCCATGCCGTCGCGGCGGCGCTCGTCCTCGTCAGCCTCGCCCTGACGCTGAAGAAGAAGGTCGGCCCCGTGCTGCTGATCGTCCTCATGGCGCTCGCGTCGCTCGCGGTGCGGGCCGAGGAGCGCGAGGTGACGATTCGGGAATTCTCGGACGAGATCCGCGCGCGGGTCGTCGGCAAGATCGCCGAGGCGCTGGCGGATCCGCGCGCGGCGACGGCCGAAATCACGGGCGTCGTGACGTTCGTCGGGGACGACTTCCTCTTTCTCCAGCGCGACGACGACGGGCTGAAGATCGAGACGGACGGCCCGGACGCGGGCCTGTGCGCGGGCGACGTCGCGACCGTCTCCGGTGTGCCGTCCCTGGAGGGCGGACGCATCGTCCTCCGCGCGAAGGCGGTCGAGAAGGGCGGCACGGAGCCCCTGCCGTCGCCGCGAACCGTCACGGCAAGCGACCTCGTGGCCCCCGAGCGCGACGGACAGGGCGTCAACTGGCTGCGCGTCTCGCTGGAAGGGCGCGCCCTCGGCCTGACCGAACACGGCTTCGCGCTCGACGTCGCGGGCGTTCCCGTCAACGTGATGTGCGCGGACGCCCCCGGCTTCCTGTCCGACGCGGCGCACACGCACCCGAAGCTCCGCGTGACCGGCGTCCTCGAGCAGATGCTGGATCCGTCCGTCTTCCTCGGCCGCGAAGGCTATGTGATGGGCGTGAAGCTCCACGCGACGGACGCGGACGTCGCGCTCGTGCCGGACCTGGCCTATTACGCGGCGCGGCGGACGCGGCGCTTCATTTACGGGGCGACGGCCGTCTCTGCGGCGCTGGCGGCGCTCATCTGCGTCCTCGCGGCGCTCGCGATCCGCCAGCAGCGGCGGCTGTTCCGCTCGCGGACGCTGATGGCCGAGCGCAAGCGCATGGCTGACGACCTCCACGACACGATCGAGCAGCACCTCGTCGGCGCAGGCATGCTGATGAAACTGGGGCGGCTGAAGGAGGCCCAGGACGTGCTGGTGCGGGCGAAGCGCGAGATCCGCGACATCGTCTGGGGGCTCAAGAACGACGACATGATGCGGCTCTCGCCGGCGGACCTGCTGCGGAAGCTCGCGCACGCCGAGAACACGAAGGGCCTCTGCCGCGTCGACACGCGCCTCGCGGGGCTTCCGGCGAAGATGGACGCGGCGCAGATGCGCGATCTCTCGCTCGTCGTGCGGGAGGCGATCGGCAACGCGATCAAGCACGGCGGCGCGAAGAAGATCGCCTTGACGGCGGACGCGACGGACGGCGGCGGCTGGCTCCTGCGCGTCGCGAACGACGGCGCGCCGTTCGACCCCGCGACGGCGCCGGGCGCGGCGGAGGGGCACTTCGGACTGGAGGGCATGCGCCAGCGGGCGCGCCGCCTCGGCGCGGCGCTGTCCTTCGCGCGCCGGGACGGCTGGACGGTTCTCTCGCTCCGCGCCGACGCCGTGCGTGGGGAACGTGTGGTATAATATCGCCTATGAAGAAAGAACTCGGAAGTCTCGCCACGCATCGCGCGTATCTGAAACAGCCCCCGAAGAAGGGCGCGGTGACGCCGTTCCCGTGCCGCCCCGCTGCCGTCTTCGCGAAGCAGGTCGCGGGGCTGGCGCGTCGCCTGAAGGCGATCCGCTGCCGCGACGTCGTGATCGGCCTTTCGGGCGGACTCGACTCGACGCTCGTCCTCCTGGTCGCATGCGCCGCGTTCGAGCGGCTGGGCTATGACAGGAGAGGCCTGCACGTCCTGACGATGCCCGGCTTCGGCACGTCGACGCGCACGAAGGGCAACGCCGACCGTCTCTGCGAAGGGCTGGGCCTCCGGCTGGAGACGATCCCGATCGCGAAGGCGGTGCGCCAGCACCTGAAGGACATCGGCCACGACGGCAAGACGCCGGATGTCACCTACGAGAACGCCCAGGCGCGCATGCGCACACTGATCCTCATGGATCGAGCAAACATGGCGAACGGCATCGTCCTCGGCACGGGCGACCTCTCGGAGATCGCGCTCGGCTGGTGCACGTTCAACGGCGACCACATGTCGATGTTCGGCGTCAACGCGGGCGTCCCGAAGACCGTCGTCCGCAAGGTCTGCGCGTGGTGGGCGGAAGAGAAGGGAAGAGAGAAGAAGGAAGAAGGAAGAAGGAAGAGGGAGGAGGGAAAAAGGATAAGGGATGAGGGGAGTGGGAAGAAGGAAGAGGGGATGGGCGAGGCGGCGAGTGCCGTGCAGGACATCATCGACACGCCGATTTCGCCGGAGCTCGTGAAGGGACAGGTCACGGAGAACAGGATCGGCCCCTACGAGCTGCACGACTTCTTCCTCTGGAACTTCATCGTGAACGAGATGGGGTCGAAGGACTTGCGGGCGTCCGCCGAGCGCTATTTTGCGGGTCGCTTCGACGCGGCAACGGTCGCGCGGACGCTCCAGACGTTCATGACGCGCTTCTTCACGCAGGCGTTCAAGCGCAACTGCGCGCCGGACGGCATCCGCGTCTTCCCGTTCGAGCTTTCGCTGCGCGGCTGGTGGATCCCGTCCGACCTCGGGCCGCGGCGCATTTGAGGCGGTGACTTACCGTCCTTGTCCTCGTCGCCGTCAGCCTGATTCGGCGAAATTATGGTATACTATAAGCGTTCGCGGGGGAGCTCGCGGACGTTGATCTTTGATATCGGCGGCACGCGCTTGGACAAGAGTATTGCCGCCATCATCAAATGTGCGTAAGCGCATTTTTTGTTTCCGACGAAAACTGGTAATTTTCACTTCACGAGACAAAGAATGTGGCTGCGCAGGCCTGCATACAGGGGGCAGATTCTGCCTTCCTCTCAGTATGCCCGCTCTGCGTGCCCGTTCCTGATATTTCGTGAAAAGGGTATACCAGTGCCTCGTTGGAGATGTCTCGAACGAGGCACGCGACTTTTTATGCCGCCGGATCGCGCCGCCTCCTCATCGTGTGCGGCAAGAGGAAATGCAGAGTGGACAAGATCAAGGTCGGCATCGTCGGCTGCGGCTTTGTGGGCGGCGCCCTGAAGGCGTGGCTCATGGCGAACAATGCCGAGAATTGCGACGTTCTCGTCAGCGATCCGCCGAAGGGGTTCAACGATGACCTGTGCGACATCGACATCGCGTTCGTCCAGATTCACGTCCCGACGGAAGACGACGGCACACAGGACCTGACGCTGATGAAGTCGCTGATTGCGGGGCTTCCCGATGTGCCGGTGTTCGTTCGCACGACGATTCTCCCCGGCACCTCGGCGAGGCTGTCGCGCGAGACGGGGCATCGCGTGCGCTTCATGCCGGAGTTCCTGACCGAGCGCACGCACATTGAGGATTTCCGCCGGCAGCCAATGGTGTTTCCCGTCGAGGGCGATGCGGCGGACTTGGCGCTCCTGACGAGGGTCTTCCCCAGCAAGAAGTTCGTCGTGATGTCGGCGCTCGACGCCGAGATCACGAAGTACGCGCACAACGTCTTCGGGGCATACAAGGTCACGTACTTCAATGCCGTCCGCGAGTATTGCGAGAAGATGGGCGCGGACTGGGCGAAAGTGCATACGGGCTGCCTGCTGTCGGGCTACATCAACGACATGCACACGTACGTTCCGGGTCCGGACGGCAAGATGGGCTATGGCGGCAAGTGCTTTCCGAAGGACGTGAACGCCTTCGCGAAGCTGACGGCCGGGACACCGCTCGGCACCCTGCTCGCCCCGCTCCATGAGCTGAACGTCCATTTCCGTGGCGTGGAGGAGCGGATCTGAAATCTGGAGACGCGAAGGGAGGTGCCATGGGATATCAACATTTTTCGGCCATGGGGGCAGACCCCATGGAGAGCCAATGCGGGCAGACGTTCCTGAAGTGTCTGCTTCTTCGGATGAAGGAGCTGGGCGTCTCGCAGGCCGAACTCGCCGTGCGGATGAAGACCTCGCGTCCGTATGTCTGCAAGGCGCTGCACGGCGAGATCAACATCACGTTCGCCTCGGCCCTCCGCTTTGCCAGGGCGCTGCAGCTCGACTTCCTCCCGCAGCTCGTCCAGCCCGTAACCGGCGCGCCCTATGCGTCACCCCGTCCAAGCTGTCACCATTTTCCGTCAATGGGGGCAGCCCCCATGGGAAGTCCGAACAATGACCTACGCGCGTCGATACAGGTGGGCGCGGCGATTTGAGCGCCTGGGCGCACCGAAGGCCGACTCCGGCCTGGTGGCGAAAAACACGTTCGTACTGTATCTGCGGATGCTGGCCGTCCTGTTCGTGGGGCTGTTCACGAGCCGGATTCAACTTCAGGCTCTTGGCGTCGAAAACTATGGCCTTTATGGCGTCGCGATGGCGACGGTCAGCTTGTTCGGTTTCGTCAGCGGTTCGCTTTCGATGGCGTCTTCGCGGTTCCTGACGGTGGAAATGGGCAAGGGACGCATTGGCGGCGTCAAGCGGGTTTTCTCGACGGTGCTGTGCTGCCAGTTCGGGATGGCCTGTCTCGTTGCCTTCCTTTTGGAGACCATTGGACTTTATGTGCTGGGCACGAAGCTGAACATTGCGATGGATCGGCTCTTCGCCGTCAGGTGGGCGTTCCACTGCGGTGTCGCGTCAACGTTCCTGACCATCACGCAAGTCCCTTACGGTGCCGTGATCATTGCGCATGAGCGCATGTCGGCCTTTGCGTACATGACGTTCTACGACGTCGCGGCGAAACTTGCCATTGTCTATCTCCTCTTTGTCACGCCGTTTGACCGCCTCGTCACCTATTCGACGCTCTTTCTCCTGTCCTCGGCAACGACCATCGTCGTTTACCGCGTCTACTGCATTCTGCATTTCACCGAGGCCCGCTTCAGGTTCGTGTTCGACCGACGCATCGTCCGTGAGATTTCAGGCTTCATCGGATGGCAGTTCCTGAGCCAGATCGTGTACCTTTCCGTGACACAGACGGTGACGCTGCTCAATCAGCGCTATTTCGGCCCCGTCGTCGTGGCCGCAGGGGCGATCGGCGTCAGCGTCTACGGACAGATCAATGGCTTCATCACCAATTTCAAGACTGCCGCCAATCCGCAGATCATCAAGTTGTATGCCGCGCGACAGTTCGAGCAGTCAAGGGATCTTCTGATCGAAACCGTCCATTATTCGGCTTTTCTCCTGTTGATTCTGGGCGTCCCGATCTGGCTGTATGCGCCGGATATCCTGCGCCTGTGGCTGGGCGAGAACGTGCCGCAGTATGCGTGCGGATTCTTGCGTGTCATCCTGATCGGCGCGTTCTTCCAGAACTTCGACTATTCCATGTTCACCGTCATCTACGCCGACGGACGCATGAAGTACAACACGTTTGCCGACTTGGTGTTCTATCCGCTGGCGTTTGCCGCGATCTGGCTCTGTGTCATCGCCTTCAAATGCCCCTACACGACGGCATTGGGCCAGGCGTTTCTGGCTGTTGCATTGGCGTTGGCCGTGAAGCCAACCCTGCTGCATTTCATGTCCGCGTATCGGTTGCGTGATTTTGTCCGCATGTTTGGGCCCCCCTTTGCCGCGCTTGCCCTCTGCGGCGGCATGGGGTATTTGGCTTATTCCATGTGCCCCGACGGCCTTTGGTGGCTCGTGCCAAATTGCGCCCTTGTGGCGGGGCTGAACGCCGTTCTGGTTTTTGCGTTGGTTGCATCCGAACGAGTGCAGTCTCAAATGCTGCGGCTGCTGTGTCGCATGGGCGCTCCGGGGCGGTTTGTCTCGGGGGTGGCTGAAGGCTGTCTGTGGCGTGTGCGGCTTGTGCGCAGGAAGCTTCGCGTCGGACAATGTGAAAGGGTGTCGTCATGAAGGGCATGGTGTTCGACATTCAGGAATTTGCGGTCAACGACGGGCCGGGACTGCGCATCACGGTCTTTCTGAAAGGGTGTCCGTTACGTTGCAGATGGTGTCACAATCCCGAAGGATTGAGTTCCGCGCCGCAAACGAACAGGCTCACGGGGCAGGTCGTGGGCCGTGAATGGACGGTGGAGGAATTGCTTCTGCGCATTCTGCCCTTTAAGGACGCCTTTGACCTTTCGGGCGGAGGCGTGACGTTCTCGGGCGGTGAGGCGACGGCGCAGCCTGAATTCCTGATCGCGGTCGCATCGGCCCTGCGTGCACATCATATCCATGTCAATCTCGATACCTGCGGGTATTGTCCGAAGGAGACATTTGCGTCCATTCTCGAAACGGTCGATCTTGTCTACTATGATCTCAAGTGCATGGATGATGCCGTGCATCGCGCGATGACAGGCGTCGGCAATGCGCTCGTTCTTGCCAACGCGCGCGCGCTCGCCGCGTCGCCGGTCCCGTATCGCATCCGCGTACCGCTTACGCCCGGCGTCGGCGACACGGCCGCGAATCGTGCGGCAACGGAAGCGTTCGTGTCCTCGCTGGCGCGTCCGCCGCTCGGCATCGACTATCTGCCGTTCAACGAGGTGGCGGGCGCAAAATACGCCGCCTATGGGCTGAAGTACGGTTTTGAGGGGACGACGGCATGAACGGGCGGATTACAAGCCTGCGAGAGGAAACGCTTCGCCACGCATTTCGACGGTATCGCCAACCGTCCGTGGAGAATGGCGTGCGCTGGGCGTTCTCGCGTGACGAGGCGCAGAACGCCACGGCGCTATTCGTCCTGCGCTGTCGCGAGGAACAGCCGGTTGTCTTGCCGGACGAGCGCATCTGCTTCATGCGTTCGCGGACACGGATAACCCAGTGCCGTGGGGACGTCTCGGCGATGGCGCAGCTGATTCGACGTGTGCGTTCGGTTCCCGTGCGCATCTTGCGCAAGATCGGCCTGTGTTCGGCGGATTTCGGAAGAACGGTCGGTCGCGGCATCTCCAACACGACGCCCGACTACGCGCTCTTTCTGCGGGAAGGCCTGAACGGGCGCATCGCCGTCGCCCGAAAGCGGATGGAGAGCGCCGATGCGCAAGGGCGTGGATTCCTTCAGCTTGCCATTGACGGAATGGAGGCGCTGAAGGAGCTGGTTTCGCGCACTGCCGCTGAGGCTCGGCGCGTGGGAAACGCCGAGATGGCCGAACTGCTTGCGCGCGTGCCGGACAATCCGCCGCGTACCCTGCACGAGGCCCTGCAGTCCATTCGCATCCTCCAGTTTGCGTTCTATCTGCACGGCTCGTCCCACTGCGGTCTCGGACGCATGGATCAGTACCTCTGGCCGTTCTACAGGGGCGACTTGGAGGCCGGACGGCTCACGCGGGAGGCGGCGCGAGAACTTCTTGCGGAATTTTTCATTTCCCTCAATCGGGATTCCGATCTCTATCCGGGCGTCCAGCAGGGGGACAACGGGCAGAGCGTCATGCTGGGCGGCTGCAAGCCGGCGGACGGCACATCGGCCGTCAACGACCTGACGTATCTGCTGCTCGAAGTCTCGCGGGACGTGCGGCTCATCGATCCGAAGATCAACCTGCGCATCGACCGGAACACGCCCCTTGATCTTCTCGAACTGGGTTGTGATCTGACGAAGTGCGGTCTGGGCTTCCCGCAGTATTCCAACGACGAGGTCGTGATTCCCGCGCTCGTGAAGAAAGGCTATCGGCTGGAGGACGCGCGGGACTATTCGGTCGCGGCGTGTTGGGAGTTTGTCGTTCCGGGCCGGGCACTGGACATTGTCAATCAAGCCGCCGTGTCGTTTCCGCACGCCGTTGACTCCGCCTTGCGGGATGCCGTCAGTCGAGGCCGTTTTTCTGTCGAGTCGTTTCGTGCGGCGATTCGCGCGAACGTGCGGCGACAGGTCGAAAAGGCCGTGTCGATGCACGAAGCGCGGCATCCTGCGCCGTTCCTTTCCGCGTTCTTTGACGGCTCGCTGGAATCGGGCCGTGACTTGACGGAGATTGCGCCGTACAGGAATGTCGGCGTCCATGGCGCAGGCTCGGCAAACGCCGCAGATGCGCTCTCGGCGATCGAGCGTATCTTCGCGACGGATGGGCTGGCGGGGCTGAAACGGCTCGTTGCGGCGGAAGACGACAGTTTTGCGTCGGAGACTGCGTTGCGCGCGCGGCTGGTGGACGGTATGCCGAAGGTCGGCAATGCCGATGCGAGGGCGGACGGGAACCTGAAGTTCCTCTTCGATGCCTTTGCCGATGCGGCGGATGCGTTCAGCACGCCTGAACGGCGGATTCGCCCCGGTTCCGGCTCGGCGATGTACTACATCTGGCTGACGGACACGCACAGGAACGCGCGCAGTCAGATCGAGCCAATCGTCGGCGCAACGGCTGACGGGCGCCTCCGTGATGCGCCGTTGGCGTCCAGCCTCGCCCCGGCGCATGAGGCAAAGGTCGGTGGTGTTTTCAGCGTACTGAAGTCATTTTCCGTCATCGACTATTCGCGGATCATGAATGGCGGACCGATCACGATCGAGTTCAGCCACACGGTCTTCAGGACGGACGAAGGCGTGAAGAAGCTGGCGCAGCTGATCCGCTACTTCGTCCTGTTGGGCGAGCAGCAGCTTCAGCTTAACGTGCTGAATGTCGAAGAGCTGGAGGACGCGCTCGTTCACCCGGAACTTCATCGCAATCTCGTTGTGCGCGTGTGGGGCTGGAGCGGCTACTTCTGCGAACTCGACCGCGAGTTCCAGATGCAGATCATTCGGAGGCATCGCTATGGCGCATGACAAGGGGCAAAAGGCGTTTGCCGTGGGGACAGGCCCCGTTGAAAGGTGGGGACAGGCCCCCGTCGAGGCGGTCGTCGCCGGGGCGGGGCTTTGGGGCTGCACGGTCGCGCGCCGCCTGGCGGAGGCCGGGAAGCGGGTGCTGGTCGTGGAGAAGCGTCCCTCCATCGGCGGAAACTGCCGCTGCGAAATCGATCCTGAGACGGGGATTGAGGTTCATGCGTACGGTTCGCACATCTTCCATACGCATATCCCCGAAGTCTGGGCGTTCGTGAACCGGTTCACGACGTTCAATGGCTACCAGCACAAGGTGCTGGCGTGGACGAAGGCGCGCGGGCATGACCGACCGTCGGGGGGCAGGCGCCGTGCCGAGGGCGCGATGTACCACCTGCCGTTGGGGCTGGCCTTGGTCAACAAGTTCTTCGGCGTCGAGCTTCGTCCGTCCGAGATCAAGGCGTTTCTGGCCGATCCAAGACGCAAAACGGCTCTGTTCGACGCATTTTTTCGCGGTTATACGTCGAAACAGTGGGGGCAGGCCCCGGAGGAGATCGATCCGGCGGTCATCCGGCGCGTGCCGGTTCGCGAAAACTACGACACGAACTACTTCAACGACATGTGGCAGGGCATCCCGTCCGACGGCTACAATGCGCTGTTCGCGCGGCTGCTGGACCACCCGAACATTGCCGTGCGGACGTGCGTCAGCCTGACGTGCGAGGACGGACGGCTCGTCCTTATGGACGAACGGACGGGGGCGCGCGATTCGATGTCCGGCCTCGGCCGTTTGGGTTCGGCTGAAACCGTCCGCCCGTTGCCCGTCTACTATTCAGGCCCGCTCGACGCGCTGTTCGGCTATCGGTTCGGCGCCTTGCCGTGGCGGACGCTGAGGTTCGAGCGGCAGGCCCTCGGCTGCCGAGACTATCAGGGCACGAGCGTGGTCAACTATCCCGACCTGGACGTGCCGTACACGCGCATCCACGAGTTCAAGCACTACCATCCCGAACGGGAAGAGGACGGAGCAAGGAGACTTGTCTCGCGCTGGGGGTACGACGCGCCGAAGACCGTCATCATGAAGGAGTACAGTGCGGCGTGGCAGCCGGGCGACGAGCCGTATTACCCGATCGCCAATGCCGCGTCAGCCGCGTTACTCGCCCGCTATCAGGACGAGGTGGCGGCGTTCAACCGCCGCTCGTCCGTCCGGCTTGTCGTCGGCGGACGTCTTGGGCAGTATCGGTATCTTGACATGGACAGGACGGTCGAGGCGGCGCTGAAGGCCAGCGCGCCGTCCGGTGAGCGGGCGGTGCGGCAATTTGCTATAATACGCGTATGAGACCGATCGCCACCAACATCGCCGACTTCGAGACCCTGCGCACGCGCGGCCAGCTCTACGTGGACAAGACCGCGCACCTGCACCGCCTCATCACCGATCCGAGCCGCACGTACTTCTTCTGCGCGCGGCCGAGACGGTTCGGGAAGTCCCTGAGCGTGACGACGCTGAAGTCGATCTTCCTCGGCCACCGCGAGTTCTTCGACGGCCTCGCCATCGCGAAGACGGGCTACGACTGGAAGAGGCACGTCGTCATCCACCTCAACTGGGGCGACGTGGACGTCTCGAGCATTGCGGCGTTCGAAGACACGCTCAAGACGACCGTGCGCAATGCGCTTGCCGAGGCCGGCTGGGAATACGACGAGAGGCTGCGTCCGTCTTCCAACCTCGGCAACGCGATCAACCACTTTGGCTCGATCCGGCACGACCCCGTGAAGGAGCCGGACAAGGGAGACGGCGTCGCTGTCCTCATCGACGAATACGATGACCCGGTGGCGAAGGCCCTCGCGAATGTCCCGCTCGCCGAGGAGATCCGCTCGCGGCTCGCGGCGATCTACGCGCAGTTCAAGGACCGCACGGACAAGATCCGCTTCCTCTACATCACGGGCGTGTCGAAGTTCACGAAGCTCTCGGTCTTCTCGGCCCTCTCCAGCCTGAACGACATCTCCTTCGAGAGCGACTACGCCGCGCTCTACGGCTACACGGAGGAGGAGCTGGACGCGAACTTCGGGGAGCATATGCGCGCCAAGGCGGCGCGGATGGGGCTCTCCTACGAGGCGTTCCGCGCCGAGCTGAAGCGCTGGTACAACGGCTACCGTTTCGCGCGATACGACACGACGACGGTCTACAATCCCGTCTCCATCGCGCTCACGCTCTCCTCGGCGGATCCGGCGTTCACGGCGACCTGGACGTCGACGGGGCGAGCCTCGACGCTCATGAACTACATCCGGCGCGAGGGGGCGCTTTCCATCGACCCCGACCGCGAGATCGATGCCGTCGACGCGGACTTCGACGTCGCCGACCTCGCGCACATCCAGCCGGTCGGGCTTCTCCACCAGACGGGCTACCTCACGATTTCGGACTATTCCTACGGGCTCTACACGCTCCGCGTGCCGGACGAGGAGGTGCGGCAGGACCTCGCCGCGCTCCTCGCGGGCGCCTACGCGGGGAAGGACGCGCAGTGGTCGGCCTCGCTCGGCGGCAAGCTCCGCGCGGGACGGTTTGACGCCTTCTTCGACGGCCTGA
>DCMF01000060.1 GCA_002321305.1 Verrucomicrobia bacterium UBA1629 | reverse complement strand
TGGCTGAGGGAGAACCTGCCGGAGCTCTTCCCGAAGTACAAGACGCTCATGCGGTACAAGGCGATGGCGATCCGGCTGAGGCAGGCGACGGGGACGAAGGACCCGACGCCGACCAGCGTTCTGCTCGGCGATGGGACGAAAAACGGGAACGGAACGCCGCACGAGGTCGTTCGAGAACTCTTGAAAGATTTCCGCACAACGTTCTCATCTTTGGAGGAGGGCCTCGCGCAGAGGCTTGATCCGGAGCGGGTGTTCTTGGATGCGGCCAAACCGAAACGGGACGCGGTGGGGGAAAAGAGACGCCGTCGACGCCTTTCAGGGCTTTGCCCCTTCAAGACGCCGACGGCAATCGCACCCTCTTACCGCGCGTAGACCGGGAAAACCTCCGTCGGTTCGCCGCGCTTCGTACCCGTCGCGATGCCCCGGAACTGGAAGTCGCCGTCCACTTCGACCGGCACGAGTTCGCAGACCCACCTGTAGCCGTCCGCGTCCGAGAGCGTGAACCTGACGAGGCCCTGCGCCGAGACCGCCGCCGCGCGCATCTTCTCCGGGATGTCGAGGGCGAGTTCGCCCACGTCGGTGACAAGGGTGAGAGTCCGGCACTCCGGCAGCAGCCGGTTGAACTTCTGCCCCCTCAGTTCGGAAGCCTCACACGACGTCCAGAGGGGGTCGTAGCCCGGCTTCCCGATGGAGACGTGCCGCCCGTTCTCGGACACGAGGGCCAGCAGTTCCCCTTCGTCCGTCCAGACCAGCGTGACCATGACGGCGTTCTTCGCCTTGTCCGTGACGTGGACTGTCGAGAGAACGGCGCCTTCGCCGGCATCCAGCGCGTACGCCGTTCCCCTGACCGCCGTGCCGTCCCAGAGACTGCCCGCGACCGCGCACGAGCCGATCCTGGCGTTGTACGTCGCCGTCAGGTAGGCGTAGGCGTTCGTCTCGCCGCCCGCGACCTCCTCAAGGACGGCCATCGCCACTTCCGGCAAGTCCGCCGCCTTCCGCTTCAGGAGCGTCAGGGTCGTCTCGCCAACCTTCAGCGTCCCGTCCTCGAAGTCGAGGACGCAGGTGCGGTCTGCGGAGGCCGGGTCCTTCCGGTTGCGCGGCAGGGTCAGGGTCGCCGTCGTGCCGCCTGCGTCGAGGCACTTCACCGTCGCCGTCGTCTTCACGACCGCGCTCTGAATCACGCCCCTGGCGTTCGCGTTCGTCGTCGCCTCGGTAAGGACGAGCCTCACCATGCCGTTTGCCACGACTGTGACGTCCGCGAGTCGCGCGACCGTTGCGGACGGATTGGGATCCTGGAAGCCGTGCCATGTCCCAGCATACGGGTTTGGTTCGACGGCGAAGGCAATGCGCTCAACCGTCGTGACACCGTTCAGCGTCGTGCGGAAGATGACGACGTAGTTGCCCGCTTTCATCGCCATGCCCGTGAGCGTCCACTTGCCCGTCGCCCTGTCGAAGACGAGCCTGACGCCCGCCGGGAGGCCCGTGGCCGTCACCTTCGCCGCGCCCGCAACCGAACTCGGCAGGTCGGGGAGTCCCGCACCCTCGCGGATCGTCACCGTGGAATTGACCGCCGCCCAGCCGAACGTGTCGAGGATGCCGGCGTTCTCGCCCTCCGCGACGGACCAGAGGAACGTCTCCTTCACGGTCTTCTTCGGGTTCGCCGAATCGGCCTTCGTCGCCGTCACGGCGAACACGCCCGCCTTCGTCGGCGTGCCGTAGAGCGTGTTGGCGGAAACCGCCGCCACACCCGTCCTCAGGTTCGCGGCAATCGCCTTCGCCGTGTACCTGATGCCCACCGGAAGCCCCGCGAAGCCCTTGTAGTCGGAACCGACGGCAATCGGCTCGATGGCCTTGCCGACCTGGCCCGCGTAGCGGAACGACTTCTCGTCCGCCGCGCCCCAGACCGTCAGCGTCGCCGTCTCGGTCTCGATGACGGTCGCCTTGCCGACCGGCCGCCTGTGCGTCGCCGTGATCGTGAACACGCCCGCCTGCATCGGCTTGCCGTAGACGGTCAGGGCCGGCGTCTGTACGCTCCTGTCCCTGGCGAGGATATCCTTCGCCGTGTACTTGAGGCCCGCCGGCCATCCCCTGAACGACCAGGTCGCGTCCGCCTCCGGCCAGATGTCCGTCACGGCGAGCGCGTAGTCCGCGCCGAGGACCGCCGCCGGGTTCACCTCCGCCGTCACCCAGTCGATCGCGAGCGGGATCGGCTGGAGCGTCTCGGCCTTCGTCCTGTCCGCCTTCGTGACGGTGACGCGCGCGAACATCGGCTGGCTGTCAAGATCGACCGTCTCCGCCGGCACGCCCTGAAGCGTGTAGACGACGTTCGTGACGGCCTTCCGGCCCGTCGTCTCCCTCAGCTGCGTCGTGACGAGCCTGAGGCCCTTCGCCAGGCCCTCGACCTTCACCGCCACCTTGTCGCCCGCCGCGTAGTCCGCGTCGATCTCGATGCCGAGGTCGTCCACGAGATCCAGCGAGAGGTACGTGCCGACCTGGCCCTTGACGTCCAGCTCGACGTAGGTGACATCCGGGTGGGCCGCCTTGTAGTCCGCCCACTTGGCCGCCTGGTTCCGGTAGTAGGCGACGGTCGTCAGCTCCGTGAAGTACTCCTTGAGGTTCCAGCTCGGCGCACCGCCGCGCACGGTGACGGTCGTGATCTCGTTGTCGCTCCCGGCCGTCGCGCTCGAAGACACCCGCTCCGCCGTCTCGTGGATCGACACCGTCTGAATCGGACTGCGAGAGAACAAGCTGCCGCGCAAGACAAAACCCTCCGGGAGGACGCAGTCCCGCACGTTCTCCACCGCTCCAAAGACTTCCCACAGCGAAGCCACGAAGCGGACTCCGTCGGGGATGACGAGCGTACCCTTCCAGTTCGGATCGGTCTCGCAGACGATCGTATGCGCCGTGTCCACGTAGCGAAGGCCGTACTTGTCATAGCCACGGTCGGCACGACCCGATCTGCTGAAGGAGCCCTCACCCCACGGGAAGCCCCAGAAAGTATCCGGGAAGGTGATTTCCTTCAACTTGGGACAATCACGGAACGAACCGTTGATTTCCACAAGTCCCTCGTTTTCCTTTTGGCCCTCTTGGAAAACAACCGTTTCGAGGTTGGAGCAGCTATTGAACAGGTAGCGGGAGACATGTGTCATCGAGCCGGGGAACTCCACCGACTTGAGCGTCTCCACGCCCTCGAAGAGCCCCTGGGACGCACTTGCGACACCCACGACCGCGTAGCCGCCCAGCGTGGACGGGATGACGAGATTCGCCGGCACCGTCCCCGCGTAGCCCGTAATCTCCGCGCTGTTGGACGTGACTCGGTATTTCCACCAGAGTCCGTTCTGCCTTTCGGGCAGAATCGTACCATCCGCGAGGTTGATATCCGTCGCGCCCTTGAACGGCGGCGGCACGTCCAGCGCGTCCACGTCCGCGCCCGGATTCGCGTCCGTGATCCGGATCACGTCGCCCGTGCGGTCATACGTCCACTCCGTGCCGTTGCCGTCCGTGTAGGTGAGGCCCGTTTCCGTTGTCTCGCTCCACGCTGCGAAGAGCGTGAACACCTGATTGGCGGCGACGTCCTCGCTGAAGGTCTCGCCCGCCGTGTAGACGGTGGCATTCACCACGTTCGTCCAGCCGTCGAACTGCCAGCCCTCGCGCACCGGATCCGCCGGAATCGTGTAGGCCGTGCCGACCGGCATCTCGATGGCTTCGGGCACGCCCGTCGCCGCCGCGCTGTTGCCCTCGAAGCGGAGCGTGTAGTCGCCCACGAACTCCCAGACCGCATCGAGCGTGACGGTCGTGCCGTCCGCCGCGCCCGTGAAGGCCGCCTTGTCGGAATAGTCCGTGCTCGCCGAGAGGTTCTGCCACTTGACGAAGCGGTACTTCGGACGGCGGAAGGCGTTCGCCGGCAGGTTCGCCGCGTAGCCCGTCGGCACGTAGAAGTCGCCCATCACGCCCGTCGCGTCGCCGCCGCCCACGAACTTCACCGTGCAGTACGCCCCCGCGGGACGCGCCGCCACGAGGCCGTCCGCGAGATCCGCCGCCGCCACGCCGTACATCCGCTCCGTCCAGGACTGCGGATAGCGGACCGTCGTCGTGGGCTGTCCCGCAAAGGCGTTCTTCTCGAAGCCCGTGACCGTCCATGTCGCGCCGTTTCCTTCCACCGTCGCCGGCACCGTCACCTCCGCGCCCAACGCCTCCTCGGCGTAGGCGAACGTGACCGTCTCGCCCTCGCCTGCGTAGAAGTAGCACGTCGCCGCGCCCATCGCCGCGACCGGCCCGACGAACGCCCGGTAGGTCGCGTCAGGGTAGCCGTTCAGCGTCTTGCCCGCCCATGTCGCATTCGCCGCCGGATACTCGATGACGGTCGCCGTGCCTTTATTCGCCGAATATACATCCAACGTGGGGAAATCCCCGTCGAAGCGGAGTGTCTTCGCGCCCTTCAGGGAATCAGTCCCCGCGTACTCAAGCGTCGCCGGGATGCCCAGCCGCGCAAACGGGCAATCGCCGAATGCACGCGCCTCAAGTCCCCGCAGTCCCTTCGGCAGGGTTACGGCGGACAGGGCCGAGCAGGATTGGAAAGCTGCAGTGTCAATCGTCTCCAGCGAATCGGGAAGCGTCACGTGCGCCAGTTTCTTGCATGCGTAAAACGCCCTGCTCGGAATCACCGCAAGCTTCGACGGCTCCTTGAAGATGACGGACTCGATTGCCAAGCCCATGCACACGCTGTTGCGAAGGTTCTCGACCGACGCGGGGAACTCCACCGTACGCACGGATCCTCTGCCGGAAATGCCGGCCAGGGCACAGTCGATCTTCGTCAGGGGGCGCCCGCCCAGCGTCTCCGGGAACGCGAGCGTCGTCACGTTCGCATCGCGGAGATTGACGCCGCTCACCACAACGCCATCGCCAAAGTACCTGTAGCAGAACTGGCAGCCGTTCGCGTCATACGCATCTTCGCCCGGTTCAAACCTTGGATTGGACCGGGATTCCTCCGCCGCCTCCCAAATGGCGTAGAGACGAACCGTCGCCCCCTCGGCGGCCTCCGCGTTCCGGTAGGTCTCGCCGGCCTGGTACTGCACAGGGCCCGTCTTTTCCGTTGACCAGCCCCTGAACTTCCAGACGTTCTCGCGGTCGCTGTCCGCGAGCGCGGGGAGCGTCGCCACGTCCGATTCGGCGCCGACTTCGAGATCGACCGGGTTGGGCTGGGCGGACGCCTTGCCGCCGTTCATGTCGAAGGCGACCGTGTAGACGGCGGCATCCCGCCAGATGGCCTTGAACGTGACGACCGCACCCGCCGCGTGGGAAGCCGGCGTGGCGCATTCGTCGTAGGTCGCCGCCGGCGACTCGTCCGTCTCCCAGCGCACGAATTTCCTCTTGGCGCGGCGGAAGGCGTTCGGCGGCAGCGGCCCTTCAAAGCCCGCCGCCAGCAGCACGTCGTCCATTGTGTCCGTCGCGTCGGATGCGCCCGCGTCGAACTTCGCCGTCCAGCACTTCGCCGCCGGCCACGGCTCGACCGTCTTGCCGAACACCGTCTGGCCCGCCCACACGGACGCGCCCTGCGGCAGATAGTAGACGTGCTCAAGCGGCGTTGCGTTCCCGAAGGCGTATCTGTTCGGGGTGACAAGGTTCGGCCACGTCAGGTAGATTTCCGTCAGCGCAAAGCTGTAGCTGAACGCATGATCCATGAGATTCGTCGCCAACGCGGGAATCGTGACCGCCGTCACGGCGAGGTTGCCCGCCAGGAAGGAATCGCCGATTTCCGTGACCGGCTTGCCGTTCACTTCGGACGGCAGCGTGACCGCACCCGACGCTTCCGCCGGATCGACGAGCGCCACCGTCTCGCCGTCGTCGCGCACGTACCAGCTGTTGCCGTCCGCCGCCGTGACGGGCGTGCCGAGCGCATAGACCTTCACCTTTTGATTCGGCGCGGCAAAACCCGCCCACGACGCATCGCCCCCATGCTGAATCTGCACGAGCGAAGAATCCGCAGCATCCGCAATCGACCACTGCGGCACTGCACCCGCAAAGCGCAGGCGGCGCACATAGCGGAACGCGGAGTGGCCGACTTCCTTGACATCTCCCGCAAACGCGACCTTGCGCACCGAATAGAACGCATCTTCGCCAATCGTCTCCACGCTCGCCGGAAGCGACACATCCTGCAGCTGGTCGCATCCGCTGAACGCCTCTGATCCGATGGTCTTCAGCCCCGAGCCGAAACGGACTTCCTGAAGGCTGGAACAATCATAGAACGCGCGGTCTCCCACTGCCGTCACGCTGTCCGGCAGGACGACGCGCTTCAGGGCGCGCATTCTGCGGAATGCTTCGCTTCCCGTGGCATTGAAGCCGTCCGCGAAAATCAGTTCCTCAACCGTCTCGTTGTCCCAGAGCAACTGCCCACCAAGTTCCGTGATCGGGCGGCCCAACACGGTCGCGGGAACCGTCACCGAAGTCGCACCGTTCGTGACCGTCATTTCGGTCAGCTTCGCCGTTTCGCCAAAGATGTCGAACTCCCAGTCGTTGCCGCCCACCGTCACCGTGCACCTCTGGGTAGTTGGCGACCAGACGGCGTAGAGCGTCACCGTCGCGTCGCGCGTCCCGCCGAAATCATACCCCGTCCCCATCCGGTACTCGGCTTCCGTCGCGTCCGGCGTCCGCGCCCAGCCTGCAAGATTGTAGCCGAGCCGCGTCGGGCTTGGCAGATACTCGGTTGAGCCGACGTCGACCCGGCGGTCTGCCATCTCCGCCGTGCGTTCGCCGCCGTTCGCGTCGAACTTGAGCGTGTAGGAGCCGCGAGACCAGATGGCGTAGAGGCAAACGCTGTTGCCCTGCCCCCGTTCAAGGTCGGCGACCGCCGCGCCGTCCGCATAGGCGACCTCGCCATTCCAAGTCTTCGACCAGCCGATGAATTGCCAGTCGCCCGCGCGGCTGTAGCCGCACGCCGTGAGCGGCTGCGGCGCGTCCGTGTAGTGGAACGTCTGATCCTCCATCGTCCCCGTCGCGTCGTCGGCGTTCTTGTCGAAGGTCACCGTGTAGGTCGTGCGGTTCGTGATCGTGAAGGTCGCGAACTGCCGTCCACGGCCCGATTCGTCCTCGGCTTTCACGCAGAAGGGATAGACGCCGCCAAGCGCCGGACTCCCCGTGATCCTGCCGTCTTCGAGGAGATTAAGCCCTGGCGGCAGGGGCTGGAACGCGGACGGATCCAGTACGCAGTCCGTCACGTCCGCCTGCTTGGCGGGAATCGTCTTGTAATAGTAGTTGTTGTAGCCATTCCCCTTCGAGAAGCCGACCCATGCGCCGTCGGTTTTCGTGTTGCCCTCGCCATACGCGAGCCGGATCTTTCCGTCCGGCGTGAGCGTGGCCGAGCAGGCGATGCGCCCCGTTCCGCCGTCCTTGTTCGAGACGTCCCAGCGGATCGTCACGCTGGCCGCCTGACTCTCCGAGGCTTCCTGCACGTGCGTGTAGATCTTGCAGTCATCCGCCGTATTGCCCCCCAGGTCCGCCAAGTAGACCGCGACGATGGGTATCTGGCCAAAGCGGGCCTCGGACAGATTGCCGTTGATGGGGGTGTCGTTGAATGCGAATGATCCGTTGGGATTGACGTACACCTTGCGGTAGTTCTTCCCGAAGTAGGGGAAGTCGAACGGCAGTTCGAATTCCCAGGTTCCATTGTCGCCGACCCAGTTGGTCTGAAGCGTCCCGACGGTGTCGTCGAAGGTCTCATAGGGAGACGAGGAGGGCGTGCCGAACGCCGCACCCGGGACAAACGACCACGTCACCGCGCCCGCCGAGACGGTCGCCTTCAGCTGGCCCGAGTAGTCAACGCCGCCCTCCGCCACGGGAAGGGCCGTCGGATCGATCTGCACCGACCAGACGGCGTAGAGCGTCACCGTGACGTCCGCGACCGTCGAGAGGTTGTCCGCCCATTTGCCGCCCTCGTACTGAGCCAGGCCCGTCTGTTTCGTCGACCAGCCCAGGAAGGTTGAAGTCCCCAGTTTCATGTCGGAGGGACGTGTGGGCAGACAGAGGCTATTGTCCGACAGTTTCACGGTGTCGTCCGACGGCACCGTGCCTACCGCGCCGTTCGCGTCGTAGTGAACCGTGTAGTGTGGTTCGAGCGGTTCCGATTCATCCGCGTAGACGGCGAAGAGGCCGCAAAAGGCGACCGCCGCGCCGAGGATCAGTTTCTTGATGGTGTGCATGGGTGGAGTCCTTTCTCAGAAGAGATTCACTTGATCGACTGGGCGCCCTTGCCCGGCAGCGCGCCGAAGAGCTTGAGCGCCATCTCCCACGGATAGCGGTTCGCGTACATGTCGCACTGCGTCTTGATCGTGCCCTGCAGCGGCAGGCCGAGGACGCTGCGCAGCGCGTTGCACGCACCCTCGTCGAGCTTCGTCTTCTCCGAATACTTCATGGTGAGGAAGGCGTTGAGGTACTTCGGATCGATGCGGCCCGCAAACGCCTTGGG
>DCMF01000129.1 GCA_002321305.1 Verrucomicrobia bacterium UBA1629 | reverse complement strand
GAGCAATATGATATACTACGCACCGTTCAAGACATCCAGAGGCTCTTGCGGAAGCGGGAGCGCCAACCGAGTGGAACGCCACGGTGGTATCGGAGAAATCCGAGATGTGTCCGAGAGGATCGGAAAACAGTTCCAGGGAAGTTGCCCGCCGTCTTGAAGCAGGTCGGCGGGCGATTTTTGTTGCGGGGAATCGCCCCTCTTGATGCCCTTGACCAGAAAGAGTAAGGCACATGAAACGCTCAATGAAAACGGTCGAAACAACAACGTCATCAAGCGATGGGGAGACGCGCATGGACGAAGGCAGGGGAACGTCCGTACTGGTCTTCGCGAAGCACATCAAGGGCCATCTTGGGGGACGGTCGGGACGGGTGGCGGTACCTGTCGCGGACATCCGCACGATCTCGGAGTCGCACATTGACGGCACGACGCTGCTGCGGACTTCTGATGGCGGCACGATTGCCGTGGAGGAATCGTTCGAGAAGGCTGTTGAGATGTGGAAGATGGCCTACGAGGTCTAAGGAGGGAAAAGATGAAATTGGAATGGGAGGATGATGCCTATGAAAGTGGCTATGAGCGCGGACGGCAGGACGCTTTCCGTGAGGGGTTCGACCTGCACTCCATCAGGGACACGAATCCCGTCGTCAACTTCCTCTGGTGGATTCGCGTGATTCAGACGGCCATCTGCGTCATCATCGGGATTGGCCTTCTGATCTACTTTGCGTATGCGGCCTTGAGCATGGGCGGCATCAAGAGCCTGTTCAGGGGCGTGTTCTGAAAGGAAAGGAGAAGAACAAGATGGAACCCGTGAAACGTGTGGTGGAGGTCAAGCTTACGCTTGATGCGGACGTGAACTGGCAGGATGTGCAGGCGCTCGTGGAGAAACACGGCGCCAACGCCGACTTGAAAGGGCTGCTCTTTGTTGACTGTGAAGACGAGGAGTCACCTGTCATCGTCTTCGGCGAATACGGCGTTTTGGACGAGGACGGCGCCGCCAAGTTTGTGGACGACATGAAGGCCATTCGGGCTTGCCGAATTGTCCGTGCCGCCGCAGAGGCAGACGGCGGCTGCGTACTCTCGCTGGAGTCGATTGATTATGAGGCGACGCGGCGAAAGCGACGAACGGCTGACGGAATCAATCTGTCGAGCGATGGAACCGAACTCGTCAGCGTTCCCTGCGAGATCGATTCCATCGACATTCCTCGGACAGTCCGAAAGATCGGGAGCTATGCCTTCGCTCGCTGTGAGAACCTGTCCGAAATCGTGATTCCGGAGACAGTCGAGAAGATTGGCGATCAGGCATTTGAGGAATGCGAGAACCTGCGAAAGGTCGTTATTCAGCCTGGGTGTCGACACATTGGCCGCTCTGCATTCTTGAATTGCCGGAATCTGACGAAAGTAATCCTGCCCGATACCGTGACAACAATTGAGGCCTATGCCTTTGCGGGATGCGAGAACCTGGCTCGGGTGCAAATGCCGAGGCATCTTGAGGCTTTCGGCTTCGATGTATTCAGATCTTGCCCGCTGCTTGCGAATCGGCTAATTCTTTCGGAAGACGGCAAGCAGCTCTTGTTTTGCAAGTCTGATGCCACGGAAATTGTCGTCCCGGATGGCGTGGAGGAGATAGCCGACAAGGTCTTTGCCTCATGCTTGAAATTGCGTGTCCTTGAATTGCCGGGGAGCGTGTATTGCCTTGGCGATGATTGCCTTCCTTTCTGGTTGAAGGAGTTGCGGTTGGCTCGGAAACTTGACCTGCATCATTCGGGTCTGGGAAAAGGAACGAAGGTCACTTATTGCTCTGGCAATGAGCGGAGCGGAAGAGCCGAGCGAAGCGAAACGGACGAGGCCCACGAGAGCCACATGGAGAGGCCTGTCAAGGAAGACCCGCAGGAGAAGAGAAAGGAGTCCAAGGAAATAATCGACTATCGCAAGGAGCTTCCGCCTTATGAATCGGTAGCCCTTGACAAGGACATGCCCATATTGGATGAAGGTCATGGAAGGTGTGCTTATGTTGCTTGCACATCTCTAGAAGGTGCTGATAATGCCAATCCGGCTTCGCCGTTTTCTTTAGGAATTGATCTTGAGGTGGAATATGAAGACAAGGCAAGACTTATTATAAGCACTCTCTTTCATTCGGCACTTTTCTATGGTTTTGTGGCGGGGTTTACAAAAGATGGCAAGTGTGGACGGATTGGAGACAAACGAATTATTGCATATATCGGCAAGATGGGTGCAATGCTCAGAGCAACGGTATGGCCCGGATGTGTAGCCCATCTTCCGTCCGACGAAGAGGCGGAAATGATTATGGAACGATACGCCATTCCACGGACTTTGATTAAGCCGGAAAGAACGGGAATAGAAGAGGCGTGGATGCGAATATGGAAGAAGGAAGGGAAGCTCTGCATGATGAAAGACGGAACGCTGCTAATAGAGGATCTTGTCGATCCGGATTTTCATTCGAACATAAAGTTCCATGCTTCTGAAATTGCGGGAATGATGCCCTAAATAATCTCAACGCCGGTCGACAAAGAACTGCAGAAAGAGAGGACAATCATTCCACGGCTGTTTGCGCTCTTGTATTTGCGCTTCTATCGACAGGGGCTTGATCCGAGCCATATGACACGCGACTCGTTTCGCAAAGATTGGGAGACGATTCCATTCCCCGAAAAAGAGCAATATGCGGCAAAGTGCCGAAAACTCCTGATCAAGACGAGAAACGAGGCCGCTTTGCGTATGTGGCCTTGAGCATGGGCGGCATCAAGTGCCTGTTCCGGGGCGTGTTCTGAAATGGGACAGATCAGCCGTCGCATTTTCCATCGCTACCGTAAAATCGGCGTCGTATTTTACGGTGGCGATGGAAAATACGACGGGTTGAAGCAAGTCGGTGGGGCAATTTCTGCACTTTACAGCGAATGAATGGAGCGGAGCAGAAAGTGTCCGTGACGGACGGAGATGATCTCGACCTGTTTGCGCTTCACGCGATAGATGATGCGATAGTCGCCATGAAAGACTTCGCGGATGTCCTCGCGCCCGAATTCCGGGACGACACGGCCGGAAAGCGGGAAGTCCTCCAACGGCTCGACCGTCGCGTAAGCATCCTCAAGCCAGTTGAGGGTTGTTGCACGATCTTGACTTTCCACCGCAATGTAACGGGCACAGTCCAAAAGTCGTTTCTTGCCGCGTGGCGACCAGTGGATCATATTCCAAGTTCCTTGAACATCGCTTCGACCTCTGTGGAGATTTCGCGCTTGACCTGTTCATGCGGAATGCCGAGTCCGGCGTCAAGTTCGGCTTCGGCCGCGGCGAGGTCTTCACGCAATTCTCGCTGCTCGCAAAACTCGACGAAGGCGTCCCAGTCGCGGACGTTGGCGAGGAAGGTGGTCGGGCGTCCGTTCTGCGTCACGAACAGGATCTTGTTGGGTTCGCTGACGCGCTTGAAGCATTCCGCGAGATGGTTGCGGCATTCCGAGAAGGAAATGACATTCTCGGACATGGACGGAATCAGGCGGTTGCGTTTCCGGCGTGCTGCGGGGCGTTCTTTGACGATGGGCATACGAAATCCTCTTTGGTGCGTTTTGATGGCGAATATTGTACACAATTATGTCCGTAGCGTCAATGCCCCTTGCGCTGGGGTAGTTGGCGGTGCGCCCTTGGTCACTGGGGGACAGTAGACGGTTTTGCGGATTGTCTCGGCGGCTTCGCCGCAAACCACGAAAACGCGGCAAGCCTCACGCATCGAGGCACGAAAAGGCTCCGCGCATCCACTCGAAGCCCTGATCTGGCCACGTCGCAATGGCTCGTGCAGAGGCGCCGAGATTCGTTGCGGAACTCTGAAAACCCTGCGGCACTGCGCGAGACGTGACACGGGGCCAACGAAGTTTGAGACGGGCGCGCAAGCCTTTTCGTGCCTCGACGGACGGGCGGGCGGTTTTCGTGTCGCACCATCGGTGCGCGTTCGTGCCAGCACCGCCGCGAGAGCCCGAACGGGCGAGGGTTCGGAGGCGACGCCGGGCGGAAACGGAGTTTTCGGCCCCGGCGGCGCGGTCGCACCCTCGGCCGTGCCGCGCGCGGTCTCGCGGCGGCGCTGTTTCGTGTTCGCGCGACAGCGCTCAAGCCCGGGGACGACTGTCGCCTTGAGAGCAGATAGCCACGCACCCTTGGCTTCAACTGCGATTTTCAGGTTCAAGATTCGCCGACAGGCGGCTGACAACTCGGCTCTGACAGCAGACGGCCCTCTTTCGACAGCGCCTTGAGCCCCGGACAGATCTCGGAGGAGTCGGCGTTCGTCCACGCGAAGGGGAAGGTGCGGCACTTGTCGGGCTTCACGGGATGGAGGCGGCAGCGGCTGTGCGCGTCCAGCCAGACGCACGCGCCGTTGGACGTGTTCCGCAGCATCAGCGAGCGGCGGTCAGGCGCGACTTCGGTCTCGTGCGCGATGAAGTCCGCCTCGCTTTGTCCGAGAAAGGCCGCGATGCGCGCGATCTCCGCCTCGTTCACGCGGCAGATGCCGTCGGGGATTCGGCAGCAGGCGCCGCAGCAGCGGCACTGGAAGCTGATGTTCATCTTGATCTTGTCACAAGCACGAGGATGACGGCGGAGAGGACGAGGGCCAGGCCGACGGCCAGCCGGAAGGTGAACGCCTCGTGAAAGGCGAACACGCCGACGGCGACGGCCGTCAGGGGTTCGAGCGCGCCCAGAATCGCCGTGGGCGTCGCACCCAGCAGACGCGAGCTGTAGGTCATGAAGACGAGCGAGAGCAGCGTCGGGACGATGGCGAGAAAGATCGCCGCGAGCCACGCCGTGCCGTCCTGCGGCAACCGAAAGGCGGACGGACCGTCCGCAAGTCCCGACCAGGCGGCGAGGCCGAGGCCGCAGAAGACCAAGACCCAGAACGTCATTGCCGAGACGGGAAGCGTGAGACGCGCACGGTTCACGATCACGATGTAGACCGCGTAGGTGAGGGCCGAGACGAGGACGAGCGTCACGCCCCCTGCGCCGACACGGTGTTCGCCGCCGCCGAGCGAGAGGAAGGCGATGCCCGCGAGCGCGAGGGCGATTGCGGCGACCGTCGGCAGCGTCAGGCGCTCTCGATAGAAGACGGCCATGATGAGGGCCGTCAGGATCGGATAGACGAAGAGGATCGTGCAGGCGATGCCCACGTCCATGACGCGGAAGCTCTCGTAGAACGTCAGCGACGACACGGCGAAGAGGAGGCCGAGTGAGGCGACGACGACCCACTCGCCGCCGTGCTTCGGACAGAAGGCGCCGCGCCGCACGGCGATGAAGGCCGCCAGAATCGCGGTCGCGAAGCCGAAGCGGTAGAGCAGCACGCTCCCCGTCGTGTAGCCCAGATGATAGAGCGTCACGGCGCCCAGCGGATTCGCGCCGTAGCAGACAGCCGCGAGAACTCCACACAGCGCACCGAACGCGCCGCCCCTCAACAACCTCGCCTCAACCGCCATGGCGTACTCTCCACAAGACGTTCATCGCACAGCGAGGCCGCAGACGGCGCACGCCACGAGAATGACGGCGGCGAACCACGCGAATGCCGTCCGAAAGACCTCGCCCGCGCGGCCCGCGACAAGCGCGGCGGCCGTGCCGATGGCGATGGACTGCGGACAGATCATCTTGCCGATGCCCGCGCCCATCATGTTCGCCGCCGCCAGAAGGTCTGCCGAGACGCCGAGCTTCGCCGCCGCGCCGGCCTGCAGCGAGCCGAAGAGGACGTTCGCGCTCGTGCCCGAACCCGTCACGAAGCCGCCGAGCGCCCCGACGAGCGGCGCGAAGAACGGATACGCCGCGCCCGTCGCCGACACGAGCGCGTCCGCCAGCGTCGCGATCATGCCCGCCGCCGTCATCAACCGCGCGAGAACCAGCACACAGCAGATCGTCGCGAACGCCGTCCAGTAGGCCCTGAACGTCCGCCCCAGCACCCGGCACATCCGCACGAGGGACAGGCCCTGCACGGCCCCGCCGAGGAAGCCGGCGAGCAGCACGAGCGCGCCCGGCGAGGCGTACCGCTTCAGGCCGAGCGGCAGGAACGCCGCGCCCGTCAGCAGCGCCACGACGAAGCCGAACGGCGCCCACGCCCGCGCCGCCGCGCGCAGGTCGCCGCCGACGCGCCCTTTCGTCGCGACAAGCGAGACGACGAGCAGGACGGAAAGCCCGCCCAGAATGTCCGGCAACTCCGGCCCCAGGAAGCGCGCGGACAGGAACCACGGGACGAGGAACGCCACGTCCGCGACCAGCGCAAGGCCGACCAGACCCCGCAAGGCGGCGTGGCCGCCGTATACAAGCAGGACGAGGAACGGGCCAAGCGCCGTGACGACGAACTGAAGCGCGGCGACCGTGCCCGCGAGCGCGTCCTCACCGCTGCCGCTCACCTTCGCAAGCACCGCGATCGGCACGCCGACGGAGCCGTAGGCGGTCGGCGTCGTGTTGGCGACAAGGCACATGAGGACGGCCTTCAGCGGATCGAAGCCGAGGCCGACGAGCATCGCGGCGGGAATCGCGACGGCCGTGCCGAAGCCGGCCATGCCCTCCATGAAGTTCCCGAAGCCCCAGACGATGAGGAGCGCGAGGACGCGCGGATCGGGCGAGACGCGGGAGAGGCCCTCGCGGATCGTCCGCATCGCGCCGGACTCGACCGTGAGCGAATAGACGAACAGCGCGGCGAGGACGACGAGGCAGATCGGGTAGAGCGCGAACGCGACGCCGTCCGCCGCAACCGGCACGACCTGCGCGAGCGGCAGGCTGTCGCGGAAGAAGAGGGCGGACAGCACGAGCGCCAGCCCCGCCGCGCCAAGCGTGGCCAGATGCGCCTTGACCTTGAAGACGGCCAACGCCACCACCAGGCAGGCAATCGGCAGGAGGGAGAGAAGAAGGGATGTCATTTCGGCGTCAACAACTTTTCAATCAATGCGTGAAGCATCGATTTGATGCGTGGTGAAGATCGAACGAAAAACTCTTCCAAATCATATCCAATGACCTCCTTGCAAAATGCAAAGGTCGACCGTGTCGAGTCTTCCGAACGGATTCCCGTCAAGACAAGCATCCCTGCATCCCTATATCGGTCGATGACCGTCTCGCTCACCTGCGACGACAAGACCGCCACAACTGGGATATGCCCGTTTTGATAGGCTCTGACCCCAAAACGCAAGTCCGCATTTTGCCGTTTTGCATCCGCACTCTTGTACCCTTGGCGGATCTCAAAGATCGCCCCGCGCACATGCGTCCTCGCGTCACCATGCGCCGTCTGCCGCGCCCTTTGCAGCCATGCCTGAACACGCGCAGCCTGCGCCGCATCCTTCAGGTCTTCAACGCTGATGCGCGCGTCCAAGATATGGAAGGCCTTCTGCGTTCGAGACTTGCGGTACTCGTACTTCCATTCAACCTCTTCCTGACTTAACGAGAACTTGTCTTTCATGATTTCCCGCAGCAATCTCTCGGCGCCGACACCTATCTGCCTGTATATCGACGTCAAACCGCCAGACGCCTTGTGCGCCGCATAGACCAACGGAGAATCAAGCCCAATCCACGAATAGAACTCGTCACTCCCATACAGGGCCTGAAAGGCGGAAAGAGAAAGGCCTTCGCCATCATTTCTGCCAAACGCCGGAAGATAGCCTGAACAGACTTTCAAGGGCGAAAGGAAAATCTCCAGGTATTTCTCATCAAGATCTTTCATTGTGCGCTCCACAATCACTTTGCCGATGTCCTCCAAACAGCGCGTCAGAAGGCAAACTCACCTTGAACCATGTCGTCATTTTGAGCAGGCCTATAGTCGCGCCGCCGCGTGACCGCCCGTTCCAGATCGAGTCCCTTGTCTGTCGCAAGAAGGAAACGAGCCACCGAACAGGCCACGGCATGCGCCAGAATGGGAGGGACGGCATTCCCAATCAACGTCAAGTTACGCTGTGTCGTGTACGGGAAGACGAATTCATCCGGGAAAGTCTGAACGCGTGCGCATTCCCGCACCGTCAGTCGCCGCGGCAACCTATAGTGGAATTGTATTCGCCCTCGTGAATTGGCGCGGATGCAAAGAGCCACCTTGTCGGCCTCGTTCACCGTATCGCCCTGCCCACCGCCAGACGTTGCCTTTGTCGAGACAAAATACTGGCTCTGATTCGTGACACGCTCGTCCGCAATCTCCTCAAGATCCTGCAAGGCTTGGGAAATCGTGACAGGCGCATGGGCGTTCGTCGGTTTCGGCTTGACGGGGAATCCCTCAACGTCATCACGAACACCGACAAAGAACAGGCGCTTACGGCTCTGCGGAACGCCGTAGTCCGGCGCGTAAAGGTTCCAGACGTCAAAATGATAGCCGGCGCTCTCGAAATCGCGGACGATTGTCTTCAGCACGGCACCATCCTGCATGCGCGCCAAGTGAATGACATTCTCTCCGATGACCACGCGTGGCCGGTGCGCCTTCATGTAATTCAACAGCACCTGATACAACTTGCCGCGTTTGCCCTCAAACCCCGTCTTGGGACCCGACGACGAGAAATCCTGACAGGGGAATCCCCCGATCAAGACGTCAGTGCCGGGAATATCCCCGACATCCAGTTGAGTCAAATCAACCTGCTTGATCCGATCATCGACATTCAACTTGTAACATTCGACGGCATCTTGCAGGATGTCATAGGCGCCGACGACATCAAACGGCAATGGTTCATAACTCTTCCCCAAGACAGAAAACCCACCCCTAAAGCCAAAGTCCAGCCCACCGCATCCCGAAAAGAACGAGGTCACGCGATAGGCGTTCGCGCCGCCCCCATAGCCGTTCTGCCGGGCGTTGGCACTTTCGCGAAAACCGACGTCAAACTTGGCCTTGTTCCGCAAGGCACGAGTCTGAGGCTTTCCGTCTTTCCGTCTCATCGAAATCTCCGAACACGCTCCTGTCAACCCAAGGAACCGTCTCTTCAGCAACAGGAACCTTCCTATCTCTTCCCGCCCGCCAGGGTTTCCGCGCAGTTGAGGTAGTAGGCGCGGATGCGCTCGTAGGCGTTGATGATGTCGAGCTCGCCGAGGACGCGGATCGACGAGCCGGGGTCCTCCGGCCCGATGCGCCCGAGCTGGACGCGGCGGCTTTCGCGGATGAAGTCGTGCAGCGCCGAACACCGCCGCTGCAGGGCCTCCAGGTCGAACGGCACGCGCGGCGACGTGATGAGCGGCGTGACGTCCAGCGCGAACGCCGCGACCTTGTCGTGGACGTCGAGGAGGAGCGTCATCGACACGTCGGAGATCCGCTGCCTCTGCTTGCGCAGCCGCTTGACGACCTTCAGCACCTGCGCGCACTCGTCCGAGACCGACTCCAGCTCGTCCGTCAGGCGCAGGAGCCGCCGTGCGCGCTCCGCGACGTCCCACGACAGCCGCTTGGACATGATCGAGCCCAGGAACTCCGTCACCTCGCGCTGCACGTTGTCGAGGATGTCCTCGCGGTGGACGATGTGCTTCTCCGGCCCCTCGTCGCCTTCCGTCGCGCCGGACAGCACCTTGCGCGCGCAGTCCAGCAGCTCCAGGTTCGACTGCTTCATGAAGTCGATCTCGCTCAGCGCCTGGTCGCACGCGATCACGGGCGAGATCTTCGCGCCGATCTTGAGGGCCGAGAGGTGCGGCTTCTCGTTCTCCGGCTGCTTGACGAGCCATTCGATGAGGCGGCAGAACGGCTTCACGAACGGGAAGAAGAGCGCACCGCGGCAAATGGCGAACACCGTGTCCGTCACGGCGATCGGCGCCATCATGTGGACGTATGCCGGCACGCCCTGCCCCGAGACCGTCATCGTCTCGGCGACGCCCCAGTTCGGGAAGAGCGCCTGGCCGAGCTTCACGAAGAGCGGGAAGAACCAGATGAAGACGAACGAGCCGATCACGTTCGAGAGCGTGTGCGCGAGGGCTGTCCGCTTCGCGTCCGCCGTGCCGCCGATCGCGGCGATCCAGCCCGTCGCCGTCGTGCCGACGTTCGCGCCGAAGAGGACGGCGATCGCGACCTCGTAGGTGATGAGCCCCTGCGTCGCGAGGGCCATCGCGATGGCGATGGTCGCCGCCGAGCTCTGGATCACCGCCGTCAGGAGCGTCGCCGCCGCCGCGACGAGGAACACGTCCGCCATCGTGTGCGCGCTCATCTCCGTGAAGACGTGCGCGAAGTCGGGGTTCTGGCGGATGGGCTGGACGCCCTTCGACATGAAGTAGAGGCCGAGGAAGACGAGGCCGAGGCCGAGAATCGTGAGGCCGAGGTGGTGGACGCGCTCGCCCCGGAAGAAGAAGTACATGACGCCGCCCGCCGCGAGGCCGCAGAAGCCGAGCATCTGCGGGTCCGGCGCGTAGGCGATGATCCAGATCGTCGCCGTCGTGCCGATGTTCGCGCCGATGAGGACGGCGAACGCCTGCGGCAGCGTCATGATCGCCGTCGAGACGAAGCCGACGAGCATGACCGTGATGATCGACGAGGACTGCACGAGGATCGTCGAGACGATGCCCGAGCCGACGCCCACGAGGCGGTGGCTCGTCGCCTTGGCCATGAACTTGCGCAGCCCCCCGCCGGCGGCGGCCTGAAGACCCTCAGAGAGGTGCTTCATGCCGAGGAGGAAGATCCCAAGGCCCCCGAGCACCGTCAGGAGGATCGTCAGGGCTTCCTTCATTTCGACTCCTCCGCCGCGCCGCGCGCCGCGCCCTTCGCACCGAAGAGACGCCGCAGCGCCGCCTCGACCCGCCAGGGGTAGAACATCCCGTACATGCCGATGACGGCGAGGACGTAGGCGAAGGCGACGAGGATCTGCACCGGGGCGAAGCCGCCGTCGGGCAGGTGCGGACGGAGAACCGGGAAGAGCTCGGCGGGAATCAGCATGAAGATGCCCATCACGGCGCGCGTCAGGAGATGCTTCGGCATCCAGATGATCGTCAGGTACGACAGCACCGCCGCCATGATCCACACCTGGCCGGGGAAGCGCTTCAACAGCATGTCGAAGACGTCAATGCCGATGGTGTGGCATTCGTACGCGGTCCAGAACCACGCGAAGACGACAAGAAACCAGGTCAAGGCCTTTTTTGAATTCATCGCCGCGTATTATACCAAAAAGCGGCAGCTCCCGTGGCGCAGGGCCAACCTCGCCCGCCGTAAACTCCCCCGACCGTATCATGGCGAGGCCTGGCCCGACGCGCTCAGATCGTGCAGTGGCGCAGGGCCTGGCCGTCAAAGTAGCCGAACGAGCGCGACGTGCCGCCTTTCGGCAGCGACACCGAGCCGGGATTGAAGACCGTGAGGCCGCACGGCAGCCTCTTCAGCTCCGAGATGTGCGTGTGGCCGTGGGCAAGCACCGTGCCCAGGCCGAGCGGCGGCAGGCGGTTCTCGTTCCAGAGGTGTCCGTGTGTGCAGAAGAACGTCTCGTTGCCCGCCTCGACAACGGCGTAGTCGCCCATCATCGGGAACTCGAACATCATCTGGTCCACCTCGGCGTCGCAGTTGCCGCGCACGGCGATGATCCTGTCCTTGCGGGCGTTCAGCAGGTGCGCGACCCGCACGGGGTCGTAGAAGTGCGGCACGCCGTTGCGCGGCCCGTGATAGAGGAGGTCGCCGAGCAGAACGATGCGGTCGTAGCCGAGCGTGTCGGCGGACGCGAACGCGGCCTCCAGCGTCGAAGGCACGCCGTGAATGTCACTGAGGAAAAGGAGTTTCATGTGGGGGAGGGTTTGGAAGGTTTGGGAGGTTTGGATGGCACAGCGAAACCCCTTCTCATGCCGTCCAAAACCTTTGCCGAGGACTGGTTCACTTCGTCGAAAAGCGAATGGCCGTGGGCGTCCATCGCCACGACGCCGCGAAAGTCCGTGACGTCGAAATGCCAGACGGCCTCCGCCGCGCCAAATTCCTTCAGCAGCGAGACGCCCGCAACCTTCTTCACGGTCGCCGCATAGAGCGCACCCGCGCCGCCGACGGCCTGGATGTAGACGCAGCCGTGCTTCTTCATCGCCGCAAGCGTCGCCGCGTCCATGCCGCCCTTGCCGATGACGAGCCGCACGCCCGACGCCGCGATGAACGCCGGCTCGTAGGGATTCTCGCGCACGCTCGTCGTCGGCCCCGCCGCGACGACCTTCCACCTTTCCGCCCTTCCACCTTTCCACCCTTCCACCCTCACGCACACCGGCCCGCAGTGGTAGAGCGCGCCGTCCGTGAAATCGACGGGCAAAGTTCCGCCGTCCGCGAAGAACTTGTGGAACTTGTCGCGCCCCGTATAGAGCCGCCCGGTGATCGACACGGCGTCGCCCGCCTTCAGCGCGCGCACGGTCTTCTCGTCAAATGGATAATGAAGTTGAGTCATAGTTCGATCGTCTGTCGGCGGCAGGCCCAGCACATATAGGCGACCGTCACGAAGAAAGAGGCCGGCAGCCGCGTCCGCGAAGCGACCTTCACGCCCAGCAGCGTCGTCTTCCCGCCCAGCCCCATCGGGCCGATGCCGAGCCGGTTCGCCTCGCGCAGCAGCGTCTTCTCCAGGCGGACAACTTCCGCGCTTCTTCCTTCTTCCCTCTTTCCTCTTCCTTTTCCTTCCCCCTCGTCCAGCGGCCGCAGCAGCTGCTCCTTGGCGACCTCGAACCCCGTTGCGCGGTCGCCGCCGATGCAGACGCCGAGAATGCCCGGTGCGCAGCCGTAGCCCTGGATCTTCTGGACGGCGTCAAGGACGCACGCGCGCACGCCCGCGAGGTCGCGCCCCGCACCGAGCGCCGCGTCCGGCAGGGAGTACTGGCGCGACATGTTCTCCGAGCCGCCGCCCTTCAGCAAGAGCGTCACGCGCCCCCGCCCGCCCTCACGTCTCATCCTCCATTTCTCATCCCTCGTCCCTTCCACGTAGTGGACGACCGGCGCGCCCTCGGCGCAGTTGTCGTCGCAGCTCCGTCCGGTCACGGCGTCGATCGTGTTCTTGCGCAGACAGCCGAGCGCCGTCGCGCGCGCGACCGCCCGCTTGAGCAGGGCCGGCGTCACGCGGCGGCGCAGGTGCGCATCGACGAAGAACGTGAGCGTCCCCGTGTCCTGGCAGAGCGGCGTGCCGTTCTGCGCCGCGAGCGCGCAGTTGTCGAGGATCGTCTGGAGGACGACCGCCGCCGAACTGCCGCGCGCTTCGTGCCGCAGGGCCGCGCGCAGGGCCTGGCGGACGTCTTCGGGAATCGACGAGCTCGTCTCGCGGATGAGCGCGACGAGCCGGTCGAGGGTCGAGGGACGACTCGCCATCGTCGTCAGGCGTTGATGATGAGCGCCATGAAGACGAGGTCTTCCGTTCCGTCGGCGTTGCTGAGGCCGTGGCCCGAGCCGTCCGGCGTCCAGGTCACGTCGCCGGCCTTGACGGCGCGCTTCGTGCCGTTGTCGTCGTAGACGCCCGCGCCCGAGAGGACGAAGTAGCACTCGCCGTTGCCGTGATGCTCGTGATAGCCGAGCACGTCGCCGGGATGCAGGGTGACGCGCGCGAAAAGCCCGCACTTGTCCTTCATCTCCGCCTCGGAGAGAATCTTTTCGAGTTTCATGTTGCCCTTGCCGCCGCAAGGATCCTTCGTGTAGACGACTTCCATGTCTGTTGTTCTCCTTCTGGGTGAGGGATTATACCAAAATGGAGCGAATCAGGAAATGGGGAAAGTCAAAAAACGCTACTGAAGTTGGTTGCCTCGCAGGGACTCGAACCCCAACAAGCAGAATCAGAATCTGCGGTGCTACCATTACACCACGAGGCAAGCTCGCTCACTTTTCAAGATTGGCGGGGTCGACGGGGCTCGAACCCGCAACCCCCGGATCGACAGTCCAGTGCGCTAACCAATTGCGCCACAACCCCGTTGCTCCGAAAAGTGATGCGTAGTATATCATATTTTCCCTATGACACGCAAGGGGGTATTTTGAAAATTCTTGCGGCGCGCCCAATTCGCAGAGGCGCGCCGCAAAACGAGGCGACAGGGGTACGGGCACGTCAGGTGTAGCGCAGGACCTCGTCCACCGTCGTGTAGCCGTCGAGGATCGAGCGGATGCCGTCCTCGCGCATCGTGCGCATGCCGAGCTCGCGCGCCTTCTCGCGGATGATCAGCGTCGGCGCCTTGTTGTTGACGAGCTCGCGCAGCGGGTTCGACATCCGCAGATACTCGAAGACGCCCTTGCGGCCCTTGTAGCCCGTGCCGTTGCAGACCTTGCAGCCCTTGCCGAAGTAGAACGGCCGCCCGCCGATCTGGTCGCGCGTCATCTCGATGCGCTCCAGCGTCTCGTCGTCCGGCTCGTAGGCCTGCTTGCACTCCTTGCAGCAGGTGCGCACGAGTCGCTGGCCGAGGACGCCCTCCAGCGTCGAGGAGAGCAGGTACGGCGCGACGTTCATGTCCACGAGGCGCATCACCGCGCCCGCCGCGTCGTTCGTGTGCAGGGTCGAGAAGACGAAGTGGCCGGTGAGCGCGGCCTGCACGGCGATCTCGGCCGTCTCCAGGTCGCGGATCTCGCCGATCATCATCACGTCCGGGTCCTGACGCAGGAACGCGCGCAGCACCTTCGCGAACGTGTTGCCCGCGCGCGCGTCGATCGGCACCTGCACGATGCCGTCCACGTTGTACTCGACCGGCTCCTCGGCCGTGAGGAGCTTCGTGTCGATCTGGTTGATGCGGCGGAGGACGGAGTAGAGCGTCGTCGTCTTGCCCGAGCCGGTCGGGCCCGTCACGATGAAGATGCCGTTCGGCTTCTCGATGTCCATCGTGATCTGCTCGTAGACGTCTTCCGGGAGGCCGACGTTCTCCAGGTCGAGCGAGGTCGTCGTCTGGTCGAGGATTCGCATGACGACCGACTCGCCGTGCGCCGTCGGCAGGCACGAGACGCGCAGGTCGACGGGCCGCCCCGCGACCGTGAGCGCGATGCGGCCGTCCTGCGGCACGCGGCGCTCGGCGATGTTGAGGCCCGCGAGGATCTTCACGCGCGAGATGATCGCCGGAGCCATCTTCACGTCCGGCGCCTTCATCGCGTAGAGCGCGCCGTCGACGCGGTAGCGGATCTTGAAGTCGTCCTCGAACGGCTCGATGTGGATGTCGGCGGCGTGGTCGACGACGCCCTGGTAGAGGACGAGGTTCACGAACTTGATGATCGCGTTCGAGTTCGCCGCCGACTCCATCGAGGCGATGTCGTTCGCGTTCGCGCCCGCCGCCAGCGTCTCGTCGTCGCTCATGCCCTCGCCGAGCGACTTGATCATGTCCGCCACCGAGGCGTTCGCGTCGCCGTAGTACTGCGCGATGCGGTCCATCACGTCCTTCTCGCGGGCGAAGACGAAGCGCACCTCCTTCGAGAGCGTGAACAGCATCTCGTCGGAGATGCGCGGGTCCACGAGGTCGAACGTCGCGAGCGTCACGGACGACTCGTCGGCCGCGACGGGGAAGACGTTGTACATGCGCGCGGTGGAGGCGGGGATCGCCTCCGTCACCTCCGACTCGATCGTCATCGCGCCGAGGTCGATCGCCTCCGTGTCCTGGTACGCGGCCATCGCGGCGAGGAGCGAGTCCTCGTCGAGGATGCCCTGGTCGATGACGAGCTGGCGCGTCGTCTTCGACTCGGTCTTCGCAAGGTCCTGGAGATCCTTCGCGCCGGCCTCGTCGATGTAGCCGTTCTGAACCAAAAGCTGCAGTATCTGATCCATCAGTCGTTGTCCTCAATTTTCACGATAGAGGGGATTATACCATAAAATCCGTCAGTCGAGCAGGTCGCCCTGCCGGCGGCCGCGCTCCTCCATCATGTCGGCGAAGGCGTCCGCGTCGTCCGGCTCCTCCAGCTCCTCCGGGCGGTCCGGCGGCACCATGAGGTAGCGCAACGCCGCCGTCGCGATGCGCCTGAAGACGGGACCCGCCGAGTTGCCGCCCTGATGGAAGCGCGTGCGCGCCTCGAAGTCGAGCGTGACGAGCACGACGAGCTCCGGGTCGCCCGCCGGCACGATGCCGCAGAACGTCGCGCGGTAGAGCCCCGGAGAATAGCCGCGTCCGCCGGGAATCTGCTTCTGCGCCGTGCCCGTCTTGCCCGCGACGGAGTAGCCGCGGATCGCCGCGCGCCGCGCCGTGCCCTTCGGCGAGGCGACGTCGAGCATCATCTCGCGCGTCGCCCGCGCCGCCGCCGCCGAGATCGGGTGCCCGACCGGCGTCGGCACGCTGCGGTAGGCCTCCGATCCGTCCGCCCGCACGACGCGGTCGACGATGTGGGGCTTCATGCGCACGCCGTCGTTCGCGATCGCCTGGTACGCGCCCGCGAGCTGGATCGCCGTGACGGCGACGAACTGCCCGATGCCCGCGCGCGACTGAGAGGCCTTGTCCCACGCGCGCTTGTGCGGATTCGGCAGGATGCCGAACTGCTCGCCCGGCAGCTCGATGCCCGTCTTCGCGCCGAAGCCGAACTTCTTCAGGTACTCGTAGAGGCGGCGCGGCCCGAAGTCGTAGGCGAGCTTGCCGATGACGATGTTCGAGGAATGCACGAGCGCGTCACGGATGGTCATCGTCGGCTCCCACTTGTGCGAGCCGTCGCCCGGCAGGCGGTAGTAGTTCGGGTCGTCGCGGTTCGTGCGGTAGAAGCTCGTCGGCCGCACGAACCCCGCATCGACCGCCGCCGCGACGGTGATCGTCTTCATGACGGAGCCCGGCTCGTAGTTGAACGCGACGGCGCGGTTCAGCTTCGCGTCGTCGGGCGTGCGGCCGAACGCAAGCGGCTCGAAGTCCGGCAGCGACGCCATCGCGAGGACGGCCCCCGTCTTCGCGCCCATGACGATGCACCAGCCCGACGCCGCGCCGTATTCCGCGACGCCCCACTTGAGCGCGTCCTCCGCCTCGAACTGGATGTTGTGGTCGATCGTCAGGTACACGTCCGCCCCCGGAATCGGGTCGATGGAGACCTGCCGCTTGTCGTAGAGCTCGCGGCCGCGCGCGTCGCGCATGCCCTGGATCGTGCCCGGCGTGCCCGTCAGCTCGCGGTCGAACCGCAGCTCGACGCCCGCCGAGCCGACATACTCGGCGTTCACGCTGCCGAGGACGTGCGAGAGGCGGCGGCCGTGCAGGTACTGCCGCACCTGCGTGTCGTGGATCGCGACGCCCGCGACGAGGCGCGAGTCCGCGAGCGTGCGATGGGCGTTCGGGTCGGACGACAGCGCGAGGAACTGGTCGCGCCAGCCCCGGCGCGGCGCGGCGTTCGCCATCCGCAGCACCTTCTGGTACTCCAGCCCCAGCGCGTCCGCGATCGTCCGCACGATCGCCTCCTTCGCGCGCGGACGCTTCTCGCCGCGCGGACGCACGAGGGCGTTCGTGAGCGCGACGGGGTCGAGCGCGTATTCCCAGTAGGGCACGGACTTCGCGAAGGGATAGCCCTTGCCCTTGCACGAGTAGATCGCCCCGCGCGGCGCGGGCAGCTTGCGCGTGAAGACGTAGTCCGGCGCGGAGACCTTCGGGTCGATGTGCGCGCGCACGAGCTTCTGGGCCGAGTAGGCCGCGAACCCCGCGAGGAGCACGACCGGCAGCCAGAAGCGCCAATTCTCGCCGCGCATCGGCATCGCGGCTCAGCGGATCCTGCGCTTCGGGCGCTGGGTCGGCGCGACATAGCGCGCCGTCGCGGCGGTGGCCGCGCGCTGGCGCAGGCGCGTCAGCGCGAGCTGGTTCGGATACGGTACGCCCCGCTCGTTCAGGCGGATGCACTGGTCGGCGCGCGGCGTCGACATGCGAAGCCCGTGGCGGAAGAGCGCCGCCTCGATCTTCTCCGGCGTCTTCATCTCCTCCCACCGCGTCGACTCGCGGCGGTGCGACTCCTCCAGCTTCGCGAGCTCGCGCTCCTTCAGCCCCTTCTCGTTCATCAGCTGCGTGCAGCTCGACGACGAGAGGATGTTCAGGATCACCATCACGAAGAAGAACACGATGATCGCGCCGAAGCGCATCGTGTTCGTCGCGATGACGGACATCTTCTTTGAGACTTTCCTGTTCTTTCTCATCTTCCTCTCACACCCTTTCGACCACGCGCAGCTTCGCGCTCCGCGCCCTCGGATTCAAATCCAGTTCCGCCGCGCCCGCCGTCACGGCCTTCTTCGTGACCGCGCGGACTTTCGGCAGCTCCCCCTCCCACGCCTCGCCGCCCTGCTGCAGGGCGCGCATCTTCCCCACGTGCGCGGCGAAGAGCCGCTTCACGATCCGGTCGGACAGGCTCTCGAACGTGATGACCGCGAACCGCCCGCCCGGCTTCAGGAGCGCAAGCCCGCCGTCGAGCGCGCGCGCCAGCTCGCCCAGCTCGTCGTTCACCGCCATCCGCAGCGCCTGGAAGACCCGCGTCGCCGGATGGCGCCCGCCGCGCCGCCCGACCAGCCGTTCCACGAAGTCCGCAAGCGCCGTCGTCGTCGTGAACCGCGTCCCGTCCGCCCGCGCCGCGACGAGCGCGCGCGCGATCCGCCGCGCCTGCGGCTCCTCGCCGAGCGTGCGGAAGATCTCCGCCAGTCGCTCCGCGCTTTCGCCGTTCACGAGATCCGCCGCCGTCAGGGCGCCCGACCGATCCATGCGCATGTCAAGGGGTCCCTCGCGGAGAAAGCTGAACCCGCGTCCGGCCTCATCCAGCTGAGGACTTGACACACCCAGGTCCAGCAGGACCCCGTCGACTTCGTTCCATCCCCGTTCATCTGCAATCCTCTTCAGGTCGCCGTGGTTGCCCTTCGCGGCCGTCACCCCGGCGAGATTCTGCGCCCGCACGGCCGCGAGGGCCGCGTCGTCGCGGTCGATGCCGAGGACTTCGCCGCCGCGCGCCGCGATCGCCCGCGCGTGGCCCGCACGGCCGAGTGTGCCGTCCACGTACCGGCCGCCGGCCCTGACGGACAGCGCGCCGACCGTTTCCTCCAGGAGGACGGGGATGTGCGTCTCGTTCATGTCACAGCCCCGCCGCCGTCAGCACATTGTCGATTTCCTCGATGTCCACCGCGTCCTCAGGCCCCAAGACCTCCGGCGCGTAGAGCTTCACCATGCGGAACGAACCCACCATCGCGACCGTCGTCGTCAAGTTCGCGAACTGAAGGAGCTTGTCGCAGATGCGGATCCGTCCCTGAACGTCAAAGGAGAGCTGCTGGGAGACCGCGCCGATCTTGGCGAACACCCGGTTGAGCGCCGGATCAAGAAGCGCTTTCTGGCGCAGCTGATCGAGGAAGGCGTCCATCTCCGCCTTCGGGTAGAGGTTGAGGCACTTTTCCCTGCGGTCGGGCATCACGTAGACGACGCCGCCCGAGTAGACGCCGCGCCATTCGCTCGGAATGGTCAGGCGCCGCTTCGGATCGAGCGCAAAGTCGTGGCGCCCGAAAAGAACGCCCGACCCCACGTCCGTCGACTTCGCGACACTCTGCGAGACCTCTTTTGACATTTTGTGACACCATTATACACCATGCCCCACACCGCGTCAATAGGGCAAAATAAAATTTCGGTCGCCGTTGCACGGCGACCGAAATTTTCATTCAGCTTTGCCAAGCCTGAAAGGCTTAGGCGTTCTTCGCGATCTCGACGATCGCCTTGAAGCCCGCCGGATCCTGGATCGCGATCTCGGAGAGCATCTTGCGGTTCAGCGTCACGCCGGCCTTGATGAGGCCCGCCATGAGCTTCGAGTAGCTGATGCCTTCCTGACGCGCCGCCGCGTTGACGCGGCCGATCCAGAGCTGGCGGAAATCGCGCTTCTTGAGCTTGCGGTGCTCGGTCGAGAGGCGCATCGCGCGATCGACCGCCTCGGTCGCCGTGCGGAAGAGTTTGGAACGGGCGCCATAGAAGCCCTTCGCCAGCTCAAGGCGGCGACGGCGGCGTTCGCGGGAAGCGGGAGCATTCGTAACACGCATGGTAGTTTACTCCTTAAACATTAGCGACCCTGCAGCGCGCGCGCGTAGGTCTTGGTGACTTTGAGGGACTCGATGGCGGTACGCCCGCAGAGGTTGTTCTTGCGGTTGCGCTTCTTACCGTTATTGAGGTGGGCGTGACCGCCCTGCGAACGAAGGACCTTACCGGTCTTCGAGAGCTTCATGCGCTTGACGGCGCACTTCTTCGTCTTCATCTTCGGCATTTTCTTTTTCCTTTCTTTCCTGACCGTTCGGGCAGCTGAAGAGAGCCCGATCCAGATGGAATGGGTGCGTATGATACCAAAACGGGCCGCTTCGCGTCAAGTGCGGCGCTCACGAGCCGGGGTGGACGGGCTTCGAGCCGGCCTTGCACATCGGGCACGTCTCGGCCGTCCACGTCTCGGGCGTCATCTGCATGAGCGAGAACATCGGGATGCGGCCGAACCTGGCCGTGCCGCCCGAACGGTCCACGAGCAGCACGACGCCCGCGACCTTCGCGCCGGCGGCCTTCACGAGGTCGATCGTCTCCTGCACGCGCCCGCCCTTCGTGACGACGTCCTCCGCGACGACGTAGCGCTCGCCCTTCCTGAGCGCGAAGCGGCGCATCGCGAGGACCGTGTTCGGCTTGCCCGTCGCGTCCACCCCCTCGCCCGGCACCTTCTCGGCGAAGACGCACTTCACGTTCAGCTCGCGCGCGACCTCGTGTCCGACGAGGATGCCGCCGACGGCCGGCGAGATCACGCCGTCGATCCGCTTGCCGAGCTTGCCGCTCTTGACGGCCTGCCGCGTCACCTCGCGGCAGAGCTTTTCGGCGATGCGCGGATAGCGCAGCACGTTCGCGCACTGGAAGTAGCGGTTGGAGTGCAGCTTGGAGCGGAGCTCGAAGTGCCCCTCCAGCAGCGCGCCCGTGTCCCTGAACGCCTGAAGAACCTGTTTCTGTGTCATGATTTGATTTCCTTTCTCCTGTTTGTCTGTTGTCGTCTGTCCACTGTCTGTCTTCAATCTCAGTCGTCGAGCTTCAGGAGATCCTCCTTCATGAAGCCGGACGGCGGCGGCGCGTCCGTTTCCGCCGGGAGCGCCGCCGGGACCGGCGCGGCGCGCGTCGGCAGGTAGGGCGGCGGACGCCAGCCGATTCGCTCTGGCGCAGGCGGACGCGCGCGATCCGAAAGCCGCACGACCGGCGCAGGAACATCGTCCGGCAGCGTGCGCAGGATGAGGTCTGACGGACGAATCGCGGCGTCCGTCGGGTCGCTCCGTCCGGAGGTCTTCGCGCGCTGCATCGCCCGCGCCTCCTGCTCGGGCGTGAGATCGACGAAAGCGGACGACGCCGGACGTTCCGCCGGCGGCGACGCCGGGACGAAGCGAAGCGCCGAATAGGGGAAGGACAGGAAGACGGCGGCGGGCAGCGACAGCGCCACCGCGAGGGAGAGGGCTTCGCTCCGCGCGCTTCTCACTCGCCGCCCCCCGCGCGCTTCTCGGCGAACAGGATGCGTGCGACGCCGTTCGCCTTCGCGAGCGCCGCGAGGCGCATCAGCTCGCCGCCGGCCACGCGCCGGTCGGCCAGCACCAGAAGCGACTTCTGGCGGCTGCGCGCGAACCGGTCCGCCAGCTGCTCGCCCAGCGCGCGCATCGAGGACTCCTCGCCCATCAGGTAGCGCGTGTCGTCGAAGAAGACGAGCGTCTCGCGCGGCATCGGCATCATCAGCGCGACCGGGGCCTCCCCCACGACATCCGCCGGCGCCGCGTCCGGCAGCTCGAACAGTGTGCCCTCGGCCGCCGTCAGGGTCCCGGCCACGAACCGAAGGAGCAGGAGCAGCAGCCCGACCGTGAGGTACGGCACGGCCGCGACGGCCGGACGAAGCCACGCCGCGCCATGCCGCCAGATGCCCGGCGAGCGCGCCGGCGTCCATCCCCAGGGACTCATTTCGCCCGCTCCTTCTCCTTCATCGCCTCCTTCTCCTTCTGGGTGGAGATGTAGCCGATGACCTGGCTCGCCGCCGCCTCCAGCTCGACGACGATGCGGTCGAGCCGGACGCGCAGGAACGAGTACATCACGGACGCGAGAATCGCGACCGCGAGGCCGAACGCCGCCGACACGAGCGCGTCCATCGTGCCGTCCATCAGCGCGACGCGCGAGACGAGCTCGCTCGCGTTCGCGGCGCGGACGGCGCGGATGAAGCCGAGGACCGTGCCGAAGAGGCCGAGCGCGGGCGCGACCTGCGCGATGATCGCCAGGACCGCGAGACGCCGGTCGAGACGGCCGATCTCGGCGCGTCCTTGCGAGTCGACGGCCTCGCGCAGGACGCGCGCCGACCCGCGCTGGTGGCGAATCGCCGTCGCGACGACGGACGACACGGGCGCGAGCGTGTCCTCGCAGATCGTCAGCGCCTCGTCCGTGCGCCCGCGATCCAGGACGTTGAACACGCCCTTGAGAAAGTCTTCGTAGTCGACTTGCGCCCGGCGCAGGTCGAAGAACCGCTCGAAGAACGTGAAGACGGCGACCACCGCCAACACCGACAGAATCCAGAACACAGGACTTCCGACTAGACTCACAGGGATCCCCCTTTCTCCGTCAGGCGACGGATGCGCTTGCGGGCCTCTTCGGCCGCCGGGCTGTCGCTCGTCGCGACGAGATCCAGCACGGCGACGGCCTGCCGGTCCTTTCCGCGGCCCTCGAACTCGTCCGCCAGGCGAAACGCCGCCCTTGAAAACGCCGCGCGCGCGTCGTCGTCCAGCCGCACGTGCGCCAGCCGCTCCCGCCGGTAGGCAAGGACGACCTGCGTGTAGTACTGATCCATCGCCTCGTCAGTACGCCGGAGCTTCTCGAGCGCGCGGGCGATCTTGAACGAGACGACGAGCTTTGCGCTCGGCGAGAGCGCGCCGCCGAAGAGAATCGCGCGATAGGCCTCCAGCGCCACCCTGTAGCGAGCGGGGTTGTCGGCGCCCATCGCGAAGAGAGCGTCCGCCTTGAGCACCCGCGCGCGCGCGCGGTCGGCCGCCGTCACGTCCGCCGCCGCCGCGACCCGATCGAAGACCAGGACGGCCTCGTCGAAGCGCGCCTGCTCGTTCAGCGTCTCGCCCTGGAGGAGCAGCGCCGGCAGACGCGCGGGCGAAGTCGGGAACCGCTCAACGAGCCGCGTCGTCAGCGCGATCGCCGCGCCGTGGTCGCCGTCGGCAAACGCCGCGCGCGCCGCCCACAGGAGCGCCTCCGCCGCCTGCTCGGACGGCTGCGCCGCCGACTCGGACGCCTCGCGGAAAAGCCGCACCGCCGCCTTCCAGTCTCGCCGGTTGTACTTGAACTTCGCCAGCCACATGCAGACGTCCGCCCGGACGCGCGGGTCGGGACAGTCGGCGAGCAGCGATTCCGCCGTGCGCTGCGCCTGCCCGTCCTCGCCGGCGCCGTACAGGCAGAGGGCCTCGAAGAACCGCATGCGCGGCGCGCGCGCCGGGTCGTCCGCCGCGACCTGGCGGAACGCCGCACGCGCCTCGGCGAAGCGGTAGGTTCGGTAGAACCCGCGGCCGAGGGCCTCCCGCTCGCGCACCCGGACCGCCTTCTCGATCGATGCGGCGGCCGCCGTCTTCGGATACCGCTTCAACGCCTGGCGATAGCGCACCAGCGCCTCGTCGAACCGGCCGAGCGACGTGAGGACGTCGCCCTGTTCGAGCGCGGCCGTCGCGCGCGCCTCGTCGTCCGCCGCGACCTGCTCCGCACGCCCGAAAGCCGCCAGCGCCTCGTCGAGCCGGTCGAGGCGCGCCAGCGACCAGCCCAGCCCCTCCTGCACGGCAGTCATCTGGGCGGCGTCCGGCCAGATCTCGGTCACCTCGACATACAGCGTGTACGCCGCCTGCCAGCGCGCGGCGGTCAGTTCCGCGTCCGCCACGGCGAGCAGCGCGTCCCGTGCGCCCGGCGTGTCCGGCGCGTCCCGCACAGCCGACCGAATCAGCGCGGCGCCTTCCGCCGCCGATCCGGGCTTCGCCAGAAGGGCCCGTCCAAGGCGCAGCGTCAACGCCCGGCGCGCCTTCGCCGAGTCCGCCTCGGACAGCGCACGCCGCAGCCGTTCGGGATCCATCAGGTTCGCCGCCGCGACCGCAAGCGCGCGCGGCGGGACGTTCGACTGCGCGCAGACCTCGTGCCAAAGAGTCTTCGCGCCCGCCTCATCTCCTGCGCGCGCAAGGCTGTCCGCCTCGTACAGAAGGGCCTGGACAGCCCCCTCCGGCGAGCCGCCGTCCGCCAGAAGCCGCGCGGCGGCGGCATGGTCGCCGCGCACGACGGCCCGGTAGTAGTCGAACGCCGCGCCCTGCGCGTCCGTCCAGAGGTCCAGGGCGTTCGAGACCGCGCCCCACTTGCCCTCGGCCGCCCAGCTTTCCAGCCGGATGAGACGCGACGCCTCGCCCTCGCCCGCCTTGGCCGCATGCGTGCGCGCCACTTCCCACAGGCCGTCGCGCAGCGCCTGACGGGCGGTGTCGAGCTCGTTTGAGGACGCCGCCGAAAGACCCTGCGCCGTTGCCGCGACGTCCTGCGCCGCCGCCGCGACGTCCTGTGCCGTCGCCGCGACGTCCTGTGCCGCCGGCGAAATGTCCTGCGCCGCCGCCGCGACGTCCTGTGCCGTCGCCGCGACGTCCTGTGCCGTCGCCGCAAGGGCGACGGCGAACACAAGAGGCAGGGCGAATCTCAGGACAGACGACATTGGACAGAAGACAAAGGGCGAAATCTTTCCCTAAACCAGTTCCCCAAGGTATCCCATCTCCGCGAGTAGGCGCTCGTTCTTCATCCAGTTCGGCTCGACGCGCACCCAGAGCTCCAGCTTCACCTTCACGCCGAAGAGGTCGGAAAGCTCGCGCTCGGAACACTTGCGCACGTACTTGATCGTCGCCGCGCCCTTGCCGATCACGATGGGCTTCTGGCTTGCGCGGTTGACGAGCAGCTCGGCCTCGACCTCCCACGTCGGCGCGCCCCTCTCGTTCGTCTCGGCGATTCGCTTGACGACGACGCCCAGCTCGTGCGGCAGCTCCTGATGCAGCTTCGCGAGATACTTCTCGCGGATCGAGTCGGCGATCGTCAGCTTGCGCGGATAGTCCGTCACGATCTCGTCGTCGAACAGCTTCTCGCCCTCCTCGGCCAGGCCGAAGAGCGCATCCATCACGCCCTTCGCGCCGCCCGGCGTCGAGGCGATGGACTTGACCCAGACGGGAGAAATGTTCGAATTGCGAATAATCGAATGTTCGAATTTCTTCTCGCAGGAACGTTCGCCGTCTCGATCATTCGACAATTCGGCTATTCGATTATTCTCCTCGGCCTCTTTCCACGCATCCCGGTACATCGTCTCGTAGAACGGGGCCTTGTCGGCCTTGTTGAGCACGAAGACGACCTTCTCGGGACGCTCCTTCGCGAGCCGCTGCATCCAGCCGACGTCCTCCAGCTGCGGCTCCTCGGACGCGTCGAAGACGACGCACGTCACGTCCGTCCCCGCCGCGCTCCGCCGCGCCATGCGGTTCAGGAGCCGCCCCAGCTGGCCGACCGCCTTGTGCAGGCCGGGCGTGTCCAGGAGGACAAGCTGCCCGCGCGCGTCGGCGACGATGCCGCGCACGGTGTTGCGCGTCGTCTGCTCGACGGGCGAGACGATCGAGACCTTTTCGCCGACAAGGGCGTTGACGAGCGTGGACTTCCCCGCGTTCGTCCGCCCCACGACCCCGACGACTGCGACCTTCGCCATCTTACGGCACCGGGAAGTTCGCGACGAGTTCGGCGGCCTCGCGCTTGACGCGCGCCTGCACCTGCACGTTCGCGATGTCGTCGAGGACGTCCGCGATCCACGTGCCGATCTTGATCATCTCCGGCTCCTTCATGCCGCGCGTCGTCGCCGACGCCGTGCCGACGCGGATGCCCGACGTCCTGAACGGGCTCTCGGTGTCGAACGGGATCGTGTTCTTGTTGACGATGATGCCCGCCGCGTCGAGGGCGGCCGCGGCCTCCTTGCCGGTGATGCCCTTCGAGGTCTTGACGTCCACGAGGAAGAGGTGGTTGTCCGTCCCGCCCGAGACGATGCGGTAGCCGCGGTCCTGCACGGTCTTGCACATGACCTGGCAGTTCTTCACGACCTGCTGCGCGTAGCCCTTCTTCGCCTCGCTCATCCACTCGCGGAAGACGACCGCCTTCGCCGCGATGATGTTCTCCAGCGGCCCGCCCTGCATGCCGGGGAAGACCGCGCTGTCGAGGGCCTTCGCCCACTTCTCCTTGCAGAGCACGAGGCCGCCGCGCGGGCCGCCGAGCGTCTTGTGCGTCGTCGACGTCACGAAGTCGGCATACGGGACGGGCGACTCGTGCGCGCCGCCCGCGACGAGGCCGGCGATGTGCGCCATGTCGACCATCATGATGCACTGGGCCTTGTCGCAGATCTCGCGGATGCGCTTGAAGTCGATCGCGCGCGGATACGCCGAGGCGCCCGTGAGCAGGATCTTCGGCTTCACCTCCAGCGCCTGCCGCTCCAGCGCGTCGTAGTCGAGCCGCTCGGTCTTCGGATCGACCGTGTAGGGCACGATGTGGTAGATCTTGCCGGAGAAGTTGACGGGCGAGCCGTGAGAGAGGTGGCCGCCCTGGTCAAGCGCCAGCGACATGATCGTGTCGCCCGGCTTGATCGTCGCGAAGTAGACGGCCATGTTCGCCGCCGAGCCGCAGTGCGGCTGCACGTTCGCGTGCTCCGCGCCGAAGAGCCGGCAGGCGCGCGTGCGGGCCAGCTCCTCCGCCGCGTCGACCGGCAGGCACCCCGAATACCAGCGCTTGCCCGGATAGCCCTCGGCGTACTTGTTCATCAGCACCGAGCCCGCCGCCTCGCGGCACGCGCGCGACGACGTGTTCTCGGACGCGATGAGGTTGATCTCCGCGTCCTCCTGCCGCGTCTGCGCCTCGATCGCGGCGAAGACCTCCGGGTCGTCCCGCATGAGGCCAGAGCAGTCCGACAGGCGCGCGGCGCGCTCCAGCTTCCAGCGGCGGCGCACGTGGCGCGCGTCGTTGTCGACCGGCGTCGCGAGGAACGTCTTCGCGATCTCGACGGCGTAGTCGCCCGAAACCGTGTCGGCGCCGAGGCAGAGGACGTTCGCGCCGTTGTGCTGGCGCGCGAGCGTCGCGGCCTCCGTCGTCGGGCAGATCGCGGCGCGGACGTTCTGGAAGCGGTTCGCAGCCATCGACATGCCGAGGCCCGTGCGGCAGATGAGGATGCCGAAGTCGACCGCGCCGGAGGCGACCGCCTGCGCGACGGGCACCGCGTAGTCCGGGAAGTCGCAGCTCTTGCGGTCGGCCGGGCCCAAGTCGATGACCTCATGGTCGACGCCGAGCGCCCGCACGAGATGCCCCTTGAGCTCGAACCCGCCATGGTCGGAAGCTAGAACAATTTTCATCAGTCAGCCTTTCTGATTTCTGAATCGTGAATAACCGAAAACGGTGAAATTATACCACAAACGTGGCCGCTTGTGCCGTCCGCCCGCGCAATCGCCCTAAAAGGAGGCCGCGATCGCGCGGATTTCCGCGAGCGTCCGCACCGTGTTGAGCCGCGCACGCAGCGCCGCAGCGCCGGGACGCCCCGCGAAGTAGCGGAAGAGGTGCGTGTGCATCTTCACGGACGCGAAGCCGTCAACGGACGGAATGTGATCGTCGGGAAAGCGCGCCGCGAGCTGCTCGCGAAAGGCGAGAAGATACGCGAGATGAGCCTGAAACGCCCGGAACTTCAAGTCCGCCGAAGACGTGACGGCATCCTGTCCCTCTTGTCCCGCTGGTCTCGCCTGTCCGTCCTCCGCCCCTTTCAGCGCACGGAAGATCGTGGGGTTCGCGAGCGCGGCACGTCCGATCATGAGCGCCGAGACGCCCGTCGCCGCCAGCGCCGCCGCCGTCTGCGCGTCCGTCACGGAGCCGTTGCCCGTCACGGGGATGTGCGCGCGGCGGACGACTTCCGCGAGCGTGTCGAGCTGCACGGGGCCGCCGTGCAGCTGCGAGGTGTAGCGCGCGTGGAGGATGAAGCCGCGCGCACCCGCCCGCTCCGCCGCGTCCAGCAGCTCGAAGACGGTCGTCCGCTTCGGATTCGGCCCCAGACGCGTCTTGAGCGTGACAGGCAGCGACGTGTTCTCGCGCATCGCCTTCAGGAGACGGTAGACGCGCGCCGGGTCCTCGGCGAGCTTCGCGCCCGCGCCGCCGTGCGTGACCTTCGCCATCGGACACCCCGCGTTCAGGTTCAGCTCGACGAACCGCTCCTTCACCGCCTCGACCGCGCGCGCGGCGTGGGCGAGATCCGACTCGTTCGCGCCGAAGACCTGACAGGCGACGGGTCCCTCGCCCGGCATCGTCTCCATCAGGTGCCGCGTCGGCGACGACCCGTGCGCAAGCCCGGCGGCGGACACCATCTCGGTGTACGTGAGGTCGGCTCCGCCCTCGAAGCAGAGCCGCCGGAACGGCGCGTCCGTGAAGCCCGCCAGCGGCGCCAAGACGCATCGCAGGCTTCGCGTCCCCTCATGCCGCGTGTCCACTGTCAAGCCTCCACCCGGCATGGTCAGTCAATCCTTTCGAGGATAAGCGGTTTGGGTTCAGGTGCGGTCGGCGCGATCTGGAACGCCTTGTAAAGGTCGGCGGCGGCCTTTTCGAGTCCGTCGGGCTCGGTCGACTTCTCCAGCGTCGCAAGCGGCGCGCCGACGGCCACGCGGTCGCCGACCTTCACGGCAAGCGTGACGCCCGCGCGCGGGTCGATTCGGTCGCCCGTCCGCTCGCGTCCCGCACCGAGCGCGAGCGCGACGCGCCCGACCTTCTCCGCGTCGATCGCCGTGACGTAGCCGGACTTCATCGCCTGGATCCTGAACTTGAACGTCGGCTTCTTCAACAGCGCGTCGAAGCGTTCGAGATCGCCGCCCTGCGCCGCGACCATCCGCGCGAACGTCGCGAACGCCGTGCCGTCCGCCAGCTTCGCGCGGCAGTCGGCACGCGCCGCGTCGAGCGGCACGTCACGCGCAAGCGACACCATGAGCGCGGCCTGCTCGACGCAGAGGTCGACGACGGCGCCGGACAGTTCGCCCTTCAGCATCGCAATCGCCTCGGCGACCTCGTTCGCGTTGCCGACGGCGAAGCCGAGCGGCGCGCTCATCTCCGTCACGAGCGCGGCAGCCTTGCGTCCCGCCGCCCGCGAGGACGTGACGAGCGCCGTCGCGAGCGCGTGCGCCTCTTCCGGCGTCTTCATGAACGCGCCGGAGCCGGCCTTCACGTCGAAGACGAGCGCCCCCGCGCCCTCGGCCCACTTCTTCGAGAGGATCGATCCGCAGATGAGCGGAATGGACGCGACCGTGCCCGTCACGTCGCGCAGCGCATAGAGCTTCTTGTCCGCCGGACAGATCTCGTCCGTCTGCACGGTCATCGAGACGCCGACCTCGGCGACGACCTTCTTGAAGGCGTCGAGCGAGAGCGCGGCGTCGTAGCCGGGAATCGTCTCCAGCTTGTCCGCCGTGCCGCCCGTGATGCCGAGGCCGCGTCCCGTCAGCGAGGGGACGGCGACGCCACAGGATGCCGCGAGCGGCTGGATGACGAGCGAGAGCTTGTCGCCGACGCCGCCCGTCGAATGCTTGTCGGCCGTGGGGAGCGGCAAGTCCGACCAGTCGACCGTCACGCCCGACCGCATCATCGCGTCGGTGAGGTCGGCCGTCTCGCGCGCCGTCATGCCCCTGCAGCAGATGGCCATCGCCAGGGCCGCCATCTGGTAGTCGGGGATCTCGCCCTTCGTGTAGCCCTCGACGAATTCGCGGATTTCCGCGCTGCCGAGCGCGTGCCCTTCTCGTTTCTTGTCCAGCAGGAGCTTTGCGGCAATCATGCCTCGTTTCCTTTCTCTTGAGTCGCTGACGTGGCGTGAACGTTCCGCACCCGGAAGACGAGCGCGTAGTTGACGGGGATGACGACCATCGTGAGGACGGTCGCGAACGCGAGGCCGGCCATGATCGTGACGGCCATCGCGGCGTAGAAGGCGTCCGTCAGGAGCGGGATCATGCCGAGGACCGTCGTGAGCGCGGCGTTCGCGACGGGCCGGAGGCGCGAGACGCCCGCCTCGACGACCGCACGGTAGGCGTCGAGGCCGCGCGCCTGGTTCGCCCCGATCTCGTCCATGAGGACGATCGCGTTCTTGACCTGCATGCCGACGAGCGAGAGAAGCCCGAGGAGCGCCATGAAGCCGAACGGCTGGCCGGACGCGAGCAGTCCGGCGACGACGCCGACGACGATGAGCGGCAGCGTGAGGAAGATGACGAGCGTCTTCTTCACCGAGTCGAACAGCGTCAGCACGATGAACGCCATCGCCGCCGCGAGCGGCAGGAAGGACGGCGCCAGCTTCCCGTTCGCCTCCTTCGCGTCCTCGTATTCGCCGCCGTACTCCGCCCGATAGCCGGCGGGCAGACGCGCCGCGAAGGCGTCCAGCGCCGGCCGGACGCGCGCGAACGCCTCCGCCGCCGTCTCGCCTTCCGGCGGATTGCACTTCACCGTCAGGCACGGCGTCCGGTCGCGGCGCCTGAGGCGCATCTCCTCGGACGCCAGACGTTCGCGGTCGACGACCTGCGCGAGCGGCACCGAAATGCCGCGACTCGAACTCCATGCCCACGCGGCATTCACGCCTGTGAGCGTGTCGCGCTCGTCCTTCTTCGCACGCAGGACAATCGGCAGGGCCTCGTCCGCGAGCTGATACGTCCCGACGGACACGCCGTCCGTCGCAAGGCGGAACGCGCGCGCGACATCCGACCGGCTGAGGCCCAGCTTCGCCGCGCGCGCTTCGGACACGACCGGTTCGACAAGCTCCGCACGGTTGCGCCAGTCGCTCTGCACGTCCTTGAGGCGTCCGTCCGCGCGCAGGATCGTCCGCGCCGCGTCGCCGAACGCGCGCAGCCGCTGCGGATCGGGGCCGAGAATGCGCATCTGGATCCTGTGCGCGTCGCCGGGGCCCAGCACGAACCGCTGGCACGCCACGTTCGCGTCCGGCACGAGCGCGGGCGCGGCGGACTCGATCCGGCGCATCAGCCCGGCGATCGCGCCGCTGTCCGCGACGTCCACGAGCAGAAGCCCGTAGGCCGCATTCGGCTCCTCCGGCGTGTAGGTCAGCAGGAACCGCAGCGCGCCCTGCCCGGTGAAGGACGAGACGCCCGTCACGCCCTCCAGCTTCTCGACGAATTCGGACACCTTCACCACGCGCCGATCCGTCTTCGTGATGAACGTGCCCTCCGGCATCCAGACGTGAACCATGAACTGCGGACGCGTCGAGTCGGGGAAGAAGTTCCGCTTGACGCGCGCAAACCCGGCGACGCTCGCGACGAGCAGGCAGACCAGCGCGAGAAGCGTGAAGCCCCGGTTGTCGATGCACCATTCGAGCGCCCGCCGATACCCCCGGAAGAACACGCCGCCATAAGGATCGACCGCCTCACTTCTGCCCCTTCTTCCCTCTTCCTTCTTCCTTTTTCCTTTTTCCAGTCCCCATGCGGCGAGGAGCGGCGTGACCGTGACGGCCAGCACCCAGCTCAACAGCAGCGCAATCGCGATGACGAGGAAGAGCGAGCGGCAGTATTCGCCGGTCGCGTTCTGCGCCGCGCCGATGGGTGCGAAGGAGAGGACGGCGATTGCCGTGCCGCCGAGGAGCGCCCACTGGGTCTGGCGCACGACGGCAATCGCCGCGTCCGTGCGTGAGCGGCCCTGCCGTCCGGCGACGAGCACGGCCTCCGTGATGACGATCGCGTTGTCGACAAGCATGCCGAGCGCGATGATGAACGCGCCGAGGGAGATGCGTTCGAAGATGAGGCCGCAGAGATCCATCACCCAGACCGTCCCCAGCACGGTCAGGACGAGGACGCCTCCGATGACGAGTCCCGCACGAAGCCCCATCGTGAAGAGGAGGACGGCGATGACGAGGACGACCGACTCGACGAGGTTCGTGACGAAGCCGCCGACGGCCGTCTCGACACTCGTCGCCTGGTGCGAGATGACGTCCACCTCGATGCCGATGGGCGTCGTCGGCAGGAGTTCGCGCATGCGCTTCTCGACGGCGCGCCCCATCGCGACGACGTTGCCGTCCCTTCTCGTCGAGATGCCGAGCGCAAGGCACGGCTGGCCGTTGCGCCGCACAAGGACGGACGGCGGATCGGCGTAGTCGAAGCGGAACGTGCAGACGTCGCCGAGGGAAACGCCGTCCGCCACCAGCACGTCGGTCAGCCCGTCGAGCGACGTCACGTCCGGCATGAGGTCGAGGCGGATGCACTTGTCGCCGACGCGCAGGTTGCCGGCGTCCGACGGCGTCGTGTGGCCCGCGAGCGCGGCGGCGATCTTCTCCGGCGTGAGGCCGAGCGCGGCGATCTTGACGCGCGGAATCTCCAGCGAGACGATCTGCCGGCGGTCGCCGAGGATGTCGATCTTCGCGACGTCCTCGCAGAGGAGCAGCTCCTTGCGCAGCAGCTTCGCGTGCTCCTTCAGCTCCGCCGGCGTGTAGCCGTCGCCGCTGATCGCGTAGAAGACGCCGTAGACGTCGCCGTAGTCGTCGTTCACGACCGGCGGCGCGCAGCCCTGCGGCAGCTGGCCCTGCACGTCGCCGACCTTGTGCCGCAGCTCCGTCCAGACCTGCGGCAGCTCGTCGCCCGCGAGGTCGTCCCGCAGCTCGACCGTCACGATCGAGCGTCCGGGCGAGGAGGTCGAGGTGACGTGCTTCACGCGGCCGAGCCGCTGGACGGCCGTCTCGATCGGATCCGTCACGCGCGCGGCGACTTCCGCCGCCGTCGCGCCGGGGTAGGACGTCACGATTTGCGCCGTGCGGATCGTGAACGCGGGGTCTTCGAGACGCCCGAGCCCGAAATAGCTGCGCACGCCCGCCACCGCGAGCGCGGCGGCGAGACAGACCGTGACGGTCTTCTTCCGAAAGCAGATCTCTGCGAGGTTCATGGTTTCGGCATCCAAGCCCTTTCGTCTGGAGACGCCTGATGCCCTTCAGCCCTTACTCGACGACATTATACCAAAATCCAGCCTCGGGCGTCAGCGGCGGGGACTTCGACCAAAAGCGGAAAGACGCACAGGGAATTCGGCTTTGCCCGACGTCTGAAAGGCCGACTTGTGAATCATCTCCAAGGCCGGAAAGGCTCCACAGTGGCCGTGTGCGGCGCGAGGAACTTCTCGAGCCAGATCATGTCGTACCACTGCCCGAACTTGTAGGCGCACTGGCTGAACGTGCCGACGAGCCGATAGCCGAGACGCTCGTGAAACCGGCGGCTCGACTCGTCAAGGCGGTCACTGCCGGGACGCGGCGCCGCCAGGCAGGCGTAGAGGTTGCGGACGTTCTGCCGCCGCAGACAAGCCTCCAACTGTTCGTAAAGTGCGCGTCCGATGCCGCATCCATGCATGCCGCAGGCAACATAAATCGACGTCTCGACGGACCAGTCGTAGGCCGCGCGCTCCTTGAATGTGGATGCATAGGCGTAGCCGCACGGACGCCCTGCCGCATCTTCGGCCACAAGATACGGATAGCGCGCCGTGATCTGTGCAATCCGCTTGCCGAACGCCTCGGCGGACGGCGCCTCGTATTCAAACGTGATCGCCGTCTCTTCCACGTAGGGACGGTAAATCTCCGCAAGCGCCGCCGCGTCTGCACACTGAACTGGTCGAATGATCATGATTGCAGAACAAGCCTATTCTCACTTTTTTAAAAAAGTGAGAGTCATTGCCCCGAATTCTTCGCATACAATTGCCGTGAAATCAAGACGCTGAGACTGTTGATCCATGAAGGGACTTTGCGATGGATGCGTGTGCCGTCCTGCTTCAGGTTGACGGACGTTGGCACATCTGGAATCAGCTTAGCGCCTTCGATGCGGTAACAGACCTGAAGATAATGATGCCGCACCGTCAGTCCGACACGTATCCACCTGTTTTCAGGGTCGCGCAATTCGGGACGCCACTGGCTGATTATGGCAACTTTGCGCGTCCCCGGATGCGTACCCGCAATCGCACGTTCAACGGCATCCAAGACTTTCGCATCTTCAAGGCCAGATGGGATATCGATGGCCATCGTGCCAGGAATGCGATTGAGCCGGACACCATCGACGACTACGGGACGAGGCTCCGCTTCAGGCGGCGAGAACAGGGCGCAACCGCACAAACAGGTGCCGACACAAAACACAATCAAAGGTCTCTTGATTTTCATGGCGCATAGTCTATCATTTGCAGGACGTCTGGTCAATATCGGAGAGGTCTCGCCCGCAACCAGTTATCATGCCGAGGCATGGCATACTGAAGTCGGCCAATTGTCTTCTGTGAGAAGCGCAAAACCGAACGACGAGACCGAGCGAGCAGTTTTCCACCTCGAAGCGCGATCTGTCGGGCCAACGGGTCTGAAATACTGAATCACTTCAACAGCGCAGAAAGATTTCGTGCGGCTTCAAAGGGCTCCGAGACCTTCGAGAATGCGGAGACGAGGGCGAGGCCGTCTACCCCCGCCGCACGGACAGCCTCTGCGTTCTCGAGCGTCAGGCCGCCGATGGCCACAAGCGGAAGCGCGGGAACGCCTGACGAACGGACGGCCTGAACGAGGTCGCGCAGCCCGTCCACCCCCAGCGCAGGCGCCGCGTCGGCTTTCGTCTTGCGGGCGTCGAAAACAGGCCCAAGGCCGAGGCAATTCACCACCGCCCGGCGCGTCGCGGACGACAGGAACGCGCGGATGTCCGCACGCGACGTGATCGAGAAGCCGATTTCGCAGGATGGGCCGACGAGGGCGCGCACGGCTTCGGGCGGCAAGTCGCTCTGCCCGACATGAACGCCCTCGGCACGGACGGCCTGCGCGAGTTCCACATCATTGTTGACGACGATCGGCGTCTTGAACGGCCGCAGCGCATCCTGCAGACGGCGGATGCGTTCGTACTGGACCGCGCGCGGGCTTTCCGTATCACGATACTGCACACAGGTCACGCCGCCCTCGACGGCCGCCCGCACGTTCTCCAGCCAGTCGCCCGCATAGCGGCTCGGATCGTCCGTCACCAGGTAAAGCCGATAGTCTATCATCGCGCGCCCCTTCCTTCAGGACAGCGGCAGGGACTGCGCGAGTTCAGACAGCGCGTCTATCAGCGCAATCTGGAACGAACCGGGCGTCGGGGCCTTCGCAAACGCGCGTTCGCCCGCGCGCTTCATCAGCCTGGACGCCTGCACCGCCGCGTCCACGGGGGACAGGCCCCGCCCCAGCATCGCCGCGCAGATGGCACCCTGCGCACAGCCCGTCGCCGTGACCTGCTGCAGAATCGCGGCACCGCCCGTAATCTCGATCGGCTCAAGGCCATCACCCCAGATTCGATCCACTTCGCCCGTCGAAAGGATGGGGACAGACCCCTTCAGATTGGGGACAGACCCCGCCAAAAACTCGATTTCTGCGTGATTTCCGCGAATAAGTGTCGGTTTTCGCTGAATAAGCTCCAACACGAGCTGTCGCCGGTACGACAGGAACTGCACCCCCACCGGGTCGAGAACCCAGGGGACAGACCCCATCGCCCCAGTGGGGACAGACCCCGTGGCGACGGCGACAGCCGTGCGCATGACCTCGGCCTGAGACGGCGTCAGCGTGCCGACGTTGACAAGGATGGCATCCGCCACCGCCGCCAGTTCCGCCGCTTCCGACGGCTCTTCGATCATCGCCGGCTTCGCGCCGATCGCCAACAGCACGTTGGCCGTGAAGTTCGCCGCCACCGTATTGGTGAGGCACAGGACAAAGGGATCGGATCTCATTTTCAGCCGAGCTTCAGGCCGTCAAACACGCCCGCGAGCGAGCCGACATGCGCGTTCCTCTCGGCATTCGCCTTCATCCATTCCGCGACTTCGGCCGCCGACTTGGCGGACGCCTCCTCTTCGGGCGAGCGGTGGAAGACGCGCGGCAGGCACTCCTTGCGGGAGAGCGCGATCTTGCCCGCCTCGCGGTCGATGTGCAGGACCTTGACGGTCACGGCATCGCCCGACTTCAGGATCGCGTTCGGGTCCTCGACGCGCTCCCACGCGATCTCGCGCACGGGGATGAGCCCGTCGACGCCGCCGAGATCGACAAACGCCCCGAAGTCGAAGACGCGCGTGACGGTGCCGTTCAGCGTCTCGCCCTCGTGCAGCTCGCTGAGGACGGCCTCGCGCTGCGCCGCGGCCTGGACTTCCAGGAGCGCACGGCGCGAGACGACGACGCTGAGGCCCCGGTCGTCCTTCGCATATTCCGTGACGACGAAGTCGAACTTGCGTCCGAGATAGTCGGACGGCTCCTTCTTGAACCGGTCGATCTGGGAGAAGGGACAGAACGCGCGCTGGCCGGCGACGGTCACCTCGTAGCCGCCCTTCACCTCCTTCTCGACGAGCCCCGAAACGGCCTCGCCCGCCTCGTAGGCGGCCTTGAGCGCCGCGTTGTCGTCCGACGCGACCTCCACGGCCGGCTTCGCCGGACGCGCGAGCGACTTGTCGTCGTTGAACGCCTTGCCGAACTTGTAGCCCTTGCGAATGCCCTTGAACTGGTCGTTCAGGAGCGCCCCGAAATCAAAGTTTCCGCTTGCCATAGCCTTTTCCCGCCCGTGCCTCACTTCGCGGCGACGAGCGCCTTCAGTTCCCTTACCTCGGCGCGCAGCTTCTCCACCAGACGCGGCAGGAGAAGGCGCGCGCCAAACTCCTTCTTCGACTCGGCCGGCGCGCCGAGCACGTACTTGACCGAGCCGTCCAGCGTCTTCGGCACGCCCGCCTGGGGCCCGACCTGGACGCCGTCCGCGATCTTGATGTGGCCGGAAATGCCGGCCTGCGCCCAGATGAGGCAGCCCTTGCCGATCTGCGTCGAGCCCGCGACGCCCGCCTGGGCGATGATGCCCGAATAGCCCGCGACCTTGACGTTGTGGCCGATCTGCACGAGGTTGTCGATCTTCGTCTGCGGCCCGATGTAGGTACGGCCGATGCGCGCGCGGTCAATCGTCGTGTTCGAGCCGACCTCGACGCCGTCGCCCAGCTCGACGATGCCGAGCTGGGGGATCTTCTCGATCCTGATGCCCGTCAGGCCGACCGACGTCGTGTAGCCGTAGCCGTCGCCGCCGATCCGCACGCCGCAGTGCAGGATGACCTTCTTGCCGAGCACCGAGCCTTCGCGGAGCGTGACCTGCGGATAGAGGTGGCAATCGTCGCCGAGGCGGCAGTTCTCGCCGATGAAGACCTGCGCCTCGATGACGCAGTCGTCGCCGATCTCCGCGCCCTTCTCGATGACCGTGCAAGCGCCGATGTGGACGCGCTTGCCGAGCGTGACGGACGGGTCGATGACGGCGGTCGGGTGGATGCCCGGCGCGCGGACGGGCGGCGGCGGCGCCAGCAGCGCGGCCGCCTTCATGCAGGCGTCGTTCGGGTCCTTCACGCGGATGACCGCGCACGGCGCGCCGTGTTCCCAGTCCTTCGTCAGGAGGACGGCCGAGGCCTTCGTCACCTGCACGAGCGCGACGTGCTTCGGGTCCTTGCAGAAGCTGAGGTCGCCCTTGCGGGCCTCCTCCAGCCCCGCGCAGGAGAGGATGTCGACGTCTGAGCCCTCCAGCGTGCCGCCGAGGGCCTTCGCCAGCTCACTTGCCCTCATCGCGGCCCTTCGCGTTCCTGGGCTCGACGCCCAGCTCCTGCAGCATCTCGTCCGTCACGTCGTACTTCGCCTTCGCGAACGGCGCGGCGGTCTTGTCGAGGATGAGGTCGTAGTCCTTCTTCTCGGCGAACTTCGCGAGCCGCTTGCGCAGGTCGTCCGTCGTCGTCTTGAGGAGGCGTCCCTCCAGGTCCTGCAGGTCCTGGCGGCAGCGCGCGACTTCGGCGCGGTAGCGCTGCTCGATGCCCATCAGCTTCTGCTGGATGTCCATGAGCTGCTTCTCGACGTCGGCCTTCGCCTTCGCCGCGAGCATCGGGTTGCGCAGCTGCTCGGCGATCTTCTTGCCCTCCGCCTGAAGGCTCTCGCCCTCGGACTTGATCGCCTCGACCTTCTTCTGGTAGTCCTTGTCTGTCGAGGTCAAAAGCTCCTTGTTGGCGTCGTAGTTCGGGTGGTTGCGGATGAGGAGCATCAGGTTGACCGTGCCGACCTTCATCTCCGCCGAGGCGGCGAAAGCCGCGAGCAGAACGAGCGTGAATGCGAGTTTCTTCATTTGTTTCTTTTCCTTATGTCTTTCTTGTTGTTCTAGATAGCCGTTGTCTGTCGTCTTTTGTCCTTTGTCCTCACGACGACTGGCGTGACCAGCGCGACGTGAGGGACTTGTGCGGTCAGAAGTCATACCCGACCGTGAACGAGAAGACCTCCTCCTCGGCATGTTCGGGCTTCTCGACCGGCGTCGCGAAGTCGAGGCGAATCGGGAACATCGGGATGTCGAGGCGGAAGCCGCAGCCGACCGTCCACGCGAACGTGTCCGAGAAGTCGAGGTCCCACACGTCCTCGCCGACCGAGCCGACATCCGAGAAGACGGCGAAGCGCAGCATCTTGACGATCGGGATCGTGTACTCGAAGTTCATGCAGAAGAGCGTCTGGCCACCCCACGGGGCCCAGTCGTCGCTGTGGCCCAGCCGCCGCGCCATCGGCGCGACGTTGCGGTACTCGATGCCGCGAATCGACTTCGGGCCGCCGAGGAACATGCGGTTGTAGATCGGCAGGTCGTCCGAGAACGCGTCGATCGTCTCGGCCCGCAGCGCGACCATGAAGACGTGGTCGACGTTCGCGCCGAGGAGCTGCCGCCAGACGTTGAAGTAGTTGCGGTGGTTGATGCCGAGACGCCAATACTGGTTGTCGCCCGCCGGCGCGACGTCGAGGAACACGCGCGTGCGGTAGCCGCGCGTCGGCATGCGGAAGTTGTCGCGGCCGTCCTTCGACCAGTAGAGGTGCACGACCGGCTCGAAGGCGTCGCCGTATTCGCGCTCCTCCATCTCGAAGAGGCGCCCGGTCTTGCCGCCATAGGCGTACATGCCCCGGTCGACGTCGTCGAACTCGATGTATTCGCCGGACACGCCGACGCCGAAGCGCCCGAACGGCTCCCACGTCGGCCAGAACTTCACGGGATACGCGAACGAGGCCATCGCGCCCGTGCGGATGAGGTCGTACTCGTCATACCAGCGCAGACGGCGGTAGAGATCGACCGACAGCTCCAGCATGCGACCGAAAAGATGCGGCTCGACGAAGCCGAGCTCGGCCGACTGGTAGCGCGGGCCCCACGCCACGTAGGCGCGGCCCTTCTGCCCCGCGCCGCGGAAGAGCTTCGACGGGGCGAAGAGGTCGAAGTTGTTCTGGTTCACCTCGGCGGAGATGTAGACGGAATCGACCGTCGACGCGCCGACGCCGACCATGAACGAGCCCGTGTTCTTCTCCTCGACCTCGTAGACGAGATCGCGGTACTCGGCGCCGCTGGCGTCCTTGCCGAGGCCCGTCGGCTCCAGGTAGTAGCGCACGCGCGCGAAGTAGTCGAGGTTCTCGAGGCGCTTCTGCGAGCGCTCGGCGCGGTCGGCGAGCATGCGGTCGCCCGGACCCAGCGCGATCTCGCGGCGGATCACCTTGTCCATCGTGTAGTCGTTGCCGCGGATCTTCACGTCGTTCAGCACGACTGGCACGCCCTCGCTCACCTTGAAGACGACGTTGACGACGGACGGATCGTCCGTCGGGATGCGCCGGATGTCGACGCGGGAGTCCGCAAGCCCCGAATCGCCGGAGCCGACGGCGACCTCGATGCGGTGCGCCGCGTCCGCGAGCGCCTTCTCGCCGGCGATCGTCCCGGCCGCCGGCAGCCCGCTGCGCGAGGCGACGTCAGCCGCCGAATAGCGCGTCACGCCCGTCACCTGCGTCGTGCCGACGCGGTACTGGACGCCTTCCGTGAACGTGAAGACGAGATTCACCTTGCCCTCCCCCGCCGGGATGCGGCGCGGACCCTCGACCTTCACGTCGAGATAGCCGTGGTTGCGGTAGACCTCGGCGAGCTTGTCGCAGCACTGCGCGAGCTGGTCTTTCGTCACCGGGCTGTCGGAGAACCAGCCCATCGGGTTCCACCACGGCAGGTCGTTGATCGCCGCGTGCAGCTCCGCCGCGTCGAACGTCCCCTCGTCCAGCTCGCCGCCGAGGCCGAGCGCCCGCCAGGCGGAGACGTCCACGGCATGGGGCGTGCCCTCGAAGACGTAGTCCGCCACCTTCTGGCGCGCGCCCTCGTCAACCGTGAAGACGACGTTCACGTCATTGCCGGAAATGAGCTTCGTGCGGAAGACGACCTTCGCGTCGGCGTAGTGCTTCTTCTGGTAGGCGAGACGGACGCGCGCCGCCGCCGCCGCGAGGTCGGACTCGCCGTAGAGGTAGCCGTCCTTCAGCCCCGCCTCATCGGCGATCTTCGACTCGCTCAGCTCCTCGTTGCCCTCGATGACGAGCGGCCCCGCGTAGCGCATCTTGCGCTTCACGTAGTACGTGACCTCCACGCCGTCCGCCACGCGCTGGGCGTCGGCCGTGATGTCCTCGAACTCGCCGGAGTTCTTGAGCGACGTGACGTCGCGCGTCACCGTCACTGGGTCGTAGGGCTTCCCGGCCTTGACCTGGCAACGGCTCGCCACAAACGACGTGTCGCCGCCGAACCCGTCCAGGGCCTTGACCCGGACTTCCGTCACATCCGCGGCAAACGCGGAGACGACCCCCGCCAGCGCGGCCAACGCAAACAGACTCTTCATAAGTTCGCGTATTGTACCAAAAATCGGCCCGCAGCGGAATAGGCCCGCCTACCGCACGACGAAGTTGACCAGGCGTTTCGGAACCGTCACGACCTTCACGATCGTCTTGCCGTCGAGGAAGCGCGCGACATCGGCGTTCGCCTTCGCCGCCGCCTCCATTTCGGCGGGCGTCGCCGCGACCGGGATGCGCACGCGGCCGCGCAGCTTGCCGAGGACCTGCACCGGAATCTCGATCTCGTCCTCGACGAGCGCGGCGGCGTCGAACGCCGGCCACGGCTCGTAGGCGAGCGTGTCCGCGTGGCCGAGGAACTGCCAGAGCTCTTCGCCCAGATGCGGCGCATACGGCGAAAGGCACAGAACAAACTTTTCGAGAAATTCCTTGGGCAGGGCTGCGGGGGCGCCAGAGCCCCCGTCCGTTCCGACCTTCGCGAGGTTCTCCGCCTCGTTGAGGAAGACCATCATCGCGGAGATGCCCGTGTTGAACGCGAGCGCCTCCAGGTCCTCCCCGACCTTCTTCACCATCGTCGCGAGCGTCTTCGCCTCGGCCTTGGTGAGCGGACGCGCCGCGGCCTTCGTCTCGGTGACGAGCCGGTTCGCGCGCTTGAGGAAGTTGTGGACACCCTTCACGCCCGACGTCTGCCACGGCTTCACGACCTGCAGCGGACCCATGAACATCTCGTAGAGCCGCAGCGAGTCCGCGCCGTAGTCGCGGATGACGTCATCGGGATTGACGACGTTCTTCAAGGACTTCGACATCTTCGCCGGGAACTCGGTCAGGGGCTCGAGTTCGGAGAGGTCGGCGCCGTCCAGCCCCCAGTTCTTCGGGCCGAAGGGCTTGCCGTCCTTCCACGTGACCTGATCCATCGGGATGAGGACGCCGCGCGCGTTCTTGTACGCGAGGCCGAGGATCATGCCCTGGTTGACGAGCTTCTGGAACGGCTCCGGCGTCGGGACGAGACCGAGGTCGAACAGCACCTTGTGCCAGAAGCGCGAATAGAGGAGGTGCAGCACCGCGTGTTCCGCGCCGCCGACGTAGAGATCGACCGGCAGCCACTTCTTCAGCAGCTCGGGGTCGCAGAACGCCTTGTCGTTGTGCGGGTCGATGTAGCGGAGATAGTACCAGCAGCTGCCGGCCCACTGCGGCATCGTGTTCGTCTCGCGCGTGCCCCGCCTGCCCGTCTTCGGGTCAATGACGTTCACCCAGTCCGTCGCCTTCGCCAGCGGCGGCTCGCCCGTCCCGGTCGGCTTGTAGTCGTCCAGCGCGGGAAGCGTGAGCGGCAGGTCCTCCTCCGGGACGAGCGACTGCGTGCCGTCCTCCCAGTGGATGACCGGGAACGGCTCGCCCCAGTACCGCTGGCGGGAGAAGAGCCAGTCGCGCAGCTTGTACTGCGTCTTGGCCTGGCCGACGCCCTTCTCGACCAGCCACTTGACCATCGCCTTGCGCGCGTCATCGACCGAGAGCCCCGTGAGGAAGCCCGACGAGACCATGACGCCCGTCGCGATGTCGGTGAACGCCGCATCCGCCGTGTACGGGACAGGATCCGTCGACGCGTTCTTCGCCGCGTCGGAGTCCGCCGGGGCGACGACCTGCACGATCGGCAGGCCGAAGACCTTCGCGAAGTCGAAGTCGCGCTCGTCGTGCGCCGGCACGGCCATGATCGCGCCCGTGCCGTAGGAGGCGAGCACGTAGTCGGAAATGAAGATCGGGATGTCCGTGTCGTTGACGGGGTTGTGGCCCATCACGCCGTCGAGCCGCACACCCGTCTTCTCCTTGTTGAGCTCGGTGCGCTCCAGGTCGCTCTTCGACGCGGCCTTCTTCTGGTAGGCCCTCACCGCGTCGGCGTTCCGGATCGTGCCGTCGGCGAGCCACTTCTCGACCAGCTTGTGCTCCGGCGACAGCACCATGTACGTCGCCCCGAACAGCGTGTCGCAGCGCGTGGTATAGACCGTAATCACATCATTGGGCATGGGTTCGGGGCTGCCAGAAGCCCCGTCCGTTCGACCGTCCGAAGCCCCGTCCGTTGTGACTCCAAACTTCACCAGCGCGCCCTCGGACTTGCCGATCCAGTTGCGCTGCATCTCCTTCACGCCCTCCGGCCAGTCGAGCGTGTCCAGCCCCGCCAGCAGCTTCTCGGCGTAGGCGGTGATCTTCAGCATCCACTGGCGCATCGGCTTGCGGATGACGGGGTGGTTGCCGCGCTCCGACTTGCCGTCGATGACCTCCTCGTTCGCCAGCACCGTGCCGAGCGCGGGACACCAGTTCACGGGAACCTCCGCGACGTAGGCGAGCCCCTTCTTGTACAGCTGCTCGAAGATCCACTGCGTCCACTTGTAGTAGTTCGGGTCGGTCGTGTTGACCTCGCGGTCCCAGTCGTACGAGAAGCCGAGCGCGCGGATCTGCTCGCGGAAGCGGTCGACGTTCCTCTTCGTCGTGACGGCGGGGTGCGTCCCCGTCTCGACCGCGTACTGCTCGGCGGGGAGGCCAAAGGCGTCCCACCCCATCGGGTGCAGGACGTTGAAGCCCTTCATGCGCTTGTAGCGGCAGAGGATGTCCGTCGCCGTGTAGCCCTCCGGATGCCCGACGTGCAGCCCCGCGCCCGACGGATAGGGGAACATGTCGAGGCAGTAGAACTTCTCGCCCTTGCCGTTCGCGTCGGTCTTGAACGTCTTGTTCTCGAGCCAGTACTTCTGCCACTTCTTCTCGATGGCAGGGAAATTGTAGTCACTCATTTCTGCTTCTGATCCTCGGCGTGGTCGGCGATCGCCTTTGCGATGAGCCCGGACACGTCGTTGGTCGCCGCAGCGACGCCGGCTTTTACGGCGTAGTAGATGGCCTTGTGGGAGGAGCTGCCGTGCGTGATGATCACGGCCCCCGGCACGCCGAGGAGCGGCGCGCCGCCGTAGATCTCCGGGTCGAGCTGCTCCTTGAGCGAATGGAACGCCCCCTTCAGGAGAAGCGCGCCGAGGAACCGGAGCGGCCCCTTGAAGCACTCCTTCTTCAGCCAGTAGCCGATCGCCTTCGCGATCGACTCGGTCGTCTTCAGCACCACGTTCCCGACGAAGCCGTCGCAGACGGCGATGTCGATGTGGCCCTTGTAGAGGTCCTTGCCCTCGATGTTGCCGACGAAGTTGAGGTCCTTCACCTCCTTGAGGAGCGGGAAGGTCTGCTTCGTCATCTCGTTGCCCTTGCAGTCCTCGGTGCCGATGGAGATGAGGCCGACCGCCGGCGTGCCGCGCTTCAGCACCGCCTTCGAGTAGGCGTTGCCCATGATCGCGAACTGCACCAGCCACTCGGGGTGGCAGTCCATGTTCGCGCCGGCGTCAAGCAGCATGAGCGGACGCTTCGGGTTGCGGTTCGGCAGCACCGTCGCGATCGCGGGACGCTTCACGCCGGGGATGCGCCCCAGCGTCAGGATCGCGCTCGTCGCGACCGCGCCGGAGTTCCCCGCCGACACGAAGGCGTCGGCGCGCCCCTCCTTCACGAGCCGCATCGCGACGTTGATCGAGCAGTCGCGCTTCTTGCGGACGGCATCGACGGGAGACTCGTCCATCTCGGCGACGTCGGGCGCATGGACGATCTCCAGAACCCCCTTCTCGATCACCTGCTGGGCCGTCGCCTTCAGCTTCGGCGGCAGCTTCTCAAGCTCCGCCTGGATCGGGGCGAGCTGCCCGACGAGCAGGATCTTCACGTCCGGCACGCCGGCCGCCGCCTCGACGGCCCCAATCACGACCTGTTCGGGGGCGTAGTCGCCGCCCATCGCATCCAACGCAACACGCGTCATCCGTCAAGCCTCCTGAAAGATTCGAGAACCTGAAAGGAAAACTCGGAATCCTCCATCGCCAGCGGCTCCGGAGGATTCTCTCGTTCAAGCGGGCGGGCTTACTTCGCCGCCGCGACGACCTTGCGGCCCTTGTACGTGCCGCACTTCGGGCACGCGCGGTGCGTGCGGACGGCCGCGCCGCACGCGGGGCACGTTCCGACCTCGGCGAGGATCGGCTTCTCGAGGGACGCCACGCGCTCGCGTTTGCGGCGCTTGGACACACGGTTCTTAGGACTTGCCATGTCTTCTTTCTCCTTTACTTCTGGTTCTTCAAATTGTCGAGCGCATTCCACCGATCGTCCGCAGGAGAGACCCCCCTTTGTTCGATCCCCGGGCAGGACTCGCGACAGACCGGGTATGTCGGTAGGGCGAGTATTATACTCTCTCTTGCGTCTGCCGTCAAATCGACCTCCTGGGTCTGCTCCGTCAGCTCGTAGGACTGCGTGAAGTCGTCGACCTTGACCGTGTCGTCAAAGTCCTTTCCGCACCGGGAGCAGACGAGGTCGAAGTCCTGCTCCAGGTGCCCGCGCACGAGCAGCTCCGTCCCGACAACCTGCGCCGTGAGCCGGTAGCGGATGCCGCCGAACGGCTTCACGAACGGCTCGTCCAGATCCACGCAATCGACTTCGCCGACAAGCTCCTCGCCCGCCGGATCGAGCCGCGTGACGCCTATGATCAGCTTCTTGTCCATGACAGGCGGTAATGATACCATTTCTCGCCCGGCGACACAAGAGCGCCGTCACGAGAAAAGTCGGCGGACGCGCGCGTCGAGATCCCTCCGCATCCGGTCTGCGTCAACGGACGGGAACGTTCCGCGGTCGTAGAGGAGCCGCCCGTCCACGACCGTCCGCACGACGTCCGAGGCGTGCATCGAGTGGACGACGAGGTTCGGGATGTCCAGCGTCGGCCGCAGGTGGAGCCGGCTCAGGTCGACGACGCAGAAGTCGGCGGGCGCACCGACCGCGAGCCGGTTGCCGCAGGTCGCCATCTCGATGACGTCCCACGGCGAGAGGACGGTCGGGTCTTTCGCAAGCCCCTTGTGGATGAGCGAGGCGAGGTGCATCTCCTCAAACAGGTCGAGGTTGTCGTTCGACGCGCAGCCGTCCGTGCCGAGCGCGACCTTCACGCCCAGCTCCAGCGCGCGCGGAATGCGCGCAAAGCCCGAACCGAGCTTCATGTTGCTGGACGGGTTGTGGACGAGGACGACGTTCTTCTCCTTCAGGATGCGGAAGTCGTCGTCCGTGCACCAGACGCCATGCGCGGCGAATCCGCCGCAGTCGAAAAGTCCCGTCGCCGCGAGATAGGCGACCGGCGTCATCCCGTGGCGCGCGAGGCAGTCGCGATGCTCCTTCTCCGTCTCGGAGACGTGGACGTGCACGGGCCGCTTCAGCTCGTGATTGTTCGCCTCCGCGAGCGCCCGGCAGAACGGCTCGTCCGTCAGGTATTCGGAATGGATGCAGACGTGCGCGCGCGGATGCGCCCGCGTGAAGGCGATGCAGTCCGCCAGACGACCGGGCACGAACGAGAGGCCCACGCGCGAGACGGACGCCTTGAGGCCGATCTCGTCGAACGCCGCCTCGCCCGCGTCCGGGAAGTCGTACATGTCAATCACCTGCGTCGTGCCGCCCGCGAGCATCTCCAGCGCGCCCCAGCGGACGCCCGCGCGGATGTCGTCCGCCGTCATCTTCGCCTCGACCGGGAAGATCGCCTCCTCCAGCCACCGCTGCAGCGGCAGCCCGCCGCCCACGCCGCGCACGAGCGTCATCGCCGTGTGCCCATGGCAGTTGACGAGGCCGGGGAGGATCAGGAGGGAGGGGGGATGAGAGATGAGGGATGGGGGATGGGGGATGAGGTCGATTTTCGAGATGCGGGAACCTTCCGTCTCCAGATTGCCGAACCCGACCGTGCGGTTCGGCAGCAGCAATGCGACTTGTTCGAATTTCATAGGCGCCTATTATAGCATAACGCGCGAATCGGCGGCTCTTTGCCGCCGTAGGCAAATAAGGTATAATATGCGCCATGGCAAAGATTCTCATCGTTGAAGACGACCCGGCGATCCGCCGCGTCATCGCCCTCGCCGTCAAGAGCGCGGGGTATTCGCCGGTCCTCGAGGCGGACACGGGCGACGACGGGTTCGCCGTCCTCCGCCGCGAGAAGCCCGCGCTTGTCCTGCTGGACGTCATGCTGCCCGGCATGGACGGCATCGAGGTCTGCCGTCGCGTCAAGTCCGACCCCGCCCTCGCGGCGACGGCGATCATCCTGCTGACGGCGAAAGGAGAGGAGCAGGACATCGTGACGGGCCTCGACGCCGGCGCGGACGACTACGTGACGAAGCCCTTCTCGAAGGAGGTGCTGCTCGCCCGCATGCGCGCCGCGCTCCGCAAGGACCCGACCGCCCCCGCCGGCACGTTCGCGCTCGACGGGCTGGAGCTGGACGACCGGACGCACCGCGTCACGCTCGGCGGCAGCGAGCTGAAGCTCACGCTGACGGAATACCGCATCCTCGAGCTGCTGCTGCGCAATCGCGGACGCGTCTTCGAGCGCGGCCACATCCTCGACCGCATCACCGGCGGCGAGAAGTTCGTCACCGACCGCACGATCGACGTCCAGATCGTCGGCCTCCGGCGCAAGCTCGGCGACTGGGCGCATCACGTCGAGACCGTGCGCGGCCTCGGCTATCGGATCGAGTGAGGGATGGGGGATGGGGGGGTGAGAAGTGGGGGATGGGAAGTGGGGGATGGGAAGTGAGGGATGGGAAGTGAGGGATGGGAAGTGGGCGAGAGAAACGGGAATGAGATTTGAGATTTCAAATCTGGAATTGAGATTAGAAATCTGAAATACAAAGTCCGAAACGAAGAAATCCGAAGTCCGAAACGAAATCTGAAATCCGAAACGAAATCTGAAATCCGAAATCTGAGTTTTGCGATCCGAAAGGCAGAAGGCAAAATGCGAAAGACGGGAAGACTTGACAAGAGCAGCTGGGGCTTGGCGTGCGTGGCCGGCCTCGGCGTCATCCTGTTCGCCGCGCTGTTCGCGCTGGAGGCGCACAGCTTCCGGCGGGCCATCGCCGACATGGCGGAGTCGGAGACGCGCGTGACGGTCGTCAACGCCGACGGCTCGGTCTTCTACGACACCGAATCCGCGACCGACAGCCACGCCGCGCGCGAGGAAGTCCGGCAGGCGTTCGCCAAAGGCCGCAGCGTCTCGCTGCGCCGGTCGGAGACGGTCGGCGCCGACCTCCTCTACTGCGCCCGCCGCGTCGGCGACCGCGTCGTGCGCCTCGCCGTGCCGTACACGGGCGTCCTGAAGTCCGAACGCCTGGCCGCCGGCGGACTGCTCGCGGCGCTCCTGCTCGGCGGCTGCCTCGTCCTGCTCGCCTACCTCTTCACGCGCCGCCTGACGCAGCGGTTGGACGCCCAGTCGCGGCAGCTGGAGATCGCGACGGCGAACGAGGCGTTCCGGCGCGAGTTCACCTCCAACGTCACGCATGAGCTGAAAAGCCCCCTCACGGCGATTCTCGGCGCCGTCGAGATGCTGGGCGACGGCACGGCGCTCTCCGACGCGGAGCGGAAAGAGCTCTTCGGCATCGTCCAGTCCGAAAGCGGTCGCCTGAGCTCACTCGTCGGGGACGTGCTGTCGCTCGCGCAGATCGAGCGCGAACAGGCCGAGGACACCGCCGACTTCGCGCGCGTGAACCTCGCGGACGTCGTGACGGCCGTCCTCGCGCGCGAGGAGGCCAAGGCCCGCGCGGCCCACGTCACGCTCGACTGCGCGCGCAACGACGCCGTCTTCGTCCGGGGCGACGCCACGCGGCTTGAGGAGGCCCTGGCCAATCTCGTCGAGAACGCCCTGCGCTATTCGGGCTCGGATCGCATCCGTCTCTCGTCGGCGGCAACCGGCTCGCACGTCACGGTTTCGGTGACGGACTTCGGCATCGGCATCCCCGCCCCGCACCTTCCGCACCTCTTCGAGCGGTTCTACCGCGTCAACAAGTCCCGCAGCCGCACGCTCGGCGGCACGGGACTTGGCCTCGCCATCGTCAAGCACATCGTCCAGCTGCACGGCGGCGACGTCGCGGTCGAGTCCGTGCCCGGACGCCAGACGACGTTCTCCTTCACCCTGCCGCGCGCGGAGGCCGCACGGCCATGAGCGACAAGGCCAAGGGCATCGCCTGCATCGTCGCGAGCGCGTTCGGCTTCGCGGTCATGGCCGCCTGCGTGCGGCTCTGCGACGACTACGGCGCGGCGATCTCCAGCTTCCAGAAGAGCTTCTTCCGCAACGTCGTCGCGCTGGGGCTCGCGCTCGCCGTCTTCCTGCGGGGGGCTGTCCCCATGGCACACGGCGCGCAGACGGGACCTGTCCCCACGCAAAGGCGGGGGCATGTCCCCGCGAAGGCGTGGGGGCTGCTCGTGCTGCGGAGCGCGTTGGGCACGGTCGGCATCTTCGCGAACTTCTACGCCCTCAGCCGCATCACCATCGCCGAAGGACAGACTCTCAACAAGACGGCCCCCTTCTTCACGGTCGCCTTCGCCGCGCTGTTCCTGAAGGAGCATGCCGGCTGGAAGAGCTTCGGGCCGCTTCTCGTCGCGTTCGCGGGCGTCCTGCTGATCGCCAAGCCCGGCTTCGCGGGCGAGGCCGCGTTTCCGCTCGCGATGGGGCTGCTGGGCGGCGTCGCGGCGGGCGCCGCCTACACGGCCCTGCGGGCGCTCGGCAAGACGGGCGCGATGAAGAGCTCCTTCATCATCCTCTTCTTCAGCGCGTTCTCGTGCCTCGCGGCCGTGCCGTTCATGCTGCACGGCTTCGTCCCGATGACCGCCGCGCAGGTCGCCATCCTCTTCGGCGCCGGCGGCGGCGCGGCGCTCGGACAGTTCGGCGTCACGCTCGCCTACCGCTGCGCGGCGCCGCGCGACATCGCCGTCTACGACTACGCGAACATCCTCTTCACGGCGGCGTTCGGCTTCGCGCTTTTCGGACAGGTCCCCGACGGGTGGTCGCTCGCCGGATTCGCGCTCATCGTCTTCGCCGCGCTGAAGATGCGCGGCACGATGACGCACCGGCCGTGAGCTCCCATCACATTGACCTTCGCATGGCGATTTCGGGGCAGGTGTAGGGATTGGCGTGCTTCGTGCAGTTGATGCAGCCGGTGTAGAGCTTGTGCATGATCTCCGTCTTCGCGATCTCGACGAAGCCGAGCGAGCGGAAGAACGCCGGCGCGAACGTGAGGACGACGACTTCCCGCGGACGGAACGTCGCGACCTTCGCCAGCACGCCCTCCACGAGCAGTCGCCCGATGCCGCGACGGCGGAACGCCGCCGTCACCGCGACGGAGACGATCTCGACCGACGCGGCCTCGGCGTTGCCGATCTCTGGGTGGATCTGGTACGCCGCGCACCCGACCAGCTCGCCGCCCGCCTCCGCGAGGACGAACCGGTCGATCGTCTCGACGATGTTGCCGAGCGAGCGCGGCACGAGCTGGTCGCTGTTCCGCGAAATGAGCGCGTAAAGCCGTTCCGCGTCCCGCAGTTCCGCTGCACGTATGTTCGTCTCTTCCATGCCGCACATTATATCATATCCGCTTGCGCGAGGGCCTTGCGCGTGGCGGTCGTGAGCGGCACTTCGCGCGGATCGCGGAACTCGGCGTCGGCCCGGATCGTCTTCAGAGTCCGCTGTTCGAGCCGGAAATGAGAGAAGGCCTGCACGAGGTCACCGGCGGACTCGACGACCGGGAGCTCCCACAGCCCCTTGAGCAGGCCGCCCGCGCGGTTCTGCACGAGGAGGACGCGCCCCGCCGCGTCCGTCACGACAACCGCCGTCGTCCGCCGCACGGGCAGCTCCTTCCTGACGGCCTTCACGGGAAAAGCCGCCTGCGTACCGTGTCGCGCCGCGCCGCAGGCCGCCGCGAGCGGACAGCCCGCGCACGACGGGTTCGTCGGCGTGCAGACGAGCGCGCCAAGCTCCATCATCGCCTGGTTGAAGTTGCCGGGCACGGACGCGCGGTCGATTTCGGGCTGGAGGCGCGCCGCCAGCTTTTGCCGCGCGGGCATCTTCTTGAAGTCGTCCGCGAGTTCCCACACGCGCGCGAAGACGCGCGCGACGTTGCCGTCCACGACCGGCACGCGCTCGCCGAGCAGGACGCTCGCGAGCGCCGCCGCCGTGTAGGGGCCGACGCCCGGCACCTTCGCCCACGCCGCCGCGCTGTCCGGCCAGACGGCGCGACCGGACGCCGCAAACGCCTTCGCCGCCTTCAGGAGATTGCGCGCGCGCGCGTAGTAGCCCAAGCCTTCCCACGCCTTCAGCACGTCGCTTTCGTCTGCCGCCGCCAGCGCCTCGACCGTCGGGAACTTCGCGAGAAAGCGTTCGTAGTACGGCAGCGCCGAGGCGTAGGTCGTCTGCTGCATCATGATCTCCGACAGCCAGCAGACGTAAGGCGTCGGCATCTTCCGCCACGGCATCGGACGCCTCGCCGCTGCGAACCAGGCCTCCAGAGCCCGGGCAATCTCGACTTTCCTTTTCATCGCCCTCCCCTGCCGACGATGCGCCGCCTGCCCGTCACGGCGTCGGCGCCACGTCGTACTTCTTTATCTCGTCCTGCACGCGGCGGCGGGTCGCCTCGTCCGGCGCGACGACGATGCCGCGCAGTTCGCACGGCGCCCAGCCGTTCGTCCAGGCCGTGTCACGGAACGGCTCGTCGAACGCGAGCTGGTCGGGCAGAACGTCGTCCGTCGTGCCGGCGCGGCCGTCCGGCCCCTTCGAGTAGAGCACCGGGTTGCCCCCTTCGGGGCGCGTCTCGTAGACGTAGTCGTTCCCCCACGGGTCCGGCACGATGTGGTTGACGTAAGGGCCGTCCCAGCCGGGGTGCTGGCGGCGGATGCGGCGGATCTCGTTCGGACGGCGGAAGGCGAGTACGTCCAGCCCCTCCTCCGTCGTCGGGAACGCCCCGACATGGAACTTGTAGCGGCCGAGCGCGACGGACAGCGACCGCATCGCCTTCTGAGCCTGCAGGGGCTTGCGCTCGATTCGCGCCCTGCCGAGGCCGATGCCGTTCTTCGCGGCGGAGAGGACGAGGCCTCCGACGAGCAGCAGCACGAGGATGACGGCGCCGTAGAAGACGGGGCCGCGCCGGAGCGTCGGTGCGCCCGCGCCCTGCAGTTCGGCTTTCTTCAGCTCGTACTCGCGCGCGATGGCCTTCACGGCGGCCTTCGACGACTTGCGGTGCAGCGGCGGCTTGTGCGCGTCGCCCGCCGGCCTCTTCGCCGGGAACTTCCTCTTCAGCTCATTGACGTCAATCATGCCCATCAGTATACCACAAAACCGCACGGGCCGCAGAAGCGCCGGCATCATCGGCTAGAACAGGTCGATCACCCGGACGCCCCCCATGTTCGGCTGCGCGGGATCGGCGTAGTAGTGCGAGATGGTTCGGATGTCGTCGCCGGAAATCGAGACGGCCATCTCCGCGCCGTATTTCTGGTAGACATGGTCGATGCAGATCTTGCGGAGCTCGTAGGAGGCTTTCGTGCCGCGAAAGCCCAGCGCGCGCAGGTCGCCGTTGATCGCCTCAAACGTCTCGTCCGTCACGTCGAGGTACGCGATCCCGCCAAAGCCCTCGTACTTCCGCCAGATCGCGTCGTGAATCGGCCAGTAGACGCGCCGACCGGACGAGAGTTCCGTCTTGTGCGGCGTGTAGCTCAGGTAGTGCCGTCCCTCGCGCGTCACGAAGTTCGCCTCCGTCAGCCGCAGCACGTCACCGTTGCGCATGGCGAACTCCAGCATCATCGTTGCGGCCAGCCACCGTGCGCCTGCAAGCTGCGCGTACCACGCCTTGACGCGCGCGAGCATCTCCGCCGAGGGCCGCACATAACGCGGAGGCCGTGCGCGAAACGTCGGCAGGTCAAGCGGGGGGATGTCCCATCCGGCATCCCGGTAGTAGGGACGGCACCATCGGGCGAAGAGTCCTCGCAGCTGGCTGACATAGCTCCAGACGGTGATCCGGGCGAGACCGCGCTCCATGAACGCCGCGAGGGCGGCGTCGATCCTCTGGCGCGTCAGCGCGGTTACGGCGTCTGCCAGGTCAATCCCAGCAGCGCGGCAGACGCAGGCCGAGCCGCGCAAGACGTTGGCGACTGCATCCCTGCCCGGCCTGCCGGTCTTCATCTGTTCCGTCCTCGCCACCACGCGGTAGCATTTCATCACCTGTTCGATTGTCGGCACCATAGTCCGTTCCTTTCGTTTGCTGTGGGTTTCTTTCGTTGGCTATAAGCCTCTGAATCGTGCAAGATTGCGAATTATACGCCATTCGGACGAAAAAATGTGATTTCGGGACTACTTTGCGGCAGTCGGGTTCGGCGATGGAATCACCTCCGCGAACGTTGTCGGCTATCAGACCACCAAACTCGCGGACAACAACTTCACGATGCTCTACGTCCCCTTCGTCCACGTCAACAACGACGGCAAGGGCCTTCAGCTCAATCAGGACATTTCCGTCGAGAACCTGACGGGCGGCGACAACAGCGAAGCCGCTGACCGCATTTGGATCTGGAATCCGAACCGTAGCGCTTACGATCGCTTCTACTATTACGATGACGGTGAGTATCTGGGTTGGGTCGATGATGACAGCGCCGAATTCATTGAAGATCTTCCTGATTGGAAGAACGGCATTCCGCAGGGGACGGCTCTGTTCTTCAAGTCGAAAGGCACGGCGAAGACTCTGACGGGTTCGGGCGCGATTGAGACGCAGTCGGAAGTCGAACTGCCGCTTGCCGACAACAACTTCACGATGATTGCCAACCCCTATCCCGTTGCGACGCAGCTGAACGGCAACAAGTTTAAGGTTTCAAACCTGACAGGCGGTGACAACAGCGAAGCCGCTGACCGCATCTGGATCTGGAATCCGAACCGTAGCGCTTATGATCGTTTCTACTATTACGATGACGGTGAGTATCTGGGTTGGGTTGACGATGACAGTGCCGAGTTTATTGAGGATCTTCCCGTTTGGGCGAACGGTATTCCTGTGGGGCAGGGTATGTACTTCAAGGCCAAGGGCACGGGCAAGTCAGTCGTCTTCGGCTCGCCGCTGGACTGAGGCACGGGGATGTTGAGACAGGATTGACAGGATGAACAGGATTTTCCGCTCCCTCTCAATCCTGTCAATCCTGTAAATCCTGTCAAACATCCACCCCTCCAACCATTCAACCATTCAACCATTCGCTCATTCGATTATTCGACCATTCGATTACTCGATTATTTCTCTCTCGATTATTTCTCTCTCGCTGCACGGGACAGTCTCGTGCGCAAAAACAGAAGAAACAGAAAAGGAAAACGAACAATGAAGAAACTCATGATCCTCGCGGCGGTCGCCTGTGCGGCGATTGGCGCACAGGCGGCTTCCGTGCAGTGGAAGTCGTATAACACGACAACAGGGAAAAGCACATACATGGTCGATAAGACAGGTGCGCAAATGGGCGCAGCCGACTTCTCTTCGCTTGGCGTGAGCCTTGTCCTCATCACGCTGTCGGGGGACGACCTGACGGCCTACCAGAACGGCACGTACTCGTCCGCTTACGATGCCAGCGCCGTCCTCAGCACGGGCAAGATTTCGACCTCCACGAAATCGTCTCAAAAAGGTCTGTTTAGCACTGCGCTGGAGTTCACCTACGGCGAGGCGAACCCGATCAAGGACGGCGACTTCCTGGCAGTCGTCATCACCGACGGCAAGACGATGATGAACATCACCTACGCCGACGGCGGCAAGGTCACCGACACGCTGTTGGTCGCGGGCCTCACGGACAACGAGAACCTGTACGCCCAGACCTTCAACTTCGCGACGGGCGGCAACTTCCTGGGGAACGTCCCCGAACCGACGAGCGGGCTTCTGCTCCTCCTCGGCATCGCGGGCCTCGCGCTCCGCCGCAAGCGCGCGTAAGGCGTCGCCTACGCTCAAAATGGGAAAAGCCGTCCTCTCTGCGAGGGCGGCTTCCTTGTTGTCATGCCGCGTCTGCGGGCGCAAAAGCGTCTCTTGCCCATGCTTTCCGTTCCGATTTCCGCGTTCAGGGTCAGCCTTTCGCATGACAGGAATCGCCGTCTGGAGAAATCACCGAACGAAAGTGAGGAAAACAGCTGAGCGAAGCTGGGAAAATACGCAAGTGCCCCTCTTGCGGCAGGCGGATGCCTTTTGCTACAACACACATATCCAGCCGCCAGGTTCAGCCTAAGCGGAGCAGAGTCCCACCGCAAGGTCGGGGCTCTTGCAGTGTCAGGGTAGAAACATGAAGCGGAGAATACCGCGCCGTCAAGCCCTCTACGCCCTTGACGGCGGAAAGGCTAATGTGATATCATATCGGAATCAATCAACAACATAATGACATCACAATGAACGCTGTTCAGATCACAATGAGGGCAGACCCTTCCGTCAAGGCTTGTTTCGAGCAGATTTGCGACGAGATCGGCTTGAGCGTCAACGCCGCGCTGAACCTCTTCGTCAAGCGCGTCGTCCGTGACCGCCGGATCCCGTTCGCGCTTTCCGCCGACCCGTTCTACTGCGAGTCAAACATCCGCCACCTGAAGGCGTCCGCAGAGGCCGCAAGAGACGGGCGGGTGACGGAACACGAGCTGATCGAGGATTGAGGCCATGCGGAAGACATGGACAGACCAGGGATGGGACGACTACCTCTATTGGCAGACACAGGACAAGAGAACCTTGCGCCGCATCAACGCGCTCGTCCGTGACATTGAGCGGAACGGTCTTCTCGTCGGGATCGGCAAGCCGGAGGCCTTGAGAAACGAGCTGCAGGGGTTCTTCTCGCGCCGGATCGACGAGAAGAACCGACTGGTCTACTGCCAGTCGCCCGACGGCGCGCTTTGCATCATTGGCTGTCGCGGGCACTACGAGTAAGACGCCAAGGGAACAAATGAACGCCCGCCGGCAAAGGCCGACGGGCGTCTTTTGCGAAACTGCGCGAACGCATCCTTGTGTCAGGCGCGCTTGCGGCGGAGTGCCAAGCCCGCAAGGCCGAGCGCGAGGAGCAGTCCCGAAGTCGGTTCGGGGATGTTGGCGGTGAAATTGCCCTCCGTCGCGAAGTTGAACGGCTGGTTGCCCGTGCCCGTCCAGAGGTTGTCCGCAAGTCCGTTGACCAGATAAGTGTCGGTGACCTTGCCGCCGTCGGCGTAGGTGATGTTCATCATCGTCCTGCCGTCGGTGATGACGACTGCCAGGAAGTCGCCGTCCTTGATCGGGTTCGCCTCGCCGTAGGTGAACTTCAAGTCAGTCGAGAACGAGCCCTTGCCCGCTTTCGTGGAAGACGAAATTGCGCCCGTGCTGAGGACGGCGCTGGCATCGTAAGCGGACGAGTACGTGCCGTTCTTGTAGGCCGTCAGGTCATCCCCCGACAGCGCGATGAGGACGAAGTTCACGCCGAGGCTGCCAAAGTCTGAAGCTCCAATCTTCGCACCTGTCTTGTCAACCAAGAAGGTTCTGCTCCCGGATGATGTAGCCGAACCCCAAGTGACGGAGGCCGCCTGTGCGCCAATCGCCGCACAGGCGACCGCCGCGAGGATCATGAGTTTCTTCATTGTTAGTTTTCCTTTTCTGTTTCTTCTGTTTTTGCGCACGAGACTGTCCCGTGCATCAAATGAGAAATAATCGAGAGAGAAATAATCGAATAATCGAATTAGAGAATAATCGAATAATCGAATCACTGCCATGCAATAGCGA